>CAZTTB010000036.1:0-18763 GCA_964616005.1 uncultured bacterium | reverse complement strand
ATCATCGCCAACCCCAACTGCTCGACCATCATCGCGCTGATGGCGCTGGCGCCGCTGCACCGGGCCTTCGGGCTGGTGCGGGCCACCGTCGCCACCTACCAGGCCGTCTCCGGCGCCGGGGCGGCCGGCATCGAGGAGCTGCGCGAGCAGACGCGGGCCGCGCTCGCCGGCGGCGATACGAGACCGTCGAAGTTCCAGCACCGGATCGCCTTCAATCTGTTCAGCCACGACAGCGACGTGGGCGAGGACGGCTACAACGTCGAGGAGCGCAAGCTGCTGCTGGAGGCGCGCAAGATCCTCGCCGAGCCGGCGCTGCGCCTGAGCGCGACGTGCGTGCGGGTGCCGGTCTTCCGGGCCCACAGCGAGGCCATCCATGCCGAGTTCCGTCGGCCCGTGTCGGCCGACGAGGCTCGCGAGACGCTGGCCGCGGCCCCCGGCGTCCGGGTGGTCGACGACCGCGCCCGCAACACCTTCCCCATGCCCCTCGACGCGTCGGGCGGCGACGAGGTCCTGGTCGGCCGCATCCGTGCAGACGCCAGCCTGGACGGGGCCGTGGCGCTGTTCGTGGCAGGGGACCAGATCCGCAAGGGTGCAGCACTCAACGCCGTACAGATCGCCGAGCATCTCATCGCCCAGGGGGCGCTGGCCGTGCCCCCCACCCCCTGAACGCGCTCTCGCCGCGCGCCGCTCACCGCCGCCGCCCGCGCCGCGGCCCCACCGGGGCGGTAGACTGCGGTCACGTCCGACACGCGCACCGTGACCGGCCGGGGGATGGACGGTCCGACGAGGGAGCAGCATGAACCTGGCCATCGTGACCGACTCGACCACCGATCTGCACGTCGACGAGCTGGAGCAACTCGGGATCCTGCGGGTGCCGTTGTACGTGACCTTCAAGGGCGACACCTTCCGTGACTGGCTGGACATCGAGCCGGGCGCGATCATCCGCGGCGTCGCCGAGGGCGCGGACCTACCCACCACCAGCCAGCCGAACCCCGAGGATTTCGCGTCCGCCTACCGCGAGGCCGTGGAGATGGGGGCGGACACCATCCTCGTCATCACCCTGAGCGCGAAGCTGTCGGGCACCTACCAGTCGGCGGTCGCGGCGAGTGACGCGGTGAGCGCCCGCGTGGTCGTGTTCGACAGTCGGTCGGCCAGCCTGGGCCACGGCGCCATGGTGCGAACGGCGGCGCGCCTGCGCGACCGCGGCGCCTCCTTCGAGGAGATCGAGGCCGGCCTGACCGGCATGCGCGACAACACCTTCATCGCGTTCACCGTCGCCTCCTTCGACTACCTCCAGAAGGGCGGGCGGATCGGCCGAGCCAGTGCCCTGGTGGGCAGCCTGCTCAACATCAAGCCCATCCTCACGCTGGCGGACGGACTCCTCGAGCCGCTGACGCGGGCACGGGGCATGAAGAAGGCGGTCCAGGAGATGGTCGACCGGCTGGCCGCCTTCGCGGCCGCGCATCCCGGCGAGACGCTCACCATCGACTACATCCACGTCGAGGACCGATCGGCCGTCGAGCGCCTGCGCACCGCGGTCGAACAGAAGGGCGTGGAGGTGCGTTTCAGCGGCTTCTACCGGATCGGGGCGGTGCTCACCAGCCACGTCGGGCCGGGCACGTTCGGGATCATCGCGCGGAGCGAGCCGGCCTGAGGCGGGCGCGGCGCTTTCGGAGAAACGGGTTCGCCCACCGGATCGTTCCGGTGGGCGAACCCATGGTCATTCGTGCGTTCCAACTGGGCGCGGCCGCTAGAAGCTGAGCGTGCCCTCCTTCGAGACCAGCTTGACCTGCAGCGTCGCGTCGCTCGGCAGGTTCTGGTCGAGCGTCACCGAGACGGTGCCGCCAGCGTGGTTGGTGGAGCTGCCGGTCGTCACGATCTGCCAGAGCGTGCCGACGTCGCTGCTCGACAAGCTGAGCGCGATGAGCGCGGCACCCAGGTCGGGACCCGCGGTGACCGCGTAGTCACAGCTGATACCGCTGGTCGTCGAGCAGGTTCCGGCCTGCTGAGTGAGGACGAGCAGGGTGCCGGCGTGCGTGTAGGGCGGCGTCAGCGTGAAGCTGGGGGTGCCACCGGCGGTCGCACCGTCGTTGACCTGAAGCGAGAGCCCCACGTTCGTGACGTTGATGGTCGCCGGCAACGAGCTGGCGCTGGTCGACGCGATGGTTGCGGTGCTGTCGATCCCGATATCGGCCACGAAGCCGCTGGGCTTGACGCCGCCGGGGATGCTGCTTGCGTCGATGTCCCCGAAGGTCCCACTGAAGTTCCCTCCGAACGTGTTGGTGCCCGTCGCCTGCGGCGACAGGGCTGCCGTTCCCGGCTGGGCGCTCATGGTGATCGTCTGGCCGTCGATGCCGAGCGGGTTGGCGACCTTCTGGTCTGGGACAAGGCTGTTCACGAGACCGCATGCGCTGAGCACCAGGGCGAGCCCCGAGAGCACGGCCAACGTACGGAAGATCCTCATCGTGGGTACCTCCTCGATAGAGTGAGCATGACGCTCGTCGGCTTGCTGTCGACGCACCACCCTATCAGGACACGGGTCCCCGGGTCGATGACGGCGTCACGGTAGTGCGCCGGGTGACCGGGCCCGGCGGTAGCCGCGGGCCGGGCGCCGTCCCACAGCCGCCCCTCGGGGCCTTGCCGAGGACACCGCCACCTGTGCCAAGCGCGTCGCCTGAGCCCCCGCGTCCGCTGGCTAAGGTATGGCACCATGCTGGCCCACACCCTGTCCGCCACCGTCGTCGGCGTCGACGCACTGGAGGTGCGGGTCGAGGTGTTCGTGAGCGGCGGCCTGCCGTCGTTCACGGTGGTGGGGCTGCCGGGCGCGGCCGTGCAGGAGTCGCGCGAACGCGTGCGTGCCGCGCTCAAGCACCTGGGCGCCGCCATGCCTCCGAGCCGCATCACCGTGAACCTGGCGCCCGCCGACATCCGCAAGGAGGGGCCCGCCTTCGACCTGCCGATCGCGCTGGCCCTGCTCGCCGCCGAACGCCGGCTGCCCGCCCGCGCCCTGGAAGGCACCCTGGCCTTCGGTGAGCTGGCGCTCGACGGCACCCTGCGGCCCGTGCGCGGGGCCATCAACATCGGCCTGCTGGCCGCGGAGCGGGGGCATCGCACGGTGCTGGCCCCGCCGCTGAACGCGCCCGAGGTGGCGGCCGTGAAGGGGCTGCGGGTGCTGGCTCCGCGCACTCTGGCCGAGGCCGCCGACCACCTCCGCGGCCGCCTCGTGCTGGTGCCGTGCACCCCCGGCCCGCCCGCGCCCGCCCCGTCCGTCCCCGATCTGGTCGACGTGCGCGGTCAGGCCGGTGGGCGTCGCGCCCTGGAGATCGCTGCGGCCGGCGCCCACAATCTCCTCCTCACCGGCCCACCCGGCGCGGGCAAGACCATGCTGGCCCGCCGCCTCGCCGGCCTCCTGCCTCCGCTCACGGAGGAGGAGGCGATCGAGGTGACGCGCATCCACTCCACGGCGGGCCTGCTGGCCGGGCACGGGCTGGTCCGGCACCCTCCCCTGCGCAGCCCGCACCACAGCAGCTCGCAGGGCGGCGTGGTCGGCGGCGGCTCGCCGCCGCGCCCCGGCGAGGCCAGCCTCGCCCACCGCGGCGTGCTGTTCATGGACGAGCTGCCCGAGTTCGGCCGCCGCACCCTCGAAGCCCTGCGGCAACCGCTCGAGGAGGGCCGCGTCACGGTCTCGCGGGTCGGAGGCAGCGTCACCTTCCCCGCCCGATTCCTGCTGGTGGCCGCCCGCAACCCGTGCGCTTGCGGCTACGACGGCGATCCGCTGGAGCCCTGCGTGTGCCCTCCCGGCGAGCGACAGCGCTACCAACGGCGCGTCTCGGGCCCGCTGCTGGACCGCTTCGACCTGCGCGTGCGGCTGCCCCGGCTCACGCCGGCCGAGGTACTGGCTCGGGCCCCGGGTGAGGCCTCGGCGGCGGTCGCCCGTCGCGTGCTCGCGGCCCGGCACCGCATGCTCGAGCGCCAGGGCGCGCTCAACGCCGCCCTGGCGGGCGCCGAGCTGCGTCGGTCGGCCGCGCTGACGAGCGGCGCACACCGCCTCGCGCACGAGCTGATCGGTCGACTCCGGCTCACGGGACGAGGCTACGAGCGGGTGCTTCGGGTGGCGCGCACGGTGGCCGACCTCGCCGGCGAGCGCGGGGTGGGGGAGGCGCAGCTCGCCGAAGCCGCCGCCTACCGCGACGGCTAAGTTGTGATGCGCAACGGGTCGTGCTGCCGGCGCCCTGGAGCAGCGGCCCCGGGGGCTTGACGGCAGCGTTCGTCGCCGAGCCCACACGCCGTCCGCTCCCCTGTATCATGCGTGCGGCGTGTGCAGCGGTCGCCCCCTTCAGGGCGCGGGCCGCCCGCGCCGCACGGCACACCACGGCCCCGCCCGGAACAGGCAGCGCGAACGGCCTTCCGCGGCGCGTCGGGCTTCGATGAAGGCACTATGGCAGACGCGATCCCCCACCCCCCCACCGCAGCGCTCGCGGCCACCGCCGCAGGCCTGCTGATCGCCACCTATCTCGTGTCCGCGCTGGTCGAGTACCCGCTGCCGTGGCTCGGGACCCTGGGCACCCTCGTAGCCCTCGCCGTGCTCGTCGTCTCGCAACTGCTGCTGGCGGGCCTGCTGTACCGCCGCGTGCGCCGGAGCGAGGACGCCTACTCGGTGTTCTTCCGCCGCGCGACGCTGGTCGGCCTGGCCGTCTTCGTCGTCTTCACCGCGATCGTGCTGGTGCCCGAAGGCGTGGCGTTGGTGCACCGCGAGCTGAGCGGCGCAGCCGCCACGGCGCCATGGTCGGGCGTGCACTCGTGATCCGCGCGATCGCCTTCGACTGGGGCGGCGTCTTCACCGAGGGCACCTTCGACAGCAGCGCCGTGAGCGCGCTGGCGTCGCTCCATGACGTTGCACCGTCGCGCCTGGAGGAACCCTACCTGGCGACGATGGGGCCGTTCGAGGACGGCGCGTTCGACCTGCCCGAGTTCCAGCGCCGCCTGGCGGCGGCCACCGGGCTCCACACCGACGAGGCCACCTTCCGGCGTACCTTCCTGGGCGCCGTTCGCTGGCGCGCACCGATGTTGACGCTGCTCGCTACGCTGCCGCCGACGTACACCGTCGGGGTCCTGTCCAACAACGTTCCGGAGTTGTGCGACGTGGTCCGCGACGACCCGCGCATGCAGCGCGTCGAGCGCTGGGTGTTCTCCAACGAGATCGGTGTCCGCAAGCCGCACCGCGCGGCCTTCGAGGCCCTCAGCGAGGCCCTCGGCCACGCCGCCGACGAGACCGTGTTCATCGACGACAACGCGCGCAACATCGCCGCTTGCCAGGAGCTGGGCTTCACCGGCCTGCTCGTCGACGACCTCGCGGGCTTCGCGGGGCGCTGGAGACGGGCACTGCCCGACCTCCCCCTGCCACCCGACTTCACGTGAGCACGGAGCCCCAGGACGAGCGACAGGGGGTACGCCTGCTGCAGGGTTACGTGTGGCACCCTCGCGAACTCGAGGTGGACTTCGCCGCCTACCTGCCGTCCACGCTGGGCCGGGACGTGCATGTGCTGCTCGACCCCATCCCGGCCGCGCCCTTCAGCTTCTTCGACGACGGCACCCTGAGTGCGACGCAGCAGTTCTACCAGCTCACCGTGCTGACCTTCCGCGACGACCAGGAGGAGGACGTCTCGGGCCTGGTGCCGTGGGTGGCGGAGACCCTTCAACAGCGGCTCGAGGGCACGCCCGAGGGCGTGGGTTGGCAGATTCTCGAGGACATGCGCGAGATCGGCTGACGCCCCCTCCGGGCGCCCTGGTATGCTCACCGGCACCGTGGCCCGTGCCTGGCTCGTCTTCGCCGTATTCGCGGCCGCCCACTTCCTGTCCTACTTCTTCCGATCGGCCAACGCCGTCATCGCCGACGACCTGACCGCCAGCATGGGTCTCTCGCCGGCGCAGCTCGGTCTCATGAGCGGTCTGTTCTTCGGCTTCTTCGCCCTCGCCCAACTCCCCTTCGGCAGCGCCCTCGACCGTTACGGCGCACGGATCACCACCAGCGTCCTGATGCTGGTCGGCGTGGTGGGCGCGCTGGTGTTCGCCGCGGCGCCGAACGTCGCATGGCTGGGCGTGGGCCGGGCACTGCTCGGCCTCGGCACAGCCGGCATCCTGATGGGCGGCCTCAAGGCGCTCTCGCAGATCCATCCGCCGCGCAGGTTCGCCGCGGTCGCGGGCATGCTCACGGCCACCGGCTCGTCGGGCGCGCTGGTGGCGACCGCACCGCTGGCGCTGCTGAACCGCGCGGTGGGCTGGCGCGCCGTCTTCGCCGGCGGGGCCGTGCTGTTGCTGCTCGGCGCCGTCGCCATCGCGGCCGTCGTCCGTACGCCTCGGACGGATCCTCACCCGCAGGCGCCCGCGGGCAGCTTCCGCGACATCTTCGGGAGTGCGGCGTTCTGGCGGCTGGCGTTCCTGGGCTTCGCTGTGATGGGCACGACCTTCGCCTACCAGAGCCTGTGGGCGGGCCCGTACCTGACCGAAGCCGCCGGCTTGAGCACCGCGGTGGTGGGCAACGTGCTGCTCTGGCTAGGGATCGGCCTGGTGCTCGGGTTCTTCGTCTCGGGTTGGCTGGCTCAGCGCTTCGGGCCCGCCAGGGTCGTGGCGGTCGCAACGCTCCTGATGGTGCTGGTGCAGGCTGCGCTCGCCCTGGTCGCGGGCACCGGGGCGGCCCCCGCGGCGCTGGGCGCGCTGTTGTTCCTGCTGGCGGGCAGCGGGTCGTTCGCGCTGCTGCTCTACGCCCAGGCCAACGTGCTCTTCCCGGCCCGGCTCACCGGCAGGGCGGTGACCGCCATCAACCTCTTCATGTTCCTGGGCGGCTTCGTCCTGCAGTGGGGCATCGGCAACGTGGTGAACGCGCTCGCCCCCACAGGAGGCGGCGCCTCGCCCGGGGCCTACGCCACAGCTCTCGCGCTCACCGCTGCGCTGTGCGCCGCCGCGCTGCTGGTCTACCTCCCGACGCTAGGGCGACCGGGCGGTGTGCCCGGCTGAACCTGCCTAGGCGCCGGGCGCCAGCGCGACGCCCCCCTCCACCACGTGGAGGTCGCGCTGCGGGTAGGGGATCGAGATGCCCTCGGCGTCGAAGCGTTCCTTCACGGCCCGCGTCAGGTCGAGCTTGGTGCCGAACAGATCGCCGGCGGCCGTCCAGTACCGCAGCAGCAGGTTGACCGAGCTCTCCCCGAGCGATTCGACGGCGACCAGCGGCGCCGGGTCCTGGAGCGCGCGCGGCTCGTCGGCGACGAGTTCCTGCAGGACGGCCATGGCGTGGGCCACATCGTCGCCGTAGCCGATACCCACGACGAGGTCGTTGCGGCGCCGGCCCGCCTGCGAGTAGTTGCTGACCTGCTTGCCCCACACGTTGCTGTTGGGGACGAACAGGGGCACGCCGTCGAAGCTGGTGAGACGCGTGACGAACAGGCCCATGTCGTCGACCACGCCCGACGTGCCGGAGATGTCGACCGCATCCCCGACCCGGAAGGGTTTGAGCGCCAGCAACAGGACGCCCGCCGCGATGTTGGAGAGGGCTCCCTGCAACGCCAGGCCGATGGCCAGGCCGGCGGCGCCGAGCAGGGCGACCAGGCTGGTCGTCTGCACCCCGAAGCGACTCAACACCGCGATCACGGTGAAGGCCAGGACGGTCCACCGCGCCACCCGGCCGAGCACGGTGGCGACGGTTCCGTCCAGCCTGCCGCCGCCCGAAGCGGCCCGGCGGACGACCGTGCCGGCCCAGCCGGCCAGGATCCATCCGACGATCAGGATGACGACGGCGGCGACCAGATCGACGCCCAGGCGAGCGGCGACGGCGGCGAGCGACGTGATGGAAGCGTTCATGCAGGTTCCTCCCTCGAGGCGGACCGGTCGCGCCCGGCGGCGTCCCACCGCAGGCGTACGTGGCCACGACCCCGCTGCGCCGGTCCCACGGACCCTATCGCACGGTGCGGCCGGGCCCCGTGCCATGGGACGCACAGCGCTGCCTCGAGCGTGACCGTCGACACCCGGCACGCGGCCTGGGCCGGTGCGTCGGGCGACGCCCCGGCGGTGGGGCTTGCGTTCTGCGGCGCGATGCCCTAGAATCATTGACAAATTTAATTCTGTGAAAGAAATAAATGGACCGGAACGAAGACAGCGCAGCCGCGGTGATCCGCGTCATCCGTGAACAGGGACCGATCAACCGGTCCGCGATCGCGCGTCGGACCGGCCTGAGCCCTTCGGCCGTGACCATGCTCACCAAGCATCTCGTCGACGTCGGCATCGTGGTCGAGCAGGACAGCCCCAGTGCCGGCAAGACCGACCGCCTGGGGCGACCGCCGATCCTGCTGCGGCTCGAGCCGGGCCTCGCGGCCATCGCCGGCGCCAAGCTCGATGACGGCGAGCTCAGCGCCGTGCTCACCGATCTCGATGGACGCGTGCTGGCACGACGTACGCGCCGGCTGTCGACACGCCACCCCGAGCGCGTGGTGGCCTCGACCGGCGGGCTCCTGAGTGAGCTCGCCGAGGCGGCGAAGGTACCCGAAGGCTCGATCGCGGGTGTGGGCCTCGGCCTCTCGGGGCTGGTCGACAACGAGCGCGGCTGCTGCATCCGTTCGGTGGTGCTCGACTGGGCCGACGTCCCGATCGGGCCGATGCTCGAGCAGGCGTTGGGTCTGCCCGTTGCCGTGGAGAACGACGCCAACACCCTCGCGATCGGCGAGCAGATGTTCGGGAGGGCGCGCGGCCTCGAGGACTTCGCGGTGGTGAGCTTCGGCAAGGGCATCGGCGCCGGCCTGGTGGTCGGCGGCCGGCTCTATCGTGGACGCTTCGGTGTCGCCGGCGAGGTGGGCCACTGCACGGTCCGCGAGGACGGCCCTCTCTGTGCGTGCGGGAAGCATGGGTGCCTGGAAGCGGTGGCCTCCGTTCCGGCCACCCTGGCCCGGGCCACCGAGGCGGGCTTGCACGTGAAGCGCCTCGACGATCTGGGGCTGCTGGCCGACGAAGGGGACCCCCGGGCCGTCGGCCTCCTCGCCGACATCGGCGACGCCATCGGCCTGGCGCTCTCCCACCTGGTGAACCTCATCAATCCCGAGATCCTCATCCTGACGGGCTCGGGCGTCGCCATCGGAGAGCCCTTGCGGGCCGCGATCGCGGACAGCCTGGAACGTCATGTCTTCCCCAGCCTACCCAGGCTGCCCGAACTGGTGGTCCAGCGCGAGAGCCGCGACATGTGGGCTCGAGGAGCCGCCAGCCTCGCTACGCAGGCGTACTTCGAACAGAGGAGGTGGGAGGTCGACCGAACGTCCTGAGCCCGTCAAGCCCCGTTCCCGTACCTGGAGGTAACGATGACGCGAATCTCTTCCCGAGGCCCCAGACCCTTCACACTTGTCGTGATGATCGCCCTGGCCGCATTCCTGACCCTCGCCAGCGCGCAGCAGGTCACCATCCACGTGCTCTACCCCGGCGGCGACCAGCCCCAGGCCCAACAGACCGTCAAGACGCTCGTCGCAGGCTTCGAGCAGACCCACCCCGACATCAAGGTCGTGTTCCAGAGCGTCGGCTGGGACTCCGCGTACCAGAAGATCGCCACCGATCTCCTGGCGGGCAACGCGCCCGACGTCATCTACATCGGCGGCCGCTGGATCGCCCCGTTCTCGCAGCTCGGCGGCCTGCTGCCGCTCGACAGCTACGTCGACCAGGCCAAGCGGGCGTCGTTCCCCTCCGGCGTGCTGAAGGGCAACGAATTCAAGGGCAAGCTGATGGGGCTCCCGGTCGCGTTCTCGACCAAGGCGCTGTACTACCGGACCGACCTGATCCCGCAGCCTCCGAAGACCTGGGCTGAGCTGCTCGCCGACGCCAAGAAGATCACCCAGGAGCACCCCGGTATGTACGGCATCGGCATCTCCGGCGCCGCCCACGTGTCCACCACCAGCCAGTTCTTCAACTTCCTGTACCAGGCCGGCGGCTCGGTGTTCGACGACAAGGGCAACGTCAGCCTCGATACGCCCGCCGGCGTCAAGGCCTTGACGTTCTACACCGACCTGTACCGGACCGATCACGTGGCGCCGAACCCGGTGGAGTACAACCGCGAGCAGCTCCCGGTGCTCTTCAAGCAGGGCAAGATCGCCATGATGATCACCGGACCGTGGGGCAAGGGCATCATGGGGCTCGATCCGAACAACCCCAGCGCCCCGTACGCGACCGCGACCCTGCCGTGCGACGTCCGCTGTGGGGGCATCCAGGTGGGCGACTCGATCGTCATCGCCAAGAACACGCCGCACCCCAAGGAGGCCTACGCGTTCGTTGACTACTGGACGTCGCTCAAGGCCCATACGACCTTCGACCTGAACGGCGGGCTCGTCCCCATGGTCCAGGGCGAGCAGTCCAACGCGGCCTTCCAGGGCGCGTTCTGGAAGCCCTTCCTGGAGATGATCTCGCAGGGCTTCCCGCAGCCCCAGCCGTTGGCCTGGGAACCGTTCCAGACCATCATCAGCGACATGATCCAGAACGTCCTGCTCGGCAAGCAGACGCCGGAGCAGGCGCTGCAGGCCGCCACCAAGGCCATCCAGGACAAGAAGCTCGAGCCGGCGGCGGCGTCGGGCCAGTAGGGTCCCGAGGAAGGGGCGGCCTTGAAGGCCGCTCCTTCCCCCCCTCATGTCCACGCCGAGATCCCATCACGACCGCCCCCGGGCGCGTAGCTCGCCCGTGGCCTCGCTGCTGAGGCGAACCCTGAGCCCGGACGCCTCGCCCCTGCCCTATCTCATCCCCACACTCCTGTTCCTCGCCCTGTTCCTCGCCTACCCGATCGCCAAGGTCATGGTCGAGTCGCTCTATCGCGACATCCTCATCCGACCCGACCTAGGACGCACCTTCATCGGGCTCGGCAACTACGCTGCCCTCCTGGGCAACACCGAAGTGCTCAGGTCACTGCGGATCACGGCGCTGTGGACGCTCCTGTCGGTCAGCGGCAAGACGCTCGTCGGCTTCGCCGCCGCCATGCTCCTGCAGCACCCCTTCCGCGGGCGGCGCATCTACATGACCCTGCTGATGGTGCCGTGGGTGACGCCGGTCGTGATCGCGGCGATCGCCTGGCGCTGGGTCCTCGACGGTCAGTTCGGACAGCTCAACGGTCTGCTGTCGGCGCTCGGCGTGATCGGTCAACCGATCTCCTGGCTCGGCCAGCAGGGCACCGCCTTCGTGGCCACCGCAGCGGTGGACATGTGGGTGGGCATCCCGTTCATGGCGATGGTCCTGATGGCGGGGCTGCAGTCCGTCCCCAACGAGGTCTACGAGGCCGCCCACATCGACGGCGCGGCGGCCCACCAGGTGTTCAGGCTCATCACGATCCCGATGATCCGCCCCATCCTGCTGGTGGCGACGCTGCTCTCCAGCGTGTGGACCTTCAACTCCTTCCAGGTGATCTGGCCCCTCACGCGCGGCGGCCCCGCAGGGGCCACCACCACGCTGGTGGTGCGCACCTTCACGACCGCCTTCGGTTCGTTCGATTTCGGCCAGGCCGCGGCCCTCGCGACCTTCGTCTTCGCGCTGCTGACGGTGCTGTCCTTCGGGTACTGGCGCCTGCTCCAGAGGGGAGCGTGACCCCCGTGCGCACCGCCCGCCTCGCACTCCTGGGCAAGCACCTGGCGCTGATCGTGCTGTTGGTCGTGATGCTGTTCCCGGTCTACGTCATGCTGAAGACCTCGGTCACGGCGTTCAACGACCTCTTCAGCTGGCCGCCGAGCTGGTGGCCGCAGCACTGGTCGTTCCACAACTACGTCGAGGTCCTGACCGGGGGCTACCAGTTCGGACGGGCCTACCTCAACAGTGCCATCATCGCCGTGGCCACATCGGGCATCGCCATCGTCCTGGGCTTCCTGGCGGCCTACGGCCTCTCCCGCTTCCGCTTCCGCGGCCGGCAGGCGCTCCTGTTCACCGCACTCGCCACGCAGATGTTCTCGCCCGTCGTCATGATCGTGTCGCTCTACCAGATGATGCGGGGCTACCACTTGCTCAACACCTATCTCGCCGTCATCCTGGCGGAGAGCGCTCTCGCCATCCCCATCGCGCTGTGGCTCCTGCACGGCTACCTCGAGAGCATCCCTCCCGACCTCGAGGAGGCGGCCATGATCGACGGCTGCTCGCGGCTCAGCAGCCTTCGACACGTGGTGCTGCCGCTCGCGGCGCCGGGGATCGCCATGGCCGGCATCTACACCTTCATCTTCGCCTGGAACGCCCTCATCTTCCCGCTCGTGTTCCTCAACAACGACCAGCTCTACCCCATCCCGCTCGCGATGTCGCGCTTCGTGGGTCAGAATATCGTCTACTGGAACTTGCTGATGGCGGGGGGGATCCTCGCCACCGTTCCCGTCGCCCTGCTGTTCAGCTCGGTCCAGGGCGTGTTCGTCCGCGGCATCACCGCGGGCGCCCTGAAGGGCTGACCGCCCCTTCACCAGCCAGGAGAGCCCATGCCCACCCCGTCCGACGCACCCCTCCAGATCGCCCTCCTGGGCGCCGGCAACCGCGGCGCCGACGTCTACGGTGAGCTCATCGCACGACGGGGGACGGGAGCGCGCATCGTCGCCATCGCCGACCCCCGGGAGGCGCGCCTGTCCGAGGTGGGGGCGCGTTTCGGGGTCGGGCCCGAAGCGCTGTTCCGCGACGCCGAGACGCTGCTTCGCGAGGTCGTCGACCTCGACGCCGTGATCGTGGCCACGCCCGATCGCGCGCACGTCACCCCGACGGTGAGGGCGCTCGGGCGGGGCCTGCACGTCCTGCTGGAGAAGCCCATCGCCCCCGATCTCGCAGGCGTTCGCGCCATCCAGGACGCCGCCGCCCGCCCCGGCGCCGGCACCGTCACGGTCGCGCACGTGCTGCGCTACACGCCGTTCTTCCGGACGCTCAAGGAGCTTCTGGGCCAGGGTCGGATCGGCCGCACCGTGGCCATCCAGCACACCGAGAACATCGGCTACTACCACTTCGCGCACAGCTACGTCCGGGGCAACTGGCGCCGCGAGGCCGACAGCAGCCCGATGCTTCTCGCCAAGGCGTGCCACGACCTCGACATCCTTCGGTGGCTGGTGGACGCGCGCTGCGAGGCGCTGACGTCGATCGGCGACCTGGCCCACTTCCGCCCGGAGAACGCTCCCGTCGGGTCCAGCGACCGCTGCATGGACGGCTGCGCCGTCGAGCGCAACTGCCCGTACTCGGCGATCCGCATCTACCTCGAGCGCTTCGCCGGCTCCCGCGAATGGCCCAACAGCGTGGTGGCGCCCCAGGGGGACGAGGCCGACCTGGTCGAGGCGCTACGCAGCGGACCTTACGGCCGCTGCGTCTACCACTGCGACAACGACGTTGCGGACCACCAGCTCGTGCAGCTCGCGTTCGCCAACGGGGTCGCGGTGTCCCTCACCGTCCAGGCCTTCAGCGCCGACATCACGCGGCACATCCACGTCATGGGTACGCACGGGGAGATCCGAGGCGACCTCGACCAGGGCTGGCTCGAGCTGCACGACTTCGCCCACGACCGGAGCGAGCGCATCACCGTCGGCGGCGCCGGCGCACGCCACGCCGGCGGGGACGACGCCCTCATCGTGGACTTCCTGCAACGGCTGGAGCAACGGAGAGCGGGCCGGCCGGCCGGCGAGGTGCCGAGCGACCTGGCGGCCTCGATCGAGAGCCACGTGATGGCGTTCGCCGCCGAGCGCTCGCGCGCCGAGGCGCGACGCGTGCGTCTGGACGAGCTCGCCGAGAGCCGACGCCCGGGCCGAGACGCGGGCTGAGACGCGGGCTGCCGCACGGCGACCGCGCGCCGTGCGGGGGCCCGCGCCGAGCGGCAGCGCGCGCGGCGACCCTAGAGGCCGTGGGCGGCGAGGAAGGCCCGCACCCCAGCGTCGGCCGCCGCCTCCAGCTCGCGCACGTCGACGGACCGGTCCTCGCCCGTGAACATGGCCCGGTCGAGCAGAGCGCCGATCACCAGGAACGCATAGTGCTCGGCCGCCCGTCGCGCGTCCCCCCCTCCGAGCTCCCCGCTCCGTGCTCGCCGCTCGAACGCGACCGTCAGCGTGTCGAGCACCCGTTGGGGCACGCGCTCGTGGTACTCGCGCGCCAGCTCCGGGAAGGCTGCCGCTTCGCCGATCACCAGCCTGCGCAGGCTGACGACCTCGGGCCGAAGCACGATCGCCAGGTAGCGACGCGCCAGCTCGCGAAGGCCGGTCTCGAGATCGCCGGCCCCCGCGAGGACAGGCTCGATCGAGGCGATGAACGGCTCGGCGGCTTCGCTGTTGCGCAGGACGACCTCCCGGAACAACCGCTCCTTGTCGCCGAAGTGCGTGTAGATGGTCTGCTTCGACACGCGCGCCAGCTCGGCGACCGCATCGACGCTGGTGCCCAGATAGCCGCCGCGGAGGAACAGGGTCGCCGCCGCGTCCAGGATCGCGGGCGCGCTCGCCATCCGCCGCGCCCGTCGCTTCGGGGGGGCTCCGCGCCCACGCGATGCCTCTCCCTTTCCCTTCACGTCTTCCGCTCTGGCCATGGCCCGCCTCCGGAACTCGGCATCCGGCCGGTACTTGACGGTCTAGTACGCTTCTGCTAGCATCCTACCAGCTCCAGTACTGACCCGTCCAGTACGGGCGGCCAGGCCAGACGGCGCGCGGCCCGCGGGGACCCGCCCTGCCCATCGCGTGCGCCCATGCCCCCTCCCGGCTCTGCAGCGGCTACCCGACAGGAGGATCCATGAACTTCCGTGCACGCATCGACCTCAACGGCAAGACCGCAACCGGGATCCGCGTCCCGGACGACCTCGTCACGGAGCTCGGCGGAGGCAGGCACCCCAAGGTACGCGTGACCATCGGGACGACGACCTACCCGAGCAGCATCGCGCGTATGGGCGGCTTCTACCTCATCCCCGTCAGTGCCGAGATCCGCAAGCGCGCCGACGTCCGGGCCGGCGACGAGGTCGACGTCACGATCGAGCTCGACGCCCGGCCCCGCGAGGTGGTCCTCCCACCCGGCCTGCGCCGGGCGCTCGACGGGCACCCTGCCGCGAGGGCCGCCCTGGCGAAGCTCTCGTACAGCAACCAGCGGCGCCTCGTCGAGCCGATCGCACAGGCCAAGAAGGAGGAGACGCGCCGGCGTCGCATCGACAAGATGCTGGCGACGCTCCTCGAACGGGCCGGCTGAGCGCAACCAGACGGGCAGGCGGACCGGGTCCGTGTGCCGGCGCGATCGTGACGCTCCGTCACTCGTTGCTTTAGGCAACTACCTATATGCTGTACGCAACGATAGGAACGGGAGGGTGCACGATGGCGACGTCACACCCTGAAGACGAAGGAGGCGGCTCCACGCCGCGGGCGGTCGAGCGCACGCCCAGCGCGCGAATGCGGCAACGCATCGACCGCATCCGCGCCTTCAATCGCTTCATCACGCGTGAGGTCGGGGCGCTCCAGGAAGGCCTCCTGCACAGCCCCTACAGCCTGCCGGAGGCGCGCGTCCTCTACGAGGTGGCGCACCGCCCCGACATCATGGCGGCCTCGCTGGCGCGCGATCTGGGTCTCGACCCGGGGTACCTGAGCCGACTCGTAGGGCGCCTCGAAGGGGCCGACCTCCTCGAGCGCAGACGGTCCGAGGAGGACGCCCGGCAGCGTCTCCTCACCCTGACCGACGGGGGAAGAGAGGCCTTCGCGCTCATCGACCGGAGAGCCGCGGACGAGATCCAGGCGTTGCTCGACGACGTGACCGAGGCCGACCAGGCGAGGCTCGTCGAGGCCATGGACGTCGTCCAGGAGGTCCTGGGAGGCCCCCTGAAGTACTCCGGTCCGTTCGTGCTGCGCGATCCCGAGCCCGGCGAGCTCGGCTGGGTGGTGCAGCGCCACGGCGCTCTGTACGCCCGCGAGTACGGTTGGGACGCCAGCTTCGAGGCCCTGGTGGCGCGCATCGTGGCCGACTTCGCCGATCGACACGAGCCCGTGCGAGAGCGCTGCTGGATCGCCGAGATCCAGGGACGTCCGGTGGGGTCGGTATTCCTGGTGGACGCAGGCGACGGTGTCGGCCAGCTGCGCCTGCTGTTGGTGGAGCCGGACGCGCGCGGGCTCGGGCTCGGCAGCAGCCTCGTGAGCACGTGCATCCGCTTCGCGCGCCGTGCAGGCTACCGGAGGGTCACCCTCTGGACCAACGACGTCCTCACCGCAGCTCGGCGCGTCTACGAGCGCGAAGGCTTCGAGCGCGTCGCGTCCGAGCCGCACCACAGCTTCGGCTGCGATCTGGTCGGCGAGACCTGGGAGCTGGCCCTGTGAACGCCAGGGCGGCCGCACCGCAGCGGCTCGCCAGCGCCGCGGCCGCCCTGATGGGCATCCAGGTCGGGGCCGCGATGGTCGCCAGCCGCTTCGCGCTGCGGCACGCGGGCGTCAGCGAGCTCGCCCTCCTGCGCTACGCGCTCGCCCTGCTCGTCGTCCTGCCGGCGGCCCTCAAGCTGGGGACGCGACGATGGCCCGTGCGCGATCTGCTCCCCGTCGCGCTGCTGGGCGTGGCCCAGTTCGCGGTGGTCGTGCTCCTGCTCAATGTGGCCCTGGAGCGGCTCCCGTCCGGGCTGGCCGCGCTCCTGTTCACGACGGCGCCCCTCCAGGGCCTGCTGCTGGCCGTGGTCCTCGGGCAGGAGCGCCTGACCTGGCCCAAGGCCGCCGGGGCGATCCTCGCTCTCGTCGGCGTCGGCCTCGCGCTCGCCGCGCCCCTGCCGCCCGGCGCCGGACTCGCACCCGTGCTCGCCGCCCTCGGCAGCGCCTCCGCGACCGCCCTGTGCAGCGTCCTCTACCGCCCCTACCTCGCCCGCTATCCGGCCGCGCAGGTCGGCGCGGTCGCCATGAGCGCCTCCGTGGCCGTCCTCCTCGCCCCGGCGATCGCAACCGGGCTGCTCGGCGCCCGCCGTCACCTTCCGCCATCGACCTGGGGAGCGATCGCCTTCGTCGGCGTCGGCAGCGGCGTGGGCTACCTCCTGCTGCTCTGGGCGCTCCAGCGCGCCGAGGCCTCCCGCGTGACCCTCTTCCTCGCGCTGGGGCCGGTGGTGGCCCTGCTGTTGGGTGCCGCCCTGCTCGGCGAGGCCGTCAACGCGGCGGCGATCGCCGGGACCGGGCTGGTCGTCGCGGGCATCGCGACCGCGCACCGCCCCCCGCCGGCACCCTGACCGCACGGCCTCGCTCGCCGGGTCGCCGTCGGGGCCCGCGTCGTCACCCCTGTCTCAGGAGCCCGAGATCGCGAAGGCTCTCGCCCGTCTCGGCGATCGTGATCTCCGCCGGCCTCGGCGTCCGGCCGAGCATGCGCTTCGCGCGATCGTTGTGGATGACCATGTCGGGCAACTCGTCTCCCGGCGCTTCCTCGGTCGGCGCTCGCGCCGCGAGCGGACCGAGCCGGTCGCGCAGGATCTGGGCGAGCTGCAGGTACGTGATCGTCGGGCCGTCGGCGAGCGCCAGGAAGCGCTCGCCGGCCGCCTCGGGCGCGACCATCGCCCGGATGTGGAGATCGGCTACGTCGCGCACGTCGGCGACGCCGAAGCGCTGCCGCGGCGCCGTCTGCATCGTCCCGTCCAGCATCGCCACGACCAGTCGCAGCGTGGATCGCGCCTGCGTGGTCAGCGTCGGCCCGAGGATGAGGGTCGGGTTGACCGCCACCAGCTCCATGCCACCGCCCTGGCCCCGAACGAAGTGCCACGCGGCGCGCTCGGCGATCGTCTTGGATCGCGGGTACGGAGCCAGTCCCGGGACGTCCGGGTCGGTCCAGTCGGCCTCCGTGTAGTCGCGCACGGCCTTGGGCGAGTACCCGACGACCGCGAACGAGGAGGTCATCACGACGCGCCGCACGCCGGCATCACGCGCGGCCCGCAACACCCGGAGCGTTCCGTCGCGTGCGAGCAGGACCGGCCCCTCGGGGCTGTCCGGCCGGACCATGGGGGTGGCGACGTGGTAGACCTCCTCGCAGCCGGCCGCCGCCGAAGGCCAACCCTCGTCGCTGCTCAGGTCCGCGCCGAGGACCTCCAGGCCGGCGTCGTCGGCGCCGCCTCGCCGCACCGCCCGCCGTACCTCGGCCTCCCGCTCGAGGGACCGGACCGTCGTGCGCACGGCGACACCGCGTCGCAGGAGCGCCGCGAGCAGCCGCGTCCCCAGGTACCCGGACCCGCCGGTCACGAGAACCGAGCTCACGTCGCACCCCGCATGCGCTCCGCCACGGATCCGACCCGCTGCCACGCCTCCGCTTCCGCCTCGGCGTCCCGGCGGTCGCGCGCGTCCCACACGGCGGCCTTCCCGTGAAGGTAGTCGAGGTGCGTGCGCAGCGTCTCGATCTGCGCCGCAACGCGCTCCGCGTACTGCAACAGCAGGTCGCGTTGCTCCGCCGCCGCCGCGCGGCCGCGACCGCGGTTGGCCTGATAGGTGCGCATGTCCTCGATGCTCACGCCCATCGCCCGCAAACAGGCCAGGGCCTGGCACGTGTCGACTTCCCCGCTTCGGTAGCGCCGATGTCCGCTGCGCGGGTCGCGCTCGACCGGGCCGACCAGCCCGACCCCCTCGTAGTACCGCAGCGTCGGCCTGCTCAGGCCGGTGCGGCGTGACACCTCCTGGATCGTGAACGCCGTCATGCCGACAGTGAAGCAGACTTCAAGCGCTTGAGGTCAAGCGCGCTCACATCGGCGGGAGGGCGGAGACCGTCGGATCGGCCGCGCGCTCGAGAGACCGCGATCAGAGCGGCATGTTGCCGTGTTTCTTGAACGGCAGCTTCTGCTCCTTGC
>CAZTTB010000035.1:0-19023 GCA_964616005.1 uncultured bacterium | reverse complement strand
CACGTTCACGCCGATCGAGAATCGCTGACCGCGTCGAGGAAGTCACGCACCCAGCGCTCGTAGGCGGCCGGGTCGAGGTTCCAGGCCTCGATATGGTCGGCTCCGGCCACGCGGTGGTAACGCACGGGAGTGCGGATCCGCTCGGCGAAGGCGTCCACCACGGCTACCGGGATGGTGTGGTCGTCGATGCCCGCCACGATCAGCGCCGGCACGTCGATGCTCTCGGCGTGCCGGCGCTGATCGAGTTCCCGCCAACGTAGGCCGCTGCGCAACGCTGCCACGGCCAGGGTGGCGCGGGCCCAGGCGCGCGGGAACGGGATGCCGGCCCGCCGGACGCGCTCCAGGGCGACCGGCGTCGGATCGATGAGGGGCGAGTCGAGGATCACGCCCGCCGCCGGCAGCGCCGCCGGCGGCCACCGCCGGAGCGCCTCCAGCGCGACGGCGCCCCCCATCGAGAAGCCGTAGAGCACCACCTGGCGCGCGCCACCCTCGGCGAGGAAGCGCACGCCCGCCAGGGCGTCGTCGGCCTCGCTGACGCCGTAGTGGTAGAAACCATCGGGGCTCGGCGGGCTATCGCGATGGTTGCGGTACGCGAGCACCAGCACGCTCCGCCCACCTTCGGCGAGGACCGGCAGCACGCGCAGCGCCTCCGCCCGCTCGCCACGCCGCCTGCCGTGCAGTACCAGCACGGCGGTCGCGCCGGGATCGCCCGGAAGCCACCAGGCCGCCAGCGGGCCCACCTCGCTCGGAATCCGCACGTCCTCGAACGCCAGGCCCAGGTCGCGGAAGGGATCGCGGCGGTGCAAGAAGGTGTCGATGCGGGCGGGCTCGCCCGCGGTCGGGGGCACTCCGGCGACGATCCGGAGGGACCTCACCACGCGCCGCCCGTCGTCGCTCAGGACGGGCCCGAGGTGGCCGTGGCCGGTGCCCCACAGGAGCCCGAAGGAGCCCTGCTTGCGGGTGTCGGCGAACTGCGCCCGGGAGGTCGGCGCCGGCAACGTCACCTCGCCGTCTTGGTAGTCCAGGACCGTGAACTCCGGCATCAGCCCGTACTCGCGGGGGACGAGGAGCAGGCTCGAGCCCGTCCACAGCGCGACCGCCAGCCCCACCAGCAGCGCGCACGCGGTCACCACCAGGCCGACCGCCAACGGGCTCACGACACCTCCTGCCGCGCTCAGCGCCGCGTCGGGCTCAGGAAGCCCACGCGACCTCTCCGAACGTGTCCTCGCGCCGAGGGCTGGTGGAGAACATCGCCACCGGTGTCTCCGTCGCCTCCTCGATCAGCTCCAGATAGTCCAGGACCTCGCGGGGCAGCGCGTCGCGGCGCCCCAGCCCCTCCAGCGGGCCCCAACCGGGCACCTCCCGGTAGACCGGGCGGCCGTCGTCGTAGGCCACGCACACCTTGACCCGCTCGAGCCCGGACAGGACGTCGAGCTTGGTCACCACCAGGCCGTCCAGGCCGTTGATGGCACAGGCGTACTTGACCTGCACCAGGTCGAGCCATCCCACCCGGCGCGGCCGTCCGGTGGTGGTGCCGTACTCGTCCCACTGGTTCGAACCGCTGCCTCGCAGGCGTAGCGCCATCGCCTCGTCCTCGATCTCGGTCGCGAAGGGGCCGTAGCCGACGCGCGTCGTGAACGCCTTGACCACGCCGTGGACCGCGTCCAACGCCTTGTGGCTGACCCCGGCGCCGACCAGGATGCCCCCCACGGTGGGGTGGCTGCTGGTGACGAACGGGTAGGTGCCGTAGGCGAGGTCGAGCATGGTGCCCTGGCCGCCCTCGAACAGCACCCGGCGACCGTCGTGGAGCGCCCGGCGCAGCTCCGCTCCGGTATCGCGCACCAGCGGAAGCAGACGCTCGCGGACCTCGGCGAGGGCGCGCATGGCGGTGTCCACGTCGGTCCAACCGACCCGGCCGGTCGAGTTGGGTTTGGCCTCCAGCAGCCGCGTCAGGCGCTCGCGCAACACGTCCTCGTCGACCAGGTCCCCGGCGCGCAGACCGACCCGGCGCGCCTTGTCGCTGTAGGCGGGCCCGATCCCGCGGCCGGTGGTCCCCACGAAGCCGCCGCCCTCGTCGTTCTTGCGGTGGTGTGGAAGCACCAGGTGGGCCTCGTGCGAGATCCACACCTCGCCGGGATCGCGCCGCAGGCGCATGGCGTCGAGCTCGGCGATGAAGTCCCAGGGGTCGATCACCATGCCGCCGCCCAGCACCGACACCGGACCGTCGTGCAGCGTTCCGCACGGCAGGTGATGGAGCTTGAACACCTCACCGCCGACCACCACGGTGTGACCGGCGTTGGCCCCGCCGGAGTAGCGCACCACGTAGTGCGCGTCCGCCGCCAACGCATCGACCACCTTGCCCTTGCCCTCGTCGCCCCATTGGGCGCCGAGGATGGCCACTCCCGGCATGTCGCCTCCTGCCGTTCCCCGGCCTCGGACGGACCCGTCATCGGGCGCCCGGACAGGCGTCAGTATGACACACGCGCTCCTCGCTCCCGCGCGCGGCGACTGCTAGAATTCGTGGCGATGACGCGCTTCCTGCGATGGGCGCAGACCACGCTTCTCGCCGCGACGCTCGCCTTCGCCACCGCGCAGACCGTCACGGTGTTCGCGGCGTCGAGCCTCACCGACGCCTTCACGGCGCTCGCGCACGGCTTCGAGGCGGCGAACCCCGGCGCGCGGGTGGCACTCGACTTCGCGGCTTCCTCGACCCTGGCCACGCAGATCCTCCAGGGAGCGCCCGCCGACGTCTTCGCCAGCGCCAACCTCCTGCAGATGCAGCGCGTCACACAGGCCGGCCTCGAGGCCGGCCCCCCCTCCACCTTCGCGGGCAACCGACTGGTCGTGGTGGTCCCGTCCGACTCCGACCTGCTCACCTTCGAGCAGCTCGCCCGACCGGGTCTGCTGTTGGTGCTGGCAGCCCCGCAGGTTCCGGCCGGACATTACGCCGACGAGATGCTGGCCGCCGCCGCCGGTGTGTACGGCGCGGCGTTCGTGGCGAAGGTGCGACGCAACGTGGTCTCGCGCGAGCCCAACGTGCGGCAGACGGCGGCCAAGGTTGCGCTCGGCGCCGCCGACGCGGCCATCGTCTACGCCACCGACGCCCACGGTCTGTCGAACGTCCGCACCGTTGCGATCCCCGCCTCACTGCAGCCCACCATCCGCTACCCGCTGGTGACGTTGCGGGGCTCGGCGCATCCGGCCGCGGCGCGTGCCTTCCGCGCGTACGTGCTCTCCTCCGTGGGCCTCGCGGCGCTGGCCGGCTACGGCTTCACGCCGCCGCCCTAGGGCGACGGCGATGCGCGCGCGCCTCTCCCCCGGCCTCCTGGTAGGCACCGGTCTGGTGCTGATGCTGCTGCTGGTGCTGCCCACGCTGGCGCTGCTGGCCCGGGCCGCCCGTCCCGCTCTGGGCTCGGCGCTGTTCGACCCGACCGTCACCGCCGCGCTGCGCTTGAGCCTCACTACCACGGCGGTGAGCCTTCTGGCCACGGTGGCGTTCGGGACCCCGGTGGCCTACCTGCTGGCCCGCTACGCCTTCCGCGGGAAGGTGCTGCTCGAAGCGCTCCTCGACCTTCCGCTGGTCCTGCCGCCGGTGGTGGCCGGCCTGGCGCTGCTGCTGCTGGTGGGGCGGCGCGGCCTGCTGGGCGCGCCCCTCGCCGCCATCGGGGTGCATGTCGCCTTCACCAGCACCGCCGTGGTGCTGGCGCAGCTCTTCGTCGCCAGCCCGTTGTACATCCGCAGCATGAAGGCGGCCTTCCTGTCGACCCCCTGGAGCCTCGAGGCCGCGGCCGTCACGCTGCACGCCACCCGCTGGCGCGCCTTCCGCCGGGTGACCCTACCCCTCACCGTGCCCGCCTTCGTGGAGGGATGCGTGCTGACGTGGACGCGAGCGCTGGGGGAGTTCGGAGCGACCATCGTGGTCGCCGGCAGCCTCGCCGGTCGAACCCAGACCCTGCCGCTGGCGATCTACGCCGAGCTGGAGCGCAACCTCGACGCGGCCCTGGCGATGGGGGCCATCCTCACCCTGACCGCCTTCGCACTGTTGCTGCTGTTCCGGCGGTTGACGCGGGCCGACTGACCGACGGGCCACCCGAGCGACGCGTCCGCCGCCTGCCGCCGCGACCCAGGCCGGCGCTGATCCGGGAGCCACGGCCAACGCCCGGCCCGAGTCCCCACGTGCGTCGTGAGCGCTGGTCGCCCCGCCGCCCAAGATGTAAGCTACGGCCCGTGTCCACGCCAACCCTGAAGTCTCGACCGGTCATCCTGATGACGAGCGGCACCGTGCCCCGCGAGCGCGGTCTGCGCCGCAACGACACCGTCCAGGGGCACAACTACGCCCTGGCGCTGACCTCAGCGGGGGCGGTGCCGATGTTGGCGCCCAACGTCGACGCCCAGCTCGCCGAGGTCTACGCCGACCGCGCCGACGGCCTGTTGCTGACGGGGGGCGTCGATATCGATCCCTACCTGTTCGGCGCGCAGCCGGAGCGCGACCTGGGTTCGGTGGATCGGCGCCGTGACGCCTTCGAGCTGGCGCTCTACCGTGCCTTCCGGGCCCTCGGCAAACCCGTGTTGGGCATCTGCCGAGGCATCCAGCTCGTCAACGTCGCGCACGGCGGCAGCCTCCACCAGCACCTCCCGGCCGTCGCGGACACCTTGCAGCACGTGCAGCAGGACTTCACCGGCGCTCCGCTTCAACGCGTGGCGATCGCGCCGGGCTCGCGCCTGGCCGCCGGCTTCGGCACCACCGACCTGTTCGTCAACAGCTTCCACCACCAGGCGGTCGCCCGCGTGGGCGAGGACCTGCAGGTGACGGCGCGCAGCGAGGACGGCATGGTCGAGGCGCTGGAGATCGACGACGGCACCGACGCCTTCGTCGTGGCCGTGCAATGGCACCCCGAGATGTGCTGGGACACGCACCCCGAGCACCACACCCCGTTCCGCCTGCTGGTCGAGGCGTGCCGGGCCGGCGCCGAGGCCCCCCGTCCATCCCCGGACGATCGCACCTCCAGCGGCGCCCCGGCGCGCTGACGCAGTCTTGACAGAGACTTCGGTTCTGGTAGACTCCCTGGCATGAAGCATGGGCAGCGAGGGGGTGGTGCCGTGGACGATGGCTATGGCTACGTCTGGAATCGCCCCATGACCGCGAACGGTACCCCCGCAGCGACGCGCTGAGCCCAGCACCACCCGCGACCGACAGCTCGATGCTCGCCGCCCCCGGGGCTCGCCGGCTGCCACCCACCGACGCAGCACCCGCCGGCCCGACGGCCGGCCCGACTTGGGAGAGTCTCGATGGTTGTCGTGATGCAGAAGGGGGCCTCGGAAGAGGCCGTGAACCGCGTGCTCAGCGAGATCCGCTCGCTGGGCTTCAGCCCGCACGTCAGCGAGGGCGAGGAGCGTTTGCTCATCGGCGCCATCGGCCCGGCCCCGACCGAGGAAGTCCGCGAGCACCTGAGCGCCCTGCACGGCGTGGACACGGTCGTGCGGATCACCAAACCCTACAAGCTGGCCTCCCGCGAGTTCCGCCATGACGACTCCACCGTGACGGTAGGGGACGTCACCATCGGTAACGGCGCCTTCGTGGTCGCCGCCGGACCGTGCGGCGTGGAGAGCCGAGAACAGCTCGCCGCCGCCGCCGACATCGGCCGGCGGCACGGAGCGCGCATCCTGCGGGGCGGCGCGTTCAAGCCCAGGACCAGCCCCTACGCCTTCCAGGGGCTGGGCGAGGAAGGGCTGCGGATGCTGCGGGAGACGCGCGAGCGCACGGGCCTGCCGATCGTCACCGAGGTGACCTCACCGGACCTGGTGGAGGTGGTCGCCGACACGGCGGACATGCTGCAGATCGGCGCCCGCAACACGCAGAACTTCGCCCTCCTGGCCGAGGTCGGGCGCAGCGCCAAGCCGGTGCTGTTCAAGCGCGGCATGTCCACCTCCATCGCCGAGTACCTGCAGGCCGCGGAGTACATCCTGAGCCAGGGCAACCCGAACGTGGTGCTATGCGAACGGGGCATCCGCACCTTCGAGGTCGCCACGCGCTTCACCCTCGACGTGAGCGCCGTACCGGTCCTCAAGGAGCTGAGCCACCTGCCGGTATGGGTCGATCCGAGCCACGCGGCGGGGCGCCGCAGTCTGGTTCCGTCGCTGGCGCTGGCAGCGGCCGCCGCGGGCGCCGACGGGCTCATCGTGGAGGTGCACCCTGCGCCCGAGGAGGCGCGGTCCGACGCGGCGCAGCAACTCGACGACGCGGAGTTCGGCGACCTCATGGTGCGCCTCCGCGGCGTCGTCGGGGCGCTGGGGAAGCGCCTGTAGCATGCGGCCGGCGCCGCTGTTCGACACCATCGTCATCGCCGGAGTGGGCCTGATCGGAGGCTCGATCGGACTCGGCGTGCGCCAGCGCTTCCTGGCCCGGCGCACCATCGGTCTGGACCAGGACGCGGCCGCTCTCGACGCGGCCCGCGGCCTGGGGGTGATCGACGAGTCCCGTCTCGAGGTGGGGCCGTGGCTGCAGGAGGCCGACCTGATCGTGCTGGCGACGCCCTCGAAGTCGATCGTGCCGCTGGCGCTGGCCATGCGCCCCCACCTGGCCGACGACGCCATCGTGACCGACGTGGGCAGCGTCAAGGCGGAGGTGGTGGCAGCCCTGTCGGAGCTCCGCTTCGTCGGCGGGCACCCGATGGCGGGCAGCGATCGCGCGGGCGTCGTCCACGCCGACGCCGGGCTACTGGAGAACGCGGTCTGGGTGCTCACGCCCGGCGAGCGCAGCGACTCGGCCGCCGTCGATCGCGTGCAACGCTTCGTGGAGGCGCTGGGGGCGCGGCCCATCCGGGTCGGGCCCGACCGCCACGACCGCCTGGTCGCCACCGTAAGCCACGTCCCCTACCTGGTGGCGGTGGCACTCACCACCCTGGTGGGAAGCGGCGACGAACGCGAGCTGACCATGCTCCTTGCTGCGGGTGGCTTCCGCGACCTCACCCGCGTCGCCTCGGGCAGCCCCAGGATGAGCCGCGACATGATCGCGCTGAACCGGGACGCCGTGCGCTCGGCCATGCGTCTGTTCCGGTCCGAGCTGCAGGACCTCGACGGGCTGCTGGACGACGACGACGCGCTGCTGGCCCGGGCCGAGGCCGCCAAGCGGGTGCGCGACGGCATCCCGATCGTGCGGCGGAGCCTGCTGCCGGCTCGCCACGAGCTTGTCATCGCCGTGCCCGATCGGCCCGGCGAGTTCGCCAGGATCACCCGCGCACTCGGCGAGGCCGAAGTGAACATCAAGGACCTGGAGGTCCTGGGCATCCGCGAGACGGGCGGCGCCGTGCGCATCGCCGTGGAGTCCGACGAGGCCCTCGCCCGCGCCCGGAGCGCCCTGGAGGCGGCCGGCTACGAGGCCCGCAGCCGCAACGGCGGCTGAAGGCGTCGGCTGCGTGGCTTCCTCC
Source organism: uncultured bacterium (assembly GCA_964616005.1). Lineage (GTDB taxonomy): Bacteria > Deinococcota > Deinococci > Deinococcales > Trueperaceae > JASBRS01. The sequence continues at coordinate 11,596 of CAZTTB010000035.1, read as the reverse complement.
CGCGACGCCCTGTTCGACCTGGCGGTGAACCGCGCCGGCGAGGTAGCCAGCCGCCTGGGGGGGGTGTCGCGTCGCGACCTGGAGGTGTGGTACCTGAAGACGCGCTTCGCCTCGCGGCTACCGTTCGAGGCGGTCCTCGACGCCGTGGAACGCCGGCCGACGGGCGCGGCCCACTGGGAAGGCGGGCCGCAGGGCGGGTGGCGCCCCGGGCCGCCCACGCTGCCGTGAGCGGGCGCCCGGCAGGCCCGCCGCATGCTGACACACACCCGCGAGGCGCGAACCGCCGTGACGGGAACGGGACACGACGCCGCCCCCCCGTACGCTATCCTGGCTCCATGCAGCCCGGGCCGAACTCGCTGGTCGACCGCTACGGACGGGTCGTGCGCGACCTGCGCCTGAGCATCACGCCACGCTGCAACTTCCGATGCCGCTACTGCGACCCGCTCGGCGCGGGCGGGCACGAACCTCCCGGCACGCTGGGCGTGACCGAGGTCGGAGTGGTCCTGCGGGCCGCGGCCGAACTGGGCATGAGTTCGGTACGGTTCACCGGGGGCGAGCCGCTGCTCCGCAAGGAGTTGCCCGCCATGATCGCCATCGCCAAGCAGGACCTCGGCATCCCGGACGTGGCCGTCACCACCAATGCCAGCGCACTCGAGCAGCGACTGCCGGACTTGCTCGATGCGGGGCTCGACCGGCTCAACATCTCGCTCGACGCCCTCGACCCCGCCGTCTTCCGCGCCATCACCCAGGGGGGCGACGCCAGGCGCGTGTGGCGCGGCATCGAGGCGGCCGCGGAGGCCGGCATGACGCCGGTGAAGCTCAACACCGTTGTGATGCGGGGGCTCAACGACGATGAGGTCGTTCCGCTGGCACGCCTCACGGCCACGCGGGCCTTCCACGTGCGCTTCATCGAGTACATGCATCTGAACAACGCCAGCGCCTCGTCCTACCAGGAGCAGTTCGTGGCGGGCGCCGACATCCGCGCCCGGGTCGAGTCCGCCTTCGGCGCGTTGGAGGCGGTCGAGACCGATCCCAGTGCTCCCGCGAGACTGTTCCGGGTACCCGGCTGGCCCGGCTCCATCGGCTTCATCAACCCCGTCTCGGAGCCGTTCTGTAGCAGCTGCAGTCGCATGCGCGTCACCTCCGACGGCATGCTCCGACCCTGCCTGCTGACCGATCGCGAGCTCGAGCTCCGGAGCGCCCTGGCCTCCCCCGACCCGCTCGCCGCCGTGATCGAGCGCTTCCTCGAAGCCGCCCACCGCAAAGTGGCCTCCGGGATCACCGTGCCGGTGGAGCGTCAACGCACCATGGTCGCCATCGGCGGCTGACGCCGAGACCGCTCGGCCCGGCCCCCGCACCGAGCCGGCGGGGGGCGCCCGGCGTGACGACGCTCAGCCCGGCAGCTTGAACAGCGCCGCCATCCCCTGACCGCCCCCGACGCACATCGAGATGATGCCGAACTCCTTGCCGGTCCGTTGCATCTCGGCGAACAGGTCGGCGGCGATGCGGCTGCCGGTGGCCCCCAGCGGGTGGCCGATGGCGATGGCGCCGCCGTTGACGTTGAGCTTCTCGTCGGGGATGCCGAGCTCGAGCTGGCTGTAGCGGCACTGGCTGGCGAACGCCTCGTTGATCTCGATGAGATCGACGTCGTCCAACGTCATCCCGGTCTTGTCCAGCAGCTTGCGGATGGCGGGCACCGGGCCGATCCCCATGATCTCGGGGGGGACGCCGGCAACGGCCGCCTGCACGAAGACCGCCAGCGGCTGCAGCCCGAGCGCCGCGGCCTCGTCGGCGGACATGACGACGGTCATCGCCGCGCCGTCGTTGAGCGGGCTGGAGTTCCCGGCCGTGACGGTCGCCGCCTCATCGTCGGCGAACACCGTGCGCAGACCGGCCAGCGTCTCGAGGCTGGTGCCCTCCCGCGGGCCCTCGTCGTGCTCGAGCACGACCTCGTGCCAGACGCCCTCCGGGTCCTGAACCCGCGTGGGAACGGGGATGACGTGCCCGTCGAACTTGCCGGCCTTGCGGGCGGCGATCGCCTTGCGGTGGCTGGTCAGCGCGAACCGGTCCTGCTCCTCGCGCGTGATCCCGAAGCGGCGGGCGACCTCCTCGGCCGTCTGCCCCATGCTGTGGTACGCGCCCGGCTTGCGCCCGATCAGGGCGCGGTTGACGGCCACGTCACGACCGCCGATGGGCACACGGCTGGTGCAGTCGCTGCCGCCGGCGAAGACCACGTCGTTCATACCGCTGGCGACCGAGTGCACTCCCTGCACGATCACCTGCAGCCCGCTGGCACAGAAGCGGTTGATGGTGGCACCGGCCACGCTGTCGGGAAGGTTGGCGATCTGGGCGGCGATGCGCGCCATGTTGTAGCCGGCCTCCCCTTCGGGATGGGCGTTGCCGAGCAGTACGTCGTCGATCCTCTGGGGCGCCAACCCGGGCGTGCGCTTCAGCGCCTCGGCCAGCACCAGGCCGGCGAGATCGTCGGGCCGGGTGTCCTTGAGAAGGCCCTTGTGGGCGCGGCCCACCGGGGTCCGGATTGCGGTGGTGATCACGACGTCACGCACGGTTGATGCTCCCTCATGCCCCGCTCCGGGGGCGGATCGATACGCCCCCGCGGGGGCCGCCCGCTAGCTGTTCCAGGGTCGCAGCAGGATCACGCCGTCCTTCAGGTGAGCCACCTCGGGACCGTCGCCGGCCTGTGTGTCCTCCCCGGCCTGCGCCACGGCGCTGCCGATGCGCAGCTGCGGGCTCCGGATGCGCTCGGCCCAGACCACGGCCTTGTCGTTCCCGCCGGCACCGGCGTGGGCGAGCCCCCGCAGCGTGCCGACCACGATGATGTCGTCGTTGGCGATGATCTCGGCCCCGGCATTGACGTCGCCCAGGACCACCACCGAGCCGGTCGACTCGATACGACCGCCGCTCCGGACCGTACGGGCGACGATGACCGTCTCGCCACGCGCCTGCATCACGCTCGTGGGCGGACGAACATCGGTGACGCTGCCACCGGCCTCGCGAACGGTCTCCACGGTGTGCTCGACGAGGTCGAAGGGAACCTTCCCCGCAACCTCCAGCGCCACCTTCCCTTGCAACAACTCGGCGTGGGAAGCGAGCGTGGCGTCGAGCGCCTCCTGGGTGTCCGTCTCCTCGAGGCTGAGCAGGATCCCGCCCCGGATTCCTCGCGCTTTCATCAGGGGATGTGCACCTCCACACCGTGCAGCTTCCAGTACCCCGCCAGGAAGTCCCGCGCGACAGGGACCGAAACGTAGGAACTGGCGCCGCCGTATTCGAGGAATACCACGATGGCGATCTTCGGGTCCTTGACGGGACTGAATCCCATGAACCAGGCGTGCGTCCAGTTGTTGCCCCGCGTGGTCTGCGCCGTACCCGTCTTCCCCGCCACGCTCACGTTGTCGGGGAACACGCTTGGGCCCAGGAACCACTTCTCGGGGAAGTCGGTGAACGCCATCCTCATGCCACGGATCAGGCTGTCCCAGGACGAGCCCTCGATCTGTCGGATGTCGGGCGGCACCACCGTGTCGCCTACCTTGGCCACCAGGTGCGGTTTCGCCTCGGCTCCGTGCATGGCGACGGTGCTGATGAGCTGAGCGAGCTGCACCGGCGTGGCCAGTGTGTCGCCCTGCCCGATGATGGTATTGAGGGTGAAGCCGGGAAGCCAGCCGTGCTTGTACTGCGGTTGCGAATGCACCCACTGCAGGTCGGGGACACGCCCCGCCTCCTCGCCGGGCAGGCCGACGCCGACAGGCTTGCCGTAGCCGAGACGGCGGGCGTTGTCGACCTCGTCCTGCATGAAGCCGTTCCAACCCGCCGCGAAGTTCGGGGTGGTGATCGCAGCGTTCCAGAAGAACGTGTTGCAACTGTCGGCGATCCCTTGCGCGACGTTGTACAACCCCTTGTCGTAGTTCGCCCAGTTGTGGAAGGTGACGCCGCCGTAGCGGATGTCGGCCCCGCAATCGAAGGTGGTGCCGGGGTTGATGAAGCGGTCCTCCAGCATGGTGTAGGCGGTGATGATCTTGAACGTCGAGGCCGGCGGGTACGCCTGGATAGCCCGGTTCTCCAGGGGCCGGTTGGTGGCGTCCTGGAGGATACTGTTGACGGCGTTGGCATCGACCGGGAGGTGGGTGAACACGTTCTCGTCGAAGGTCGGCGCACTCGCCAGGGCCAGGATGTCGCCGTTGCGTGGATCGACCGCCACGATCGCGCCGTGGACCTCCTTGGCGTGAGGAAGCCCGACGCGGTCGCGATCCTTGTTCACGTAGCTGAGGGCCGACTTCAGAGTGTCCTCGGCGAGTCGCTGGAGCTTGGGGTCCAGCGTCAGGGTCACGTCCTCGCCCGGACGCGCCGGCCACAGCAGGGTGGAGCGCACCACGTTGCCGACGTTGTCGACCTCGATGAGGCGCGCTCCGGCGGTGCCGTGCAGTGCCTTCTCGTAACTCTTCTCGATGCCCATCACGCCGACCAGGTCGTCGACGGTGTAGCCCGGGAAGCGCTTGGGATCGGCCTGGGTGGTGTACCCCACCGTCTGCGCGGCGAGGTTGGTGGGGTAGGTGCGTTCGATGCGCTGCCGCAGGTACAGGTCGGGGTGGCCGGCCACCCGTTCCTCGATGGCGGGCACAAGCCGATCGGGGATGTTCCACGCCAGGGCAACGCCGTCCCTCACCTGTTGCGGATCGGTAGGATCGGGTTGTTTGGGCTCCCCCGTGACGCCCAGCAGACGCCGCAAGCGGGGCCACTGTGGGATCGGCCCGCCCCGGTACATCAGATCGTAGGCGATGCGGTCGTCGGCCAGCACCGTTCCGTCGCTGGCCAGGATGCGCCCTCGGAGCGGCGTGATGGGCTTCTGCTGGGTGGCGTTCTGCTCGCTGCGCGCCGTGAACTCCTTGGCCATGGCGAGCTGCAGGTACATCAGCCGCGCGGTGAAGATCACCAGCACGGTGAGGATGACCGCCAGGATCAGGCGGCTGCGACCGTTCACAGCAGCTCCTTGCGGAGCAACCGACTGCGCTGCAGCAACGCAGAGCCCCACGGGAGCAGCAGCAGCCCCGCAGCCACCGTCAGCACCGTCTCGACCGACGCCACGGCCGCCATGCGTACCAGCGACTCCGCGGAGCCCGAGAGCCAGACCAGCAGCGGCGTCAGCACCAACCACTTGCCCGCCTCGGCCGACAGGATCACCAGGCTGCGCTCGAACGGCCCGGACTGCGTGAGCTGCGCCCGCACGATGCTGGCGGCCAGCGCCGCGCCTGCCAGCGCGAAGGCGTGGATCCCGAGCACGCCGGCGCCCATGACGTCCTGCAGAAGCCCGACGCCGTACGCCAGCAGCACCAGCTGCCACGGTTGGATGCGCCACAGGAGCGTCAGCACGGCGATCATGAACAGGTCCGGGGTGGGGATCGGGGTCATGAGGGCCGCCAGGAAACCTTGCGCGATGACCAGCACCAGGTAGAACAGCAGCAGCCGCATGGCGCCCAGTCTACCGTCGCAGGGCCCGCCACCGCAGACGCCACGGGAGCCGGAGCGCGGTTGTAACGTAGCGCATGGCCATCCTCCTGCTGCACGGCGGCGCCGGCGCCATCGCCGCCGACGTCGAGAACGACACCGTAACCGGCCTCTCATCCGCCTGCGACGCGGGGCATGCCCGCCTCGGTGGCGGCGGCAGCGCGCTGGATGCCGCCCTGGACGCGGTGAGCTCCATGGAGGCGAACGAGTACGCCTTCAATGCCGGCATAGGCGGCGCCCCCACCCGCGAGGGAACGGTGGAGCTGGACGCTGCCGTGATGCTGTCCGACGGCAGCACCGGTGCCGTCGCCGTGGTGCGCAACACGCCGTTCGTCGCTCGACTCGCCGATCGCGTCCGCACCGAGACGCCGCACGTGCTGCTGGCGGCCCATGGCGCCGAGGCGCTGGTTCGCGACCCGGTGGCCAACGAGCGCTTGCTCACCCCCCGCTCGCGCGCCCGCTGGGAGGCCTGGCGCGCACGCTACGCCCCTCCCAGCGGCAGTGGCACGGTCGGGGCCGTGGCTCTCGACGACGACGGCCGGCTGGCGGCGGTGACGAGCACCGGCGGCATGCTCGGCCAGTGGTCCGGGCGCATCGGCGATACCCCCCTGATCGGCGCCGGGACCTATGCCAACAAGACCGTTGCGGTGTCCTGCACCGGCACGGGCGAAGCGTTCATCCGCGGCGTCACGGCGAAGTCGCTGGCCGACCGGATCACGGCCGGCGACGATGTCGAACGGGCGCTTCGACAGGAGCTCGACGCGCTCGTCCGCTTCGGCGGCGAGGGCGGCATCATCCTGGTCACGTCCGACGGCCGTCACGCCTTCGGCTTCAACAGCGCGTCCATGGCCCTGGGTTGGCGACACGCGGACGACGGCGAGCAGCTCGTCGCGCGTGCCCCCGGCATCCGGGTGATGCGCGGCCGCTGACGCCGGCGAAGGGTCGCGCGTCGGGCGGGCCCATCGACGCGGCGCGGCCCCGGTAACCCCGTCGGTATCGGCCCCGGCCCGCGCCCAGCTGGGCGAACGTCCCTGGGAGGGCCGTCGGGGCGCTGCTATGCTCGACCCGTGATCCACACGGTGACGGTGAATCCCGCGCTGGACCTCACCTACCGGGTGTCCGAGATCGTCTTCGATGACACCGTGCGGGCGGACGAGGTGCTCCGGTCCCCGGGGGGCAAGGGGATCAACGTCAGCCGCGTGGCGGCCAGGCTCGATCACCCCACCGTGGCCATGGGCTTCGTGGGAGGCCGCGCGGGCGAGGAGCTGCTCGAGCGGCTCGAGGCCGAAGCGGTGCGCACCTGGTTCACCCACATCGCCGGTGCCACCCGGACCAACGCCATCGTGCAGGACGCCAGCAACCACCAGATCCGGGTGTCCGGCCCGGGCGCGTCCGCCTCGCCCGAGGACGTCGAGCACCTCGTCGAGAGCCTGTTCGACCTCCGCTCCCCCGACGTGCTCGCACTCTGCGGCAGTCGCCTGCCGGGCATCCCCCGCGACTTCTACGCGGAAGTGGCCCACCGGGCCATGGCCGACGGCATCCGCGTCGCCATCGATGCAGACGGTGACGACCTCCTGGCGGCGGTGGAGATCGGCGCCTACCTGATCAAGCCGAACCGCTACGAGCTGGAGCGCCTCTCCGGCAAACAGGTAGGCACGCGCGAGGACGCCGTAGCCGCCTCCAAGCCGCTGGTCCGCCAGGGGATCACCGCCGTGCTCACCAGCCTGGGTGCGCAGGGAGCGGTGCTGGTCACGGAGGAGTGCGCTCTGCACGCCTACGCCCCACGCGTGACGGTCGATTCGGCGGTAGGTGCGGGTGACGCCATGCTGGCGGGGGCCCTGGTCGCCGCGGTCGACGGCGACCCCTGGGAGACCGTGCTGCGGCTCGGCGTGGCATGCGGGACCGCCACGGCCATGACGCCGGGCACGGAGCTCTGCGATCGCGGGCAGGTCGAGGCCCTGCTCCCCAGGGTGGTCGTGGAGACCCTGTAGGTCCGGCAACACGTGCGGCTCGGTCCAACGCGACCGGCGGAGCGACCCGCGGCCTTCCGAACGGGGCCTGCCATCAGGTGAGGCCGGCCTGTATCCCGTTGGAGGTCGCCCGTCAAGCGCAGGCGTCACACATAGTTTCACCGTCCTGGAGGGGACAAATAGCCCTTCCACCGAGGCCGGTCGACCCGCATAACAGGGGTAACGCCACGTTCGTTCCGTAGCGCCACGACAGGAGGTCGTCCCGTGCGCGCGCGCCCTAGGTACGTCCGGGTTCCGGCAACCCACCCGTCGGCCGACCTGGAACTGTCGCACCACGACCCCGTGGTGCCGACGACCTGGGGCGGCGGTCGGCGCTGTCCTCGCCGCGGGTGTCCGAGCGCAGCCCGGGACCCGCCGAGGCAGGCGCACGAGCCCCTCCGCCCCGGAGCCACAGCGTCCCACCATCCGTCTCCAGCGTTCTCTCGCCCCCTCCCCAACCTCCCATCCATCCAACCTAGGAGACGTCATGAATCGTCATCCCCTCCTCTGGATCGCCGCAGTAGCCGCGCTGCTTGCCGTCACAGGGTGCGCGACAGTTGTGCCCGACGGCTCGCTGAGCGTCGACGCACGCCCCAACCAGACCTACGTGGTCGTCCTGCAAGACACCACCACCGTCCACGCCGGCTACGGCGATGTCACCCTCGCGGGCTTGCAGCCCGGCGACTACACGGTGCTGGCCAGCCGCGGCGAGCGCAGCAAAGCCACCACGGTCTCCGTCGCCGCCGGCCGCTCCACCTCCACCGACGCCCACGTGACGCAGGAGGACGACTCGGATCAGCCCGCATGGGCCGGGCGCCAGGGCGATCGCGAGCAGACGCCGGGTAGCGGCATGCACGGGAGCGATACCGACAAGGGGGACCTGTTCGGCGACCTGTACGTGCTCGTCCGCAACGACAACGGTGAGCCGATCCTCAAGCCGGGAACCAGCTACGTGCAACCCGCCGCCTTCTACGTCGATGCCAACGGCCTTCCCACCGACCCGGTGCTGGCAGCGGGGAGCTACGTGCCCCTCGCCATCGACAGCGAGGGCAGCCTCGTCGTCCCGCAGTTCTACCCCCAGTTCGACGATCCGGGCGGTGCGCTCGTCGTTCCCAAGGAGGTCGACCTGGGCCGCCTCAACGAGGCCCGGGCGCCCAGCAACGTTCTCGACCGCGCCCTCGCTGAGGCCCTTGCCAACCTCGCGTCGAGCGTCAAGCCGATCACGCAGGACCCGATGGGGCGCCTGGAGTACTGGACCGACGATGCGACACCCGTTGCCATCGACTCGCCGCTCGAGAACCTGGCGCTATACCGGAAGCTGATGATCGACGGCAACCTCACCATCCTCGACGGCAACGGCGTCACTGTGCTCGATACCGACTACAGGACCCCCGATTTCGCGGGCCTGGACGATCCGAGCTCCGATCCGAACGCTTCGAGGCACGTGATGCTCGACTACGCCGCGGCCATGCTGTCGGCGGCCGCCGACAAGACCGGCACCATCGATGTCGACGTGGTCATCACCATGAACAACTTCCTCGGCATCAACGGCGAGGGCGCGCCCGACTACTTCGACTTCATGGGCTACACGCACCAGCGTAGCCACCACTTCGGCACCGACACGGCCGAGGTCCTCGTGCTCGTCGGCACCAATCCGGACAGCTACGTGGTATCGACCCTTGAGGTGATGGCCGGCGTGTTCCATGGCGCCGAGCGGACAGGAGCCCACGCCCTCGGCTTCGCCTCCGCATCCGACGACGACCTGACGGTGCTCGAGTTCGTCCACAACTACGCACCGCCCGAGCAGCTCGAGTGATCGAGGGCCTGGACATCCGCCCCGGTGACCCAACGTGGGGTTGCCGGGGCAACGGATCCGTTGGGACTGGAGGGGCACCATGAACCGTTCGATGCACCACGCTCTCGCGGGCGCGCTCGGGCTCGTCGGCCTCGCCGCGCTGGCCTCCTGCGGCCTTGCGCCCGCACCCGACGTTGTGACGCTGGAGGTGATCGGCAAGCGGAACGCCCCCGCTGACGCCGCCTGGGTGGCCGTCCGCGACGCACGGGGCGGCTGGCAGGCAGCGCTCTCGAGCTCGCCCGGAAGCTACATCATCCCGACCGACGGCGAGGGACGCTATGCGCTCGCCGTCGGGTGCGCGTCTGAACCCCCGACCGTGACATTGCTCCACGGGACGGCCGCGGAGGCACGCACCCTCACGGCCAAGTGCGAGGCGGCCGGCGAGGACACGGGCTGCGGGCACGCGCCCGCCACATCGCCCGTCTCGCCCCAGGCCTTCCTCTTCAGCGTCGACGCCACCGCCTTGGCGACCGGACAGCGGGCGTTCACGTACTACCACGGCAGCCCTCTCGCCCTCGACGACGGGACCGGCAACATCGCCGTCTCCTTGAGCCGCGATGATGTGCTCTTCTTCACCGCCATCGCACCCGAGGACCCCAAGCGCACCGGTCAGCCGGATCCGAACGGCATCACGGCCTTCCACTGGGACCGGGCCTCCGGCGTCGCTCCCGCGATCCATATCGTCGGCGGCGGCACGGACAGCAACGTACGGGTTCCGATCGACGGGCTGGTCACGTTCACCGGCGCGGGCACCGACGACGTCACGGCCCGTGCGACCCTGAAGCTCCCCCACGAAGTCCGCGTGCCGCTCGGCACGGCGCCATCGGCCCGGCTGAGCTACCACGGGGTGCCCGACGACCTGGCGCTGATGGTCGGCGAGGCCGCCACCATGCTCTCCGCCACGGCCACGGGACCCGAGGGAGAGGGCGGCGGGCGCCGGTTCCTCAGCGCGCAGACCAGCCTCACCAGCACCGCGAGCACGCCTTCGCTGAGCGTCGCTCTCCCTCAGACGGGCCTGAGCCCGGTCGAACGCTTCTCGGACGGTACGCTGCGCTGGACCGCCTATCACGACCCCGTGGCAGGGGCCGCCCTCGCCTACAGCATCACCACCACCATCGGCCCGTCCCCCGCACCGGTGCTGGTGTGGCGAGCCATCGCCACGCCACGGTGGCTCAGCGCGAACCCGCTCACGCGCACCGGGGGGACGCTCGACTACCGCCTGCCCGACCTGCGAGGCGTCAGCGGCGTCGACGGCGATTGGCTGATCCCGCCGGACGCGACCGGAACCTGGGAGCTGGCGGCCTTGGGCGGGCACTCGTCCGACGGTGACCCACTGGACCTGGCGACGATCATGAAGGGGCACGGCGTCGAGGAGGCCGGAGCGGTGCTGCTCCGCGCGGGCCGGAAGGGCTCGTTCTGACCCACGCCCGGCGGCGTGCTCCGAGACCGCGGAAGAAGGGCTCGGAAACGCATTCCGAGCCCTTCTGGAGGCGGGGACCGCCTCGGGCCTGGGCGGGTCCGGGGGCCACATCCGCCCTCGGTGGGGGGTCATGCCGGTTCGACTCGCTCGCGCGGCCGAACTCCGAAGAACAGCCTACCCGGACCTTATATCCGCGCCATATCCGCGGGCCGCGCCGCTGGTGCAGGCGGATAGAGGCCGTGTATGCGGGCGTGGCATCATGAGGGGAGCGGCCCGGCCGTGCCCGATCCGGCTGCGACCGGCCGGCCGCAGGCGCCCGTGGGCGAAGGGTAGGCGCGAGGATGCGCATCCTCCTGGTCGACGACGAAGCGGACCTCTCCCGAGCGGTGTGCGCGCTGTTGCGGGCCGAACGCTACGACGTGAGGTGGGCGCCGAGCATCGACGATGCCTACCTGGCGCTCGCCGAGAACGAGCCCGATCTGATCGTGCTGGACGTCATGTTCCCGGAGTCGGAGGACGCCGGCTTCGGTTTGGCCCGTGCCCTGAGGGAGACCCACGTGGGCATCCCGATCCTGTTCCTCACCGCCCGCGACGCCATCGAGGACCGCGTCGAAGGGCTCGATCTCGGCGGCGACGACTACCTCGCCAAGCCCTTCCACGCCGATGAGCTGCTGGCGCGCGTCCGCGCACTGCTGCGTCGCGACGGTGAGCAGCGAACGGCGCTGCTGGTACGCGGCCCGCTGCAGATCGACTTCCGGGCGCGCACGGTGAGCTGGGACGGCGCCGGGGTCG
>CAZTTB010000034.1:0-19321 GCA_964616005.1 uncultured bacterium | reverse complement strand
GTTCCAGACGCCCATCATGTCGAGCACGTCCCAGAAGCGCTCCCACCGACGCTAGACGCTGGCTAGACGGTTGCTGGCTAGGCTGACCTTCGGCACGGCGCATGGTGGGTGAGTCGCATCGCGGTCGTCACGAGGCGCCGGAAGGGAGATTCGATGGCGCCCCGAATGTGGCTCAAGGTTGTGGTTCCGGTGACCGCCGCGCTGTTGGCACTGGCCGCGTGCTCGTCCCACACCTCGACACCAGCCCCGTCCACGGACCTGTATGTGGACCCGGCTACCGGTCTGGACACCAACCCAGGCACCAAGACCGAGCCGGTCAAGACGATCGCCGAAGCCCTGAAGGACTTCACCCCCGGCGAGACCATCGTGCTCGACGCCGGGACCTACGACGAGATCAGCGGCGAGACATGGGCCTACACACTGCCGGCTGGCGTCGTGCTCCAAGCGAACACCTCCGGCGTCGTGCTCTCCAGCACGGCCGGCACGAACGGCTTCACCGCGAACGCGGACGCCACCATCGTCGGCGTCACCCTCACCGGGTTCCATGACGCCCTCACGGCAACCGGTGGCGCACTCACCCTCGAGAACGCGACGTTCGACAGCAACTACCGGGGCATCGCACTGTCCAACTCGGCCAAGGCCACGTTGACCAACACCGACTTCACGGGGAGCGGCGCCGGCGCCGACCTGGCGGCGGCCAGCTCGCTCACGATGACCGGCGGCACCGTGACGGGCCTGACCAACGTCGCCTTCTACGCCGACGGCTCGGCAAGCTTGAGCCTGAACCAGGTGCAGGTGTCGAACACGACTTCCGAGGTCGTCGAGCTGCGGCAGTCCGCCACCGCCGTGCTCACGAGCTGCTCGATCGACAACGCCAGCCCGCAGGGCTCGGGCGGGAGCTCGAGCCTGGTGCCGTCCGACAGCACCACCCTCACGCTCGCGAACACCAACGTCGGTGACGCCTACGGCTACGCCATACTCACCTACGGCTCCGCCACCGTCACCATCCAGGGAGGCAACATCTACGGCAACGGCTACGGCGGCATCAACGCCAGCGGCCCCCTCACGATCGACGGCACCAGCATCGCCAGCAACAGCAACGACGGAGTTGACGCCACCGGGACGACCACGATCACCAATGCCTTCATCGACAACAACGCCCAGGACGGAATCTACTACGACGGAAGCAACACACTGAAGGTGCGCGGCACCGAGCTGAAGATGAACAAGATCGGGGTGCAGCTGGCAGGGGCTGGCGGCTCCGCGGACATCGGCGCCTGCGGCGACGCAGGGAACAACGTCCTCCAGAGCACGGTCAGCGGCAGCGTCGGCCTGTTCGCCGACCTCTGGACGACCAGCATCATCTCCGCGGAAGGCAACACCTGGAACCCGAGTGTGCAGGGGGCGGACGGCTCGGGTGCGTACGGTCCCTGCCTCCCTCCGGTCGGCGGCCCGCAGTCCGGTAGCAACATCACCATCGGCTCCGGGGTGGGGGTCTACCTGTGAGGCGGTCAGCGACGGACTCCGCTCCCACCGCTGCTCGGAGTTCGCGGTCGCGCTCGAGGCGAACGGCGAAGCTCGTGCGACCCCTGCTCCTCGCCGCGGCCGTCGGGACCCTCGTCGCGGGGCTCGGCGCCTGCAGCAAGCTGGTGTTCCTCACGTCCGGTGAAGCGACGTCGAATCTGTGGCCGCAGATCTACGTCGAGTCGTACCCGGACGGAACCACGGACGTGACCGTGATCATGGGCACTAACGTCATCCCGGGGATGCAGATGGACAACGGCGACGCCCTCTCGATAGCGCTCAACGGCGGCGCGGCGGTCGCGATGACCCCCGCCACCTCGTTCTACGGGAACCTGGGCTACACCGCCAGCTTCACGGGGGCGAGCCCGGGCGACCAGCTCGTCCTCGCGTACACGCGCACCACCAAGAAGAGCGCGCCCAACACGGTGATCACCATCCCGTCCGGGTTCACCCTGAGCTCGCCGGCGAACAACACCCCGTACCAGCACGGTGACCAGGTCCACGTAGCCTGGACGCCCGGGTCCCCCACCGACCGGGTAGAAGCACGCATCGAGGTCACGACCTGCACGAAGGCCAGTCCGGCCCAGGTCGCCGACATCAACCAGAGGTACGACGCTCCCGAGTTCGCCCACGCCTCCGACGGGTCGATCGACCTCCGCAGCGGGACCACCGCTTCCGCGGGGGACTGCAGCGTGCAGGTCCTGGCAGGTAACGCCACCGGCACGATCAGCCTCGACCCCGCCTTCGGTGGGCTCGACTACAATTCCGCTTCCGTGCGGCTGGCCACGCCGAGGTCGGTGACGTTCTCGCCGTGACGCCGGGTCCTCCAACGACGCCGGGCCCTCCAACGACGTCGGGTCCGGGAAACCCGTGTACGAACGCCCTCGACGTTCGAAGCCCATGAGGTGTGCGGCGGTGTCCCTACGGCTCACAAACGAGGGTCGAAGACGCCGACTTCCGCTCCGTGGGGGCCATGGGCAGGAACCCCATGGTGTTGCACCGCGAGGTCTCGGCAGCGTAGCCCGGGTGGCCCATCGGTCCGCGAGAGTCTTCTGTCGGCACGACATGAATCAGAAGGGATGATCATGCGTCTGGTCCAACGTTGGTGGTCCGTCATCTTCGTAGCACCCATGGTGGTCGTTCTGTCGGGGTGCGGCACCCAAGCCCCGCCGCCCACCAGGCTGGCTCTCGCGACCTTCCAACCAGCCACCACGGTCGTCGGGCAGCCCGATTTCGTCTCCAACGCGCCCACCACCACGCAGAGCGGCATCGGTGATCTCTACGGCGATGCGGGGCTGGTCGACGGCGTGTTCTATGCTCCCGATTACGGCAACAACCGCGTCCTGGGGTACCTGAACGGGATCCCGTCGAGCAACGGCGCGTCTGCGGACTTCGTGCTTGGCCAGCCGGATTTCACGAGTTCGACAGGCGGCAGCGCGGCCGACGGTCTTGCCGGGCCCGAGTCGGTGTTCGGTGCCGCGGGGAAGCTCTTCGTGACCGACTACAAGAACAACCGCGTACTGATCTGGAACACGCGGCCCAAGACCACCCAGGTCGCAGCGAACGTCGTCGTGGGGCAGAGCGCCTTCGGGATGTCGGCGTCCACCTGCACGGCGTCGGGCATGCAGGACCCCGAGAGCGGAACGGCAACCTCCGGCAAACTGATCGTGGCCGACTCCCACAACAACCGCGTCCTCATCTACAACAGCATCCCGACGACCAACGGCGCACCCGCCGATATCGTGCTCGGTCAGAACAGCTTCACCACCTGTGCAGCCGATGACGACAACCAGGATGGTGTCGCCGACACGGCGCCTACTGCGCGAACGCTCAACTACCCGACGGGCGTGTGGACCGACGGCACCCGGCTCATCGTTGCCGATGTCAGCAACAACCGCGTGCTCATCTGGAACAGCTTCCCCACCCACAACTTCCAACCGGCCGATGTCGTCATCGGACAGCCGGATATGGTCACGGCCACATCGGCGGCCGGGGCCAGTGGCATGTACCACCCGTACTTCCTGACGAGCAACGGCCTTCAACTGTTCGTCGCCGACGTCCTCAACGAGCGGGTGCTGGTCTTCGACACCATCCCGACGAGCAACGGCGCGAGCGCCAACGAGGTCCTGGGGCAGAGCGACTTCACCCACGTCACGGAGAATGACGACAACCAGGACGGGTCGCCGGACGCCACGCCGACCGCCCGCACCATGTACGACCCCGAGGGCATGCTCGTGACCAGCAACGCACTCGTGGTGACGGACGGCTCCAACGACCGCTACCTGGTGTTCCGGCCGTGAGCGTGGACGGGCCCCCCAGGACCCCATGCCATCGAACTGGACGAGTTGGGACGACGCAGGCGTGCACGCCGAAGCTCGCCAGGACCATCGGCGCTTCGTTCCTCGTGATCAAGAACGAGTACGGAACCGCGCATCGGCCACCGAGGGGAGCGCCTCCTCGATCACGGTGATCACGCCCGACGGCGCATCCAGCACGTCGCCTGCGCGCCGCGCGGCCTCCTCTACGTGGATCCTGGGGCGTGGCGGCAAGCTCCCGTGATGGAAGGTGCCGGGGCCGTAGAAGCGGCCGTAGCGAAGCACGACGCCGTCGACGGCGAGCACGGCCCGTTCCAGCGCCCCGACGGCGGCCGCGCCCGCAGCAGGCAGCACCCATGCGACGCTCTGCGCCAGGAACCGGCGCGCCCCGGCAGCCCGGGCCGCCACGATGAGGTTGGCCGTTCCCTCGCGGCGGATGCGGTTGTTCGCCGCGGCTCGCTCGGGGATGAGCGCCGCATCGTCCGGCAGGTCGGTCAGCTGGTGGACGACCGCGTCGGGACCGAAGCCCGCAACCGCCGCCTGCAAGGCCGGCGCGTCGTAGACGTCGCACACGATCGGCGTAGCGCCCAGCTCGCGCAGCGTCTGCACCTTGGCGCTCGGGCGGGTCATGCCGGCCACGGTGTGTCCAGCCGCCGCCATCCTCTCAGTTCGCCTCGCGGGGCCGTCGTGGTGGATCTACGCTGCCGCTCCTAGGGATGCAGACGCGCCCGAAGGCCGAGAAGTCCCGCATGCTGAGCCGCACCGACGACGGCATCGGGACTACCATCACGCGCTTCCGGCGCCACTGCTGCAGGCGGGCATCTCCGACCACGGGCCCGAACCTCGGAGCCCTCCACCCAGGATCGAGCGCTCAGGGGGTGGGACCCGACAGCATCGGCGCGGAGCCCCTGCGGCACTAGAATCGCCGGCATGGACCCGTCTCCTACCCCTACGGCCACGCACGCGTTCGAGAGACTGATGCACGGCTGGGTCTACGGCGGGTTCCTGGCCGGGTTCGTGCTGCTGGCCCTGCTCCCCGTGTTCACCGCGGGTCTCCCGCTGGCGTTCCTGTTCGTCGCGCTCCAGCTCCCCCTCTACATGCTGCACCAGTACGAGGAGCACGACGACGACCGCTTCCGACGCTTCGTCAACCGGGAGGTGGGCGGCGGGCTGGACATCCTGACATCGGGGGCGGTATTGCTGATCAACATCGGCGGCGTCTGGCTCCTGAACGTCGCGGCGAGCTGGCTGGCGGCCATCGGCGGCATCGGCTTCGGACTCATCGCGATCTACGCGACGCTGGTGAACGCGCTGGTCCACATCGTCCCCGCACTGGCGACGCGCCGCTACAACCCGGGTCTGACGACCGCCATCGTGCTGTTCCTGCCTCTCGGCGGGGCGGCCGCGTGGCTCGTCACGGCCACCGGACAGGCGGGGCTGAGTACCTCCTGCTCGGGCTGAGCGTGGCCATCGCCGTTCACGTGGCCATCGTGGGCGCTGTGCTGCAGTGCCGGCGGCGGCTCGGGCGCGGGTGAGGCGCCGGCTGGCACCGAAGACCCGGGCTCCCAGTCCCACCCCTTCAGCCTGTCTGGCATGTCCCGGATCGCTGCCATCGTCGAGCCGTCGAGTGTACGAAGTGCGTGACGCGATCGGCTCCCTCCGGCAAGCCGGACTCCCGCCTCGCTCATCGTCCATGGGGCCCATCACTGCACCAAGGCTCCCTCCCAGACGCGAAGCAGAAGCCCCTTGAGCTGGGCGAAAGCTTCGGGCCCGAGCTCGGCCTTCCATTCGTCCTCGATGGTGCGGAGAATCTCGTGGATCTTCGCGTATGCGGCATGTCCACGCTCCGTCAGGAAGACGATTCGGGCACGGCCCTGATGGGGTGCGTCGGTGCGGTCGATGTACCCGATGCCCTCCAGGCTCCGTAGCAGCTGGTTCATGGCTTGCTTGCTGATGCCGGCGCGTTCGGCGAGCTCGATGGGACGAACCCCGTCCGGGCCTGGGAACTGCAGCACCGCCATGTGCGGCAAGCGGAGCTCCTCGAAGCCCGCCGCGTTGAGTTCGGCGATGATCCGGCGCTGGATCGCCTGGGACGGCACCCGTAGCAGGGCTCCGATCAACATCTCCTCCGGAGGGAGCGGTGACGGGGGGCTTGACATCATAGTAAATGCGCTTTACTCTGATGGGGCATAGTAAACAGACTTTACCATGTCCGCACGGCCCAGGAAAGGGAGATGAAGATGACACCTCGAGCCAGCGACCCCCAGGTCAATCCGTCCGACGAGACCATCCGTCTCGGTCCTCTCGGTGTGCGCTTCCTGATCACGGGAGCGAACGCGAACGGTAGCGTCGCCGTGTTCGAGCTCGAGGTCCCGAGCGCCCAACGCCTGGCGGCACCGCCGCACAGCCACGACCACTACGAGGAGACGATCTACGGCCTCGAGGGTGTGCTGACCTGGACCGTGGACGGGCGACGCATCGAAGTCGGGCCGGGCGAGGCGCTCTGCATCCCGCGCGGCGCCGTCCACCGGTTCGACAACGACGGCAGCCGCGACGCCAAGGCGATCTGCGTGATCACGCCCGCCGCCATCGGCCCGCAGTACTTCCGCGAGTCCGCCGACGTGATCAACGCGGCCGCCGGCGGACCGCCGGACCGGACGAAGATGGCCGAGATCATGGCGCGCCACGGCCTGACGCCCGCTGCACCACAGCCACCGGCGTAACCCCGCCGTACGTCCTAGTACGGGCATCGAGCCGTACCGGCCCAGATCGCTGGGCATCTTCCACCGGAGGCGTGACCCCCGGTCGTCCTGAAGCGAGGAATCCAAGGTGTTGAACAGCGTGAAATCATCCCGGTCGACGATGGCCTTGGCGGCGGCCTTGCTGACCCTCGCCGCGATCACGGTGGCGAGCGCCCAAGCGGCGAGCGGGCAGCATTGGACGGTGAACGCCGGCGGGCTGTCGCCCGACCACACGATCGACGCGCAGATCTTCGCGCCCACCGTCATCGTCGTGGACGCCGGGGACACCATCACCTGGTCGGGGGTCGGGCACACCGTGCTGTTCACGCCCGCAGGCAACCGTGTCCCGGTGATCATCCCGGATCCCAAAGGACAGGGCATGATCGACAACCCGGAGGTGTTCGCTCCCCAGGGCGGCAAGACCTACAC
Source organism: uncultured bacterium (assembly GCA_964616005.1). GTDB lineage: Bacteria > Deinococcota > Deinococci > Deinococcales > Trueperaceae > JASBRS01. Next base: position 12,312 of record CAZTTB010000034.1, on the reverse strand, counting down.
GGGCGAGGGCGTCGCCGGATCGGGCCTCCTGACACCCCAGAACGCCAGCTACTCGTTGACCTTCACGAAGGCCGGGGTGTACCGCTACCTGTGCGGCCTCCATCCGGGCATGCGCGGCACCGTCGTCGTGCAGCCCGCAGGAACGCCGTACCCCCATACGCCTGCCGAGTACGCGGCGATCGCGAAACAGGAGCTGCAAGCAGCGTTCGACGGCGGCAAGCAGGCCCTGGCGCAAGCGGCGAAGCCGTACGTGCTCCCCGGCCCGGACGGCACGAAGATCTACGAGATCTGGGCCGGCATCGGTACGTCCTCGGCCACGGCCGACCTCTACGTTCCCGCGACGCTCACGGTCCACGTGGGAGACACGGTCGTGTGGACGCAACCGGATGCGCACGAGCTGCACAGCGTGACCTTCACGTCGGGCGCCAAGGACACCCCTGCGGACAACGCGCCCCAGGGCGGTCACACCTACAGCGGTACGGAGCACCTGAGCTCGGGCCTCATGGGTCCCGACCAGAGGTACTCGCTGACCTTCACGAAGGCCGGCACGTTCCACTACAGCTGCACCATCCACGACACCGTGGGCATGGAAGGCACCATCGTCGTCCTTCCGAACTGAGGTAGCGGAAAGAGCACGCGGATCGAACGGGGAGCCCCAACGGCGGGGCTCCCCGTTTCTTCGAGCTCAACGAAGGGAACGGGGTCGGCAACGTCACGCTCGCGAGGAGAGCGCATGGTGCGGGGAAGGCCGGCAGTTCTGGGAACGTTGACGACGAGGTCCAGGCCCAGAAAGGACGGAGTGTCGCATGCGTCGAGAGCGTTCAAGCGCGCCGGCCCGCCGACGGTGTGGCGGGCACGAATCACCCTCAGCCACAACAAGCTGTGGTGGGAGCGCTCACGGGGCTGTGCTGAGCGTCGATCGTGTCACTACGCCCGCCCGACGTCTGGAGGTGCCGGAACGGCACTGCCGCAGTAAGCTTGGTGGAGGGGGCGATAGCGATGATCGCCTGGACGAACGTCGTCGTCCTCGTCGTGGCTACCGGCCTGACCGCTCTGACCTACGTCAGGAGCGCCGGGCCCGCCGCACTGGAGCGGAAGATCGGCGCCGTCGCCTATGCCCGCTGCACGCGATACCGCTTCCTCGCGGGGATCTTCATGACACTGGCGGGCATCGACTACGTCGTGTACGCCTTCTTCCCCCTTCCCCTGACGCTGCCGCGCACCTTCCCGTGGCCGTACTGGCTGTCGGCGCTCATCGCCGTCGCGATCGCCGTTCCCTCGGGAATCCTTTGGATACGGGGCATGAGAGATGCCGGCGAGGAAACCATGCTGGTCAGGAAACAGCACCAGCTCTACGGCGGCATCTACCAGAGCATCCGTCACCCGCAGGCCGCCGGCGAGGTCTGGTACTGGTGGGTCTTCGCATTCCTCTGCCACTCCCCGTTCCTCGCCATCTACTCGCTGGTCTGGTTGCCCCTCTTCCACCTCATGAGCCGGGCCGAGGAGCGCGACCTCGTGATCCGCTACGGCGACGCCTACCGCACCTACCTACAGCGCACCGGCATGTACCTCCCCAAGCGGCGCAGAACCCATGCGAGCGCGAACGACGCAGAATCGTAACGCTCGCGATGAGGCCTGAATCGGCACCAGCGTCGGCGGCAGAAGCACGAAACCGGCGAAGACCTTCGAACCGGGTTAGTGTCGACGCGAGAAGCCACGGAATCCCGCACGGAATGCATTGCGACGAACCGGAAGAGAACGTGGTCGAGCCGTCCATGGGGCCGGATACTCTTCCCTGTCCAAGACGGTCGAGAGTGATAGCATCCACCATCGAATCACCACTGACCGGTCGAGCCTGTCCGCTCGGATCCGGTCCATGCGCCGCATGAAGACATCGCCCATGAAGCTCTTCCACTTCGACTTCAACTTCGGCGCGCCACGGCCTGACTACCTCCGGCATTGGCTCGAGCGACTCGCAAGCCTCGGCTACGACGGCATCGTCTGGGAACTCGAAGGCAAGGTGCGTTGGGTAACCTGCCCCGAGTGTGTCGACCCCGAGGCGATGACGAAGGACGAGCTTGGAGAGCTGCTCGCCGTAGCGGAGAGCCTCGGCCTCGAGAACATCCCCCTTCTCCAGACGCTGGGCCACGGCGAGTACGTCCTCGAGCATCCGGCGTACCGCCAATGGCGCGAACATCCGGACCACAACGACATGTACTGTCCCTCGAACCCTCAGGTCCGCGCGTTCCTGAGACGTTGGCTCGAAGAGATCATCGCGCTATTCGGGCCGTCGCTCAAACAGGTCCACCTCGGAGCCGACGAAGCGTACGACTTCGGCACCTGCCCGGCCTGCCGCGAGGCAGTAGCGGCCAAAGGGCCGACCGGCCTCATGGCCGAACATCTCGCGACGGTGGCCGAGCCGCTCCTCACGCGCGGGATCCGACCCGGCATCTGGAGCGACATGGTACTTCGCCAACCGCAACAGATGTCAGCTATCCCACCGGAGTTCGTCATCTGGGACTGGAACTACTGGGACGGCATCGACCCGCCGGAACGGGTGCGCATCTGGGGGCGGGGCGACGCGAGCCCGCACGACCTGCCGACGGAGGCACGGGCAGCCCTTCCGGAGCTCGTGGACGCCCATGATCGCCCGAGACCCTTCTACACGGTCGATCTCCTGCACCGTCTTGGCCGCGACGTGGTCGTGTGCAGCTCCACCCGCTCGCACGGTGACACCCCCTTCTGCGGCAGCCACGCGCTCCACGCACCGAACGTCGTCGGAGCCGCGCGCAAGTCCGTCGCGAGCGAGGCGCTAGGGATGCTCGTCACTTCCTGGGGCATCCGTGTCCACAGCTTCGAGACGCAGCTGCCGTGGATTGCCCTCGCCGCGAAGGCGGCCGACCAGCCCCATCTCGACTACGGCCGCCTTCTGGCGGACGTTGCAGACGACGTATGGGGGCTCGAGGACGCTTCGGTCTTCGATGCGATCGCTGCCATCGGCCGGCCCTGGCCGTTGTCGACGACGGACGAACTCGGCATCCAGTGGAACGGCCGCAAAGACATGGTCCCGGCACCCAAGGGTTTCTTCCGGAGCGTGCTCGACGCCCGACGGCATGAGCTTCCAAGCGTGACGGAGTCGATGATTGCCGGCGCGCGCGAAGCCATCGCGGCCGTATGCGACCTTGGACGTTTGGCCTGGGATGCGACGTGCGGCCTCGACAGCCTCGAGGCTTGGACACGCGCCGGACACCATCGAATCTGGCTGACGCACGTTACCCGGCACATCGTCTCCGAGCAGACCAAGAGCCGCATGGACCGGCAGATGCTCGTCGACGTCCTCGATACCCAGATGACCGCGCACCGGGGCTGGCTCGAGACATGGCTCCGGCCGGAGAGCGCCCGTAAGACGGCTCATCTCGTCCATCACGCGATCCTCGAATACGCGCGTGGGCGGTGACGGTCTTCAGCAGACCGGCCGCTCGAAGCTCAGGTCGTCACTCGGCGCCTCTGGATGCCGACTCCAGCTCGGCGGCCGCAGCCCGATCCAGGTACACCGTTGTCGCGTCATGACCTTGTAGGGCCGACGCCGGGTGTCGGCGGGAGACCGGGCCGCCGAAGCAGTCGAGCACGGCTGCGGCCTTGCGGGCACCCGGTACCGTGCAAACGATCGCGGAGGCGGAGAGAATCGCCGGCACCGTCATGGTGATGGCCTTCCTCGGGACTTCCTCCAGGTCCGAGAACCACCCCTCTCCCACTTGCTGCCGGCGGCTGCGCTCGTCGAGCTCCACGACCTGGAAGACGCTTCTCGTATCGAAGTCGGCGGGAGGCTCGTTGAAGGCAAGGTGCCCGTTCTCTCCAACGCCGACGAACGCCACGTCCACCCCGTTCCGTCGAACGAGCGCCTCGAGACGACGGCACTCCTCGGCAGGGTCCGGGGCGTCACCTCGGATCAGGTGCACCTCACCGATACCTGGGGTGACCCGGGACACGAGCCGCTCGTTCAGGTAGCGACGGAAGCTTGCCGGATGGTCGGCACCGATGCCGACATACTCATCGAGATGGAACATGGTCGTCCGCGACCACTCGATGTCCGGGATCCGTGTCAGGGCCGCGAGGAACGTAAACTGGGACGAGCCGGTCGCCGCGACGAAGGTGGCGCGCCCTCGCCGCTCGATCGCCGACCTCAGTTCCCTGGCCGCAGTCTCCGCTGCAGCGGCGGCCATGTCTTCTTCGGTCTTGAAAACGTTGATCTGCACGTGCTACCCCTTTCTTGACGATCCAGCTCCCCACGAAAACCGTCACCGGGATCGTTCCTTCGGGACGCTTGCGGACCGGGGTGCCGCTGTAGAGCCACGGACCATGAGCTTCGGCTCGAGAACATGGTTGAAGACAGTTCGGTCAGGCTGATCCGTACCTCCACGCGAGGTCAGCAGCAGTTCCGCGGCCAACTCGCCCATCTCGTACTTCGGCTGATGGATCGTGGTCAGCGCCGGCGTCGTGATCGAGGCGGTCCAGATGTTGTCGTAGCCCACGACGGAGACGTCCTCGGGCACGGACAGCCCGGACGCCTGCAGGCCTCGCAGCAGGCCGATCGCGACCATGTCGTTGGCAGCCACGATTGCCGTGGGACGCCGCGGGCCACCGCATAGCGCGCTGGCCGCGCGCTCACCGAGTTCGACTTCGTAGATCCCGTCGGTGGATTCGCTCTCACGCTCCGCGACATGAACGAATCGCGGGTCGGCCGTGAGCCCCGCCTCTTCCAAGGCGCTGCGATAACCGCGCGACAGCTCGCGCCGGTGCGAGCGGACGAGAGGAGGAGACACGAAACCGATGGCCGTGTGCCCCAGGCCGATGAGGTGCTGTGTTGCAAGGCGACCGCCCTGTACGTTGTCTGCGACCACATGGAACATGTCGGGCTCGTCAAGGGTCTGGTCGAACGTCACGGCGCGGCCTTGCCATCCCCGTAGCTCGTGGCGCACCTCGGACGATTCCGAGACGATCGCGACGATCAAGCCCCATACGCGCTTCTCGCCGAGCCGGCGCAGGTACTGCAGTTCCCGCTCGGAACGCCGGTCCGTGCTGCAGAGGAACACGTCGAAGCCTTCGCGGTAGGCGACGTCCTCGACGCCTCTGACGAGATCGATGTAGTAGGGGTTGGTTACGTTAGGGACGATGACGCCGACGTCCTGTGAGCTATCCGACTTGAGATTGCGGGCGAGTTGGTTTCGGCGGTAGCCGAGCTCCTGGGCGGCCTGCACGATGGCTGCCCGCACGTTCGGGCGGGCGGAGTACTCGGGAGAACCGAGGACGCGTGACACCGTGCTCGGCGACACGCCGGCACGCCTGGCCACGTCGTAGATCGTGGCTGGACGCTTCAAGGCTCTTCCCTCCAGCCACCCCAGCACCACGTACACGTTCGGGCTGCACGCGGCGTCATCTTCAGAACCCACCCCAATGTGGGGCCCGACGCTCGAGGATCGAGCTCACGGCGCCGCCGACCATGTCCTCGACGTTCACGGCCGCATCGCCTTCGATGGCGCGCTCGGCGGCCAGAGGCAGCAGGGACGCGGCGAGTCCCGCGATCGCATCCGCGCGGGCGGGCTTGCCGTCTGTGATGCACGCGGCGAACGAGGCGAACTGCTCACGCGTACCGATGTGCCAGCCGCCCTCGTCACCCTGCGCACCATGCGCGATGCGCTCGCCCGTGTGAGCGTCCCAAACCACGACCTCGTTGCGCCGCGGGTAGATCCGGGCCATCCCCGCGTCGCCGATGAGCCCGATCTCCAGATGCTCACGGTCGCGCGCGTCATGTCCGTAGGGCCCGTGCGGCGCGAAGAAGTTGACCCCGACCTCGAGCGGGATGCCGGACTGCGTCCTGGCGATGACCCAGGCATGGTCCAGGATCTCGCTTCGATCCACCGTGATGTCTTCCCCGGTCACGGCAGGCACGGTTACCCGGTTGTCCCTCCGCATGACGGCTTGGCCGCCTACGGCGGCTACCCACGACGGCATCGAGTCCGTGAACACGTTGAACAAGTCGGCATGGTGGCCGATCTTCTCCAAGAGAGCGCCTCCAGACCGCTCCTTCCGGAATCTCCAGTCACGGTAGAAGGCCGCCCGGAACTCATGCGCCCACGCTTGCCGCAGCGGACCGATCCTCGGGAGGACCATCTGGGCGACATCGCGGAAGAGCGGCGCGTAGCGGTAGACGAAACCTACCTGGAAGATCTGATCGGGGTGGGCCTGAGCCTCTCGCACCAGTGCCACGATGCCGTCAAGATGCGGCGCCAGCGGCTTCTCGCAGAACACGTGCTTCCCGGCTTGCAACGCTGCCGTAGCGAGGTCCACATGGCTGTCGGTGGGCGTGGACACGACCACGGCGTCCACGTCGTCGCGCTCGAACAGTCGGTCCGGAGAGTCGACCGTGTCCGCGGCCGGTGCGAGCGCGTGCGCCGCCGACAGGGCTCCCGCGTCGTGGTCGCACAGAGCCACGACCTCGAAGGCGTCCAGCGCGGCCAAGGCCGGAAGGTAGCTTCGCTGCACCAACGCTCCCGTTCCGCAGATCGCCAATCGAATCACGTGTCCACCTCAACCTTTCCACCGGCCGACGCGTCGGTGTCGAACGCTTCGCGTCCGCGGGTCACTTGATGGCTCCGCTCCAGCCCCCGCTCACCAGGAAGCGGCGCATGTACAGGAAGATGGCGAAGGTCGGTACGACGGCAATGAGGGCCGCCCCCATCAACAACTCCCAGTGCGTGACGCGTGCGCCGGCCAGATCGAAGAGACCGACCGTAACGAGCTTCTTGCTCTCCGAGGAGATCAGCGTGAAGGCGAACACGAAGTCGGACCAAACGGTGATGAACGCGTACATGGCGGAGGCGAAGATGCCGGGCGCGGCAGTCGGGACCACGATGCGGACGAGGACCTGCGGGATCGAGGCGCCGTCGACGATAGCCGCCTCTTCGAGCTCGAGCGGAATCTGCTGGAAGAAGCCGATGAGGAGCCAGACCGTGAAGGCAGATGTGAAGCCGAGCTGCACCAGGATGAGGCCCGGTAGGCTGTTGATGAGGTGCAGGAGCTTCAGGATCTGGAAGAGCGGGATGAGGACGATGACGGGTGAAAGCATCTGCGTGAACAGCATCAACAACCGCACCAGCTGGTTGCCACGGAAGCGATAGCGTGCCAGCGCGTACGCGGCGGGGAACGAGACGAGGAGATTCAACGTCACCGTGCTGACTGCCACGATCGCGCTGTTGCGCAGCAAGGTGAGCAACGGCAACGACCGCCAGACCTGGGCGTAGTTGCCCCAATGCCACTGGGCCGGAATCCACGTCGGGGGCGACCGGAAGATCTCGCTGTAGCTCTTGACCGACGTGATGAACATGACGTAGATGGGGAACACGAGGAACAGGACCATCGCCAGCACGGCGACGGCGAAGAGGGCTTGTCCGATCACGCGCCGCATGCGGTAGCTCGTGGCGCTAGACATCGATCTGCTCCGCTTGATAGGCCAGCACGTAGAGCACAGTGACGGCCGTGAGAATCAGCAGGACCAGCGTCGCGACGGCCGATGCCTGACCGATCCTCAAGTTGTCGAACGCGAAACGATACGAGAGCACCGTCATGATCTCCGTGGAGTGAAGGGGGCCGCCCTTCGTCATCACGTAGATGACGTCGAAGGCTCGGAAGGTCCAGATGGTTGAGATAATCGTGCCGACCATCAGCACGGGGCGCATCAACGGGATGGTGATCCGGACGAACGAGTTCCATCCGTTGGCCCCGTCGATCGACGCCGCTTCATAGAGCTGCTTTGGGATCGCGTGCAGCCCGGAAAGGAAGGTGACCGTCATGAACGGAACGCCCGTCCAGATGCTCGCGACCAGGACAGCGGCAAGGGCTGTACCGGGCCCGGCAAGCCAGGTGATGGGCTCCCGGATGAGGCCAAGGTTCATGAGCAGGGCGTTAGCGAAGCCGTGCGACGTTTCGAAGATCCATCGCCACACGATGCCGCTGATGCTAAGCGGAACTGCCCAGGGGAGGAGCACGAGCGCAAGCACGATGCCCTGCAAGGGGAAGCGACGTACCAGGATGAGGGCGAACGCGAGCCCCAGCAAGACCTTGCCCAGCACGGAGATTACGGTCCACTTAAGCGTCGTGACGGCCACGCGCCAGAACAACGCATCATGGGAAAGTCGGACGAAATTGTGGAGCCCGACGAACTCTTTTGCCCCGCTCAGCTTGACCGAGAACAAGGATAGCCACAGAACATAGCCAAGTGGGATGAGGACCAGCACCCCCATGACGACCATGGCCGGAAGCAATAGGGCTAGGATCCTGGAACGCGGCGCTCGGGTCACTCGGGATCACCGAAGGCCAACCACGCGTGCGCGTCACTTCGCCAGGGTCCAGAACGGGCCGCGCGTCTGTGTGGGTACACACTTGACCTCTCTGCAGATGATTGCGGTCGGGTCGGGGAGCGGTTCCCCGACCCGACGCGTGCCGTCGCCTACTGCAGCGTGTTGTTGGCCTGCTGGTTGAGCTGCTTCATGGCCTTTTCGGCCGTCTGCTGCCCCAGCAACACGGATTGCACGGCGTCCACCAGATCGTTCTGGATCTGCGTGAAGTATGGCGTGGTGGGGCGTGCCACGGCGTGCTTGGCCGCGGTCGTGAAGGCCTGCCAGAACTCGTCAGTGGAGAACGGCGGCATGGCCGCCACGGTCTTCTTGACCGGCACGAACCCGGCCGCAACGCTGTAGTCATGCCTGAGCTTGTCCGCCGACACCGCCTGGATCAGCTTCCACGCGAGGTCGGGATGCTTCGTCGTGTTGAAGATCACGAGCGCATCGGTCGTGGCGAGGTTCGCGGTCTTCACATCGGCGGGCTCCTGCGCGACCGCATACGGCACGCCCTGTCCGCCGCTCGTGACCTTGTTGCGGATCCACGGCCCGGTGATCATCATGCCGATGTTCCCGGCAGAGAACATGTCCTCGGCGTCGTTGCGGCACACGGACGTAACTCCAGGCTCCGTCACCTTGTACTTCGTGTAGAGGTCCGTGTAGAACTGCGTGGCCTTGATCGCTTCCGGAGAATCGAAGTTGTACGTCCCGTCGCTCTTGTAGACCGTACCGCCAGCCTGCCAGAAGTACTGGAACCACTGAGCCGCCAAGTGCAATCCCGAGCAGCCGACGAGGCCGATGGCATAGACATTGGGCGGATCATTGATCGCCTGAGCGTCCGCCAGAAGTTGATCCCACGTCGTGGGAGGGCCATCGATTCCGGCCTTCTTCAAGAGGTCGGGCCGGTACACCAGCACCTTCGTGGAGAACGCCCACGGGATTCCGTAGAGCGTCTTCTTCCAATACATGCTCTGGAGCGCAGAATCGAAGTAGTTCGACAGGAAGTCCTGGCTCGCGTAGTCCGTCAGGGGCTGGAGCACCCCGCGCTCCACGAACTCCGGAATGTAGCGTGCCTGCAGGTACGCCACGTCGGGAAGGCTGCCGGCACCAGCTTGCGTGACGAACTTCTGGTGCGACTCCGAGTAGGCAACCTGCTGCAGGTCGACCTTCACACCCGGGTTGGCGTCCTCGAAGTCCGCGATCATCTGCTTGTAGACCGGAAGCTGTTCGGCTGTGACGCCTTGGGCGGCGAAGCGCAGGGTCACCGTTTGCGCCAAGGCAGCCGAGAATCCAGTGGCAAAGATCAAGCACGCGATTGCGAAACGTGTCCATCGTCCAGTCATTCGGTTCCTCCGTCGTCGTTTCCTGGCAGAAGTGTTCGTTTCATAGACGCCGACAGTTTGACGAGCGTGCTCCTCCCTTCCGCAGCGTAGTGGTCGCACGCTGTCGTCTTGCAATCGATTGCAAAACGTGCTTCCCTCAACGACCCCGAAGATGAAGCGTCGCGCCTCCGGCGACCACCACGGGCATGAACCGACACGAGAACTGTGCGGCTATGCTAGCCTCATCAGCAACTCATGTCAATCGGACGATGCGCCTCTTGCACTACGCTTCCCGCCCAGACGCCCTTCGGGTCCCGGTGGATCGTGTGAGCGTCGTTGCATCGCATGCTCTCACCGAGGAGCCGTACGAAGTCGACGTCGCAACGGTTCCCGCACGCATTCGCAAGAGTGAGCTCTCGGCCCGTCCGGGGTGGTTCCTGCACCCGGGCTGGGTGGACCTGCAAGTCAACGGCTTCAACGGTCACGATCTCAATCGCGCGGACTTGGACACAACGACCTGTCTGCAGGTCGCACGCGAACTCTGGCGCGAGGGCGTTACGGGCTTCCTCGCCACGCTCATCACCGCGCCTACCGCGCAGGTGCGGGCGTCCCTTCGCACCTTGGCCGGAGCCATGCGCGCCCCCGGCGAAGCGTCCACGAGCCTCCTTGGGATCCATCTGGAGGGCCCCTGGATCTCCGATCGCGACGGAGCCCGCGGTGCGCACCCGGCCGAACACACGGTCGACCCCGATATCCGACTCTTCGATGCATTGCAGGACGCCGCCGAGGGCGCCATCCGGCTCGTGACCCTGGCGCCAGAACGTCCCGGCTCGATCGCGTTCATCCGTGCGTTGCGTGCACGCGGCGTCCAGGTCGCTCTCGGGCACACCCTGGCAAGCCGAGATGAGTTCCGGGCAGCCGTTGCCGCCGGCGCCACCCTGTCCACCCACCTCGGCAACGGGCTCCCAGCGACGCTCCCAAGACACCACAATCCGTTGCTCGAACAGCTCGCGAACGACGGCCTCGCCGCTACCGTGATCTTCGATGGCCACCACCTGTCTCCGGCGCTCACGCACGTGACACTTCGCAGCAAGGGTATCGACCGACTGGTCATGGTCAGCGACAGTGTCTCCGTCGCCCATCTTCCAGCCGGCGAGTACGAGACCGCCGTTGGTGAACGGGTGCGCGTGGAGACGTCCGGAAGAGTGAGCCTCGGCGATACCGGCTACCTGGCGGGTTCTGGAAGCTCGCTACTGGACTGTGTCTGTTTCGCTCGGCAGTCGCTCGGCCTTCCGTGGCCCACCATCGCACGCCTGGCAGGCACGCACCCAGCACGCTACGTGCAAGGGCGACGCGGCACGACCAGGTCCTGGACGCTCATTCGAGAGCGGGAAGCCGGCGCTGTCGAGGTTGCCGCCACCGTCGTCGAAGGGCGCGTCGTGCACGTCAACGAAGCTGTCTGGAACGAGAAGCAGCGGAGTCGGTGAAGGCAGAAGCCACACCTACGGTAGCTTCCGGGTCCGCAGGCGAGCAGGGGCAACGCGGCCCTTGCAACCCAGGGCGCAACTCTCCTCCGTTCCAAATGCGAAGCGCGGCGCGTCGTGAGGATCGCATGAGACGGCAATTGCTGTGACGTGGAAGGGGGAGCAGTCGGGGGCCCGTCGGGCCTTGAGGCCGGATCCCGTTCCGACGTGGCCCGGCATCCGAACCAAGCCAACTCCTCCAGCTACAACTCTGCTGTGATCGTGCCAATCGGGCGAAGACGTCCACTGCACGGCCACGCGAGAACGCGAGCCGGGCAAGCATGAAGTACCAGGTCCGACCATCAACCGTAATGGGTAGCGCTTCTGGCATGGGTTCGGTGGCTTCCCAGCACAGCTCCCTCTCCACGCATGGTGCCAACGCAATCCGATGTCGCCAGTAGCAGCTTCATGTGAAGGCACATGCGCCTGCCGTGGGACAAGATCCTTGGGCTCAAGGGGTCGCTGCAACACTTCATGATGGACTCTCTCTGTAGCGGGAGGGGGCGGTGGTGCAGCGAACCCAGAGGTTACCGAGGTTGACCGAGGCGCAGCGCTCGGAGGTGTGGCAGCGCTACAGGCGCGGGGAGTCGCTGGGGCAGATCGGGGCTGCTCTGGGAAGGCAAAGCAGCTCGATCTACACCATCGTCTCCGGCACGGGCGGCATCTCGCCCGCGAGCCGCAGGCGCTCCAGACTGGCGTTGACCCTGCACGAGCGCGAAGAGATCTCCCGCAGCCTGGCGCGCGGCGACAGCGTCAGGGCCATCGCCGGGAAGCTGGGCAGGGCGCCATCCAGCGTGAGCCGGGAGGTGCGCCGCAACGGCGGGCTGCGGTGCTACCGGGCGCTGGCCGCCGACGAGCGGGCTTGGCGGGCCGCGGCACGCCCGAAGGCGTGCAAGCTCGCCTGCAATGCGGCCCTCGCCCGTTTGGTAGTGGCGAAGCTCTTGGAGGACTGGTCGCCGGAGCAGATCAGCGGCTGGTTGAAGCTCACCTACCCGCATGATGAGGGCATGCGGGTGAGTCACGAAGCCATCTACCAGAGCCTGTTCGTGCAGGCTCGGGGCACGCTCAAGA
>CAZTTB010000033.1:0-19768 GCA_964616005.1 uncultured bacterium | reverse complement strand
TCGGCGTCACCGGTCACGGCCTCGGCATCGCCGCCATGCACCTGCGCAGCCTGGAACGCTTCCCGTTCGACAGCGTGCTGTTCCCGTACAGCTACGTGCTGCTGCGCGACGAGGGCTACCGCGCCGACGTCGAGGCGCTGCTGGCGGTGTGCCGCGAGCGCGGTGTGGCCACGCAGACCATCAAGTCGTTGACGCGCCGTCCCTGGGGCGAGCAGCGGCAGACGCGCGCCACCTGGTACGAACCGCTGGAGGATCCCGCCGACATCGAGGTGGCGGTGCACTGGGTGCTGGGCCGCGAGGGACTGTTCCTCAACACCGTAGGTGACATCCACGTGCTGCCGAGGGTGCTGGAGGCGGCCGCGCGCTTCGCCGGCCCCGTCTCCGACGAGGCCATGCGCGAGGTCGTCGAGCGCCGCGGGATGGAGCCGCTCTTCACGCGCTGACGCGTCGCGGCGACGGGCGACATCGGGGCGTGGCAAGGGGGGCGGGTGGTGACTTCGGGGCGTGGGGCACGGCGCCGGTCGTACGGCACAATCGTGTGCGGGGCTATGGAGACCGGCGCGTCGGAGTTGCATCGTGGCCTGGTGGGCAGCGGACGACAACGGGGTCGACGGAGGGTGCGGGGTCGTGACGGAGCGAAGCGCGGACGGTGCGGCGCGTTCCGGTCGCGCGGCCACCGATGTCCGGCTGGTTGCGGAGCGCCGTGAGCCTTCGCCTCGCCGCCTCGCTGGCGCTCAAGGAGATCCTCCGCAACAAGGGCCGGTTCGCGTCCATCGGCGCCGTCATCGCGCTGGTCACCACGCTGGTGCTGTTCCTCTCCGGGCTGGGTGAGGGGCTGGCGACCGGCAACCGCCAGTATGTGAGCCGGCTCGATGCCGACCTGCTCGTCTACCAGAGCACCGCCGATCTCCAGATCGCGGCCAGTCAGTTCGACGGTTCCGCCGTCGCGTCGGTGCGTCGCGTGGCCGGCGTGGCCGACGTCGGCGCCATCGCCTTCGCGTCGACGGTGGTGGACCCGGGCTCGAGCACGAAGGCGATGTCGCAGAGCCTCCGCGTCTCGCTGATCGGGGTGGAGCCGGGGCGTCCGGGCGACCCGCCGGTGCTGCAAGGGCCGGGATTCACGTCGGCCAGCGGCAACGAGGTGGTACTGGGGCGCCAGGCGGCGCTGCGCAGCGGGCTGAAGGTGGGCGACATCATGACGGTCCGCTCCACCCAGGGCGCCGTGGACGAGCGCTACGACCTGCGTGTGGTGGGGATCGCGGCGGGCCAGCAATATCAGATCGCACCGGCCATCCTGGTGCCGCTGGTCACCTTCGAGCGCGTCAAGCCCAAGGCCAACCTCCAGGACGACCCCCGAACCCTGCTGTTCAACGTTGTGGCCGTGAAGGGCGCCGGCGGCGTGGCCCCCGCCGCACTCGCCCGGCGCATCGAGGGTCAGGTGCGGGGGGTGCGTGCGGTCGACCTCGCCACCGCGTACCAGAGCATCCCCGGCTACACGGCGCAGCAGAGCACGCTCAACACGCAGAGCGGCTTCACTCTGATCATCGGACTCCTGGTGGTAGGCGGCTTCTTCCAGATCCAGACCCTGCAGAAGCTGGGGCAGATCGGCATGCTCAAGGCCATCGGCGCCTCCAATGCACTGGTGGCGACCGAGGCGGTGCTGCAGATCGTCCTCGTCAACCTGGCAGGCGTGATGGCAGGAACGCTGGGAACGGCCGTCCTCGCCGCCACCTTCCCGGCCACCGTGCCGATCGTGTTCCAGCCCGGTAACGTCGCTACCGCCCTGGTGGGCCTCCTGGTCATCGGTCCGCTCGGCGGCCTGGTGGCGCTGCGAGCGGCGCTGCGTGTCGAGCCGCTGCGCGCCCTGGGGCTGGGCCGATGAGGGGGCGACGACGCGAACGGCGGGACCGGCGCGCCACCGGCGAGGACGCTCGCGACCCGGTGGCGTCCCGGGACGCCGCGAACGACACGACGGACGACACCCCGGCCCTGGTGGCCGAGGGGCTGCGCAAGAGCTACCCGCTCGGCCGGCAGACCATCCACGCCGTGGACGGGGTCTCGCTCACGCTCCGGCGCGGGGAGTTCATGGCCCTGGTGGGACCGTCGGGCTCGGGCAAGACCAGCATCCTGGCGATGCTGGCGGGCCTGCTCCGGCCCACGGAGGGCCGCGTGAGTATCGCGGGGGAGGACCTGGGGAGCCTCGTCGACCGCCGCCTCGCCGGGTTCCGCCGTCGCAACATCGGGTTCACCTTCCAGCAGAACAACCTCGTGCCTTACCTGACGGTGCTCGAGAACGTCACCCTGATGCTGTCGCTGAACGGACGCTACGACGCCGCCGGCGTGGCCAGGGCCCGCGACCTGCTGGAGCAGCTCGGCCTGGGCGACCGCCTTCGGAGCCTGCCCTCGCAGCTCTCCGGGGGTCAGCAGCAGCGTGTCGCCATCGCCCGCGCGCTCATCCATCAACCCACGGTGGTGCTCGCCGACGAGCCCACCGCCAGCCTCGATACGGAACGCGCGCACCAGGTGGTGGACACCTTCGCCACGCTCATCCATCACGACCGGCGCGCGGGGATCATGGTGACCCACGACCTGCGCATGTGCAGGGCCGTCGATCGCGTCATCGTGTTGCGTGACGGCGTCGTGGATCGCACCCTCGAGGATCCCGCTGCCATCGCACAGTTCGCCGAAGGAGCGTTGGCATGACGTCCGGCACGAGCCGGCCGCGGAGGGGAGCATGCGCATGATGCGTGTCGTCTCGTACCTGGTCCTCGGCGCCCTTCTGGGTGTCGGGGGGACGATCGCCTACCGCCAGGTCGCGAACCCGGTGGGGCCTTCCTCCGAGCCGCCGTCGAGCTCGAGCCCCGCCTCCGCGGACGCCGCAGGGGGCCTCTCGGCAGCCGGCGGCGGGAGTGCCGGCGGCAGCGTGGCGAGCGCGGGAGCCTCCGTCACGACGTCCCTTCCCGTGGCCACGTCGGCCGAGGCCGAAGTGCGCCCGCTGCGCTCGGCCGAGCTGGCGTTCCCCGTGCCCGGCGTGCTCGCCGAACGGCTCGTGCAGGTCGGTGACGAGGTCCAGGCGGGCGCGGCCTTGCTCCGGCTCGACAGCTCGGACGAGCAGGCACTCTTGCGCCAGGCGGAGGCGGCGCTGGCCGCGTCCGCGGCCCAGGTCGGGGTGGCGCAGGCGGCCGAGGAGGCCGCGAAACAGCAGGTGGCGGCGGCCGACGCCGCCGTCGACGTGGCGAAGGCGCAGCTCGACGGCGCCGACACGGCGGTGCGGCAGACCCTGGGTGAGGCCGACGCCACCGTCGCCCGGGCCAAGGCCCAACGGGCGGCGGCCGCGGCCGGCGTGACGCAGGCCGAAGCCGCAGCCCTGCAGGCGCGCGCGGCCTACCAGCAGGCGAAGGCGGCGGTGACCGAGGCCGGCGCGCGACGCGATCAGGCCGCTGCCGCCCGCGACAGCGCCGCCCTGGCCGTCGACCGGCGAACGCTGCGCGCGCCCTTCGCGGGTCGCGTGATGGCCGTTGGGGCCGAGGTCGGCGAGGCCGTCGGCTCCGGCGGCGCGGCGGCTGCAGGCGGGTCTTCAGCCGCGACCGCGAACGGCGCTGCGTCCGCCGCCGTCACGCTCGCCGACACCAGCGCCTGGCTCGTGGACACCACCAACCTCACCGAGCGGCAGGTGGTGGGCGTGCAGGTCGGTCGTCGCGTGACGGTCTCCGTGGACGCGCTACCGGGCCGCACCTTCCGCGGTGAGGTGGAGCGGGTGAGCGGCGTCTCCAGGATCGTGCGGGGCGACGTCACCTACGTCGCCACCGTCCGCATCCTCCCGGGCGACGGCGACGCGGCGGACCTCGCCCTGTTGCGGCCGGGCATGACGGCGGTGGTGAAGGACCTGGTGCGCTGACGCCGCGGGTCGGTCGCCGGCCCGCCGTCGGCCCGCCGTCCGTGGGCCGCTCTTCGGGAGGGCGATCAACCCGCCGTGTTCCCTCCGTCCACCGGCAGGGTCGCACCGGTGATGAAGCTCGCTGCGTCGCTGGCCAGGAAGGCGATCGCCTCAGCCACCTCCTCGGGCCGGCCCACCCGTCCCAGCGGCAGCGCGCTGCCGATCGCGGCCAGCTCCGCGCTCGGATCGTCGTTCTCGAAGTAGCCCGCCTCGCGCCAGCGTTCGACGTAGGTGTCGCCGGGGCACACCGCGTTCACGCGGATGTTCTCGCCGGCGTGATCGAGCGCCATGGCGCGGGTGAGCTGCACCACCGCGCCCTTGCTGGCGCAGTAGGCGGCGGCGCGCGGCCCGCCGACGAGCCCGAAATCCGAGGCGTTGTTGACGATGACGCCGCCCCCGCGACGGCGTAGCTCGGGCAGCACCAGGCGGCTCATGCGCCACACCGCGGTGACGTTCAGCTCGAAGACCTGCGCCCACGTCGCCTCGCTGGTCCGTTCGGCGGTGCCCTGGACGACGATGCCGGCGTTGTTCACGAGGACGTCGAGTCCGCCGAGGGCGGCGCTCGCATCGCGCACGGCGGCCTCGCAGTCCTCGGAGCGGGTGTGGTCGGCCGCCAGATAGACGCCGCCGACGTCGTGGGCGAGCGCTTCGCCGAGCTCCCGACGGCGTCCGGTGAATGCCACCCGGGCGCCCCGGCGCGCCAAGAGGCGGACCGTCGCCTCGCCGATACCGCTGGTGCCGCCGGTGACGAGCGCGGCCTTGCCATCGAGGATCATGCATGACTATACCGTCGCGCCGACGCGACGCCGATCGAGGGCCGTAGGCCGAGTGCGTGGGTGACGGCAGTCGGTACCGATACCCGGGTCCTAGCGGACGATCTCCGACTTGTTGCGCGCCCCGTGCTTCGTGATAATGTACGTTCCATCCGCGCACGGGGCGCCTTGCGCCCGCGCCGCCGAAGCGGTTGCCAGCGAACGCTCGGATCCGTTCTGAACCGGGGAGGACGCCGGTTGACGTTGCCTGGGGACACTGCCGGAGGCACCATGAAGGACGCCACCTACCACCTCCTGCGCGCCCTGGGGGTGAAGTACGTCCGCTTCGTCACGAGCGGCAACAGCAACGTCATCCGGGGCAAGGGGGTGGCCATCGAGTCGCTGCGCGACGTCTGGGAGGGCGGCGTCGGCTTCACGCAGGCCTTGCAGGCGCTGCCCGTGATGTACGACGCGGTGGTCGGCGAGAGCGGGCTGGGTCCCGTGGGCGAGGCCTACCTCGTCGCCGACTGGACCACCCTGCGCCCGCTCGCCTACGCCCCCAGCCACGCCCGCGTCTTCGGCGACTTCCACGTCGGCGGGAAGGCCTGGGCGTACTGCGCGCGGAGCTTCCTCAAACGCATGCTGGCCGAGGCCGACGCCGCGGGCTACGCGTTGCAGGCGGGCTACGAGTACGAGTTCATGGTGCTCCGCGACCGCCACGACCTGGAACCCATCGACGACACCGTGTTCGCCGCCACGCAGGGAACCGACGTCGCCGTCGATCTCATCGACGACATCCACGACGCGCTCGCGCTGCAGGGCATCGCGGTCGAGCAGCACTACTCCGAGTCCGCGCCGGGACAGCACGAGCTGGCCATCGAGCCCGGCGACCCGTTGTCGGCCGCGGACGGCAACCTGGCGGTGCGCGACACGGTGCGGGCGATCGCGCGCGAGCACGGCTGGGTGGCCTCGTTCCTGCCGAAGATCATCGAGAGCGCGGCGGGCAACGGCTGCCACCTCAATCTCTCGCTCTGGCAGAACGGACGCAACGTCGTCCGGGACGCCTCGCGTCCCCACGAGCTGTCCGAGGCGGCGGAGGCCTTCATGGCGGGGATGCTCGAGCACCTGCCGGCCCTGATGGCGATCACCGTTGCCAGCGCCAACTCCTACCGCCGCATCCGCCCCCACTTCTGGAGCGGCGCGTTCCGCGCCTGGGGCAAGGACAACCGCGAGGCCGCGGTACGCCTGCCCACCGGACGTTTCGGGCAGGGCCCCAACCACTTCGAGCTCAAGACCCACGACGCCACGGCCAACCCCTACCTGGCCATGGGCGCCGTGGTGGCCGCCGGCCTGGACGGCCTGAAGCGGGGCCTGCGCCTGCCCGACCCGGTGCAGGGCGATCCCGGACGGCTCAGCGACGCCGAGCGCAAGGCGCGCGCCGTGGACGCGCTCCCCACCGACCTCGAGGAGGCCCTGCGGCGGCTCGAGGAGGACGAGGTACTCATGGGCGCGATCGGCGCCGACTTCGCGCGCTCCTACATCGCGGTGAAGCGCAACGAGTGGGAGGCCACCAAGGACATGCCGCTCCGGGAGCAGGCCGCGCTCCTGCTGGAGCGCTATTGATGGACCTGTCCGACATCCCCGTGGTCGACCACCACGCGCACAACATCGCGCTGGACGCCGTGATCCGGCGCACCCCCTATGCCGCTCCCTTCACCGAGGCGCTCGCTCCGGAGACGGTGGCTCGCTACGCGCCCGACCTGCTGGCCTACCGCCGCAGCCTGCGCGACCTCGGCGAGCTCTTCGGCGTGGAACCCGAGGAGGAGGCGTTGCTCGGCGTGCGCGAGCGCCTCGGACTGGAGGACACCACCCGCCGCTGCTTCGAGGCGGCCGGCATGGAAGCGCTGTTCCTCGATGACGGCTTCATGGAGGGACAGCTCCAGCCGATCGCCTGGCACGAGCGCTTCGTGACCACCCGGCGGGTGCTGCGGCTCGAGGTGCTGGCGCAGAGGCTGATGGCCGACGCCCCCGACCTCGAGAGCTTCCTGGAGGCGTTCCGCACGGCGCTGCGGCCGGCGCCCGAGAACGTGGTGGCGTTCAAGAGCATCGCCGCCTACCGGACCGGTCTCGCCATCGCGCCGGTCGATCCGGGCGTGGCGCGTGAGCGCTTCCGCGCCGTCAAGCAGGCGTCGGACGGCGGGCCGCTGCGGCTCGAGGACAAGGCACTGGTGGACCTGGTGGTGCGCGAGGGATTGACGGCGGCGGCGGAGCAGGAGCTGCCGGTGCAGTTCCACACGGGCTTCGGCGATCCCGACCTCGACCTGCGGCTCGCCAACCCGCTGCACCTGCGGCCGTTGATCGAGGACCCCGCCCTGGTGGGCGCTCGCTTCGTGCTGCTGCACGCCTCGTATCCCTACGCGCGCGAGGCCGGTTACCTGGCCGCCATGTACCCGCAGGTGTTCCTGGACTACGGCCTGGCGGTGCCGTGCCTGAGCGTGCAGGGCATGCGGCGGACGGTGGCGATGCTGCTCGAGCTGGCGCCGCCCACCAAGGTGCTGTACTCCTCGGACGCGCACATCGTGCCCGAGCTCTACGCGGTCTGCGGCAAGTGGGGCCGGCGCGTGCTGGCCGACGTGCTGGTGGGCGCCGTGGCCGACGGCGACCTCAACGCGCGCGAAGCCGACGCGGCGGCGGTAGCGGTGCTCTCGGGCAACGCCCACCGTCTCTACCGCTGGTGAGGCGGGTATGCGGCGGGGGCGGCCCGGCCGCTCGCTGTAGGATCGACCCGAGATGACCGAGCCCGCTGCCGTCGACGACCTCCTGAAGCGCGCGCGCGAGCGCGAAGACCTCTACCTCGAGCACCTCGAGACGCTGGTGCGGATCGAGACGCCCAGCGGCCACCTGGAGGGGCTGGAGCGCGCGGCCCGTTGGATGGCCGGCGCGTTCGCCGCCGTGGGGGAGGTCGAACGCGAGGCCACGCCGGCGGGGCCCCTGCTGACGGTGCGGGTGCCGGGGCGCGGCAGCAAGGTGCTGATGCTCGCGCACTACGACACGGTGCAACCGGTGGGCTCCTGGCCGGAGCCGTGGCGCATCGACGGCGACCGCATCTTCGGGCCCGGCACCAACGACATGAAGGGCGGCCTGCTGTTCGCGCTGCACGCGCTGGCCCTGCTCGAGCCGGAACGGCGCCCGAGCGTGGAGATCCTGCTCACCCCCGACGAGGAGGTCGGGAGCGAGGCGAGCCGGCCGCGCATCGAGGCGGCGGCGCTCCGCGCCGACGCTGTGCTGGTGCTGGAGGCGCCCACCAACGACGGCGATCCCAAGGTGGCCCGCAAGGGGCACGGGCACTACCGCATCACCGTGCACGGACGGGCCGCCCACCAGGGCGTGGAGCCGGAGAAGGGCGTGAACGCGGTGGTGGAGGCGGCGCACCAGGTGCTCGCATTGGCCGGCATCGACGATCTGGACGTGGGCACGCGCCTGGGGGCCAACGTGATCCACGGCGGCACCGTCATCAACGTGGTGGCGGACCGCGTGGAGATCGACATCGACGCGCGGGCGTGGACCCTGGACGAGGGCGCCCGCGTGGACGCCGCTCTGCACGCGCTGACGCCGGTGCTTCCGGGAGCGCGCCTGGAGGTGGTGGGGAGCTTCGAGCGCCCACCGATGGAGGCCCTCCCCGGCAGCCTGGCGCTGTTCGAGCGGGTGGAGCGGATCGGCGCGGCACTCGGGATCGAGCTCGCGCCCGGCCGCGTGGGCGGCGCCTCGGACGGCAACTTCAGCGCCGTCCTGGGGATCGCCACGCTGGATGGGTTGGGACCCGTCGGTTTCGCCGACCACACCCGCGAGGAGCACATCCTGCGCTCTGCGGTCCCGCAACGCCTGGCCCTGCTCGCCGGGTTGCTCGCCGACCTGGCGGCGACGGGGCCCGGGACGGAACGCGGCGCTGAACCCGCCTGAGCGCGCGTTGGCGCCCGCGCGGCGTCCCGCCCCAGAGACCTCGCCTGAACCGCTCCCGGGCGGCGCTCGACCGCCGCTAGGCCGAGGACCAGAGTGAGGGCGCGCCTGAGCGCGCCCGTCATTCTCGTCCTGCTGCCCCCCACGGTTTCGTTTGAAACGATACGCCTTCGAGGACGCGTTGCGTCAAAACTCGGAGCAACGTCCGTCCGTGCGCGTTCCGGCGGCGCTCGATGCCGTTGGGGTTCAGTGCGGGTCGGCGGTGTCGCGCCGCGGCGCGAGCGCCACCGCGCGCGTCGGATCCATGATCAACGTTCGGTAGATGCGACCCATGGTCTCGGGCGGATATGGCATGTCGTGCATCAGCCACCACTCGATGAGCGCCAGGAACGACCGGATGATGTGCTGGGCGGCGATCTCCAGCGGCACGATGCTGTCGGGGCGGTCGGTGAAGCTGCTGTCGATGGCCCGGATGCCGACCTCCATGGCGCGGCCGAGAAGGTCGACCGAGCGCTGACTCGCCAGCAGGACCCGGTACAGCGGGGCGTTCGCCTTGGCGTGACGGAACACGGTGGTGCCGGTGCGGGCCGGATCGTCGTCGGCCGACACCGGCTCGAGCCGTTCCATCAGCCCGTCGATGACCTCGTCGAGGAGGTCGCGCAGCAGCGCTTCCTTGTCGGGGTAGTGGCGGAAGAAGGTGGCGTAGCCGATGCCGGCGCGGTCCGTGAGGTCGCGGATGGTCACGGCGTCGTAGCCGCGCTCCAGCGTCAGCTCGATCATCGCCCGCCCCAATCTGCGACGCGTGCGCTGGATGCGCAGGTCCTGCCGGGGGGCGGCGTCGGTCGGGTTCGCCATGGTCACGGCGAGTATAGCCGCAGCGCCCGGCGGTCCCGAGGGGGCTTGACGGTTCTCGTCGGCGAGAGTATTATCATTCTCGATAATGATTCTACTCGTGAGAGAGCCATCTCGATGAGGGAGTCGAAGGCGGACCTGATCCTGCATCCCGTGCGCGTCCGGATCATCGGCTTGCTGGCGGGCGGGCGGCGCCTGACCGCGCGGCAGATGGTCGAACGCCTGGGGAGCGTCCCGCAGCCATCGCTGTATCGCCACCTGAAGAAGCTCGTGAAGGGAGGCGTCCTGGCGATCGAGGACGAACGTCGCGTGCGGGGAGCCGTGGAGCGCATCTACGGGCTTGCGCAGGGACGGGCGAGGCTGACGGCGGAAGACCTCGCCGAGGCCAGCCGCGAAGATCACATGCGTTACTTCATGACGTTCATCGCGAGCCTGCTCGACGACTTCGCGAGCTATCTCGAACAGCAGGACGTCGACCTGTTCAAGGACGGCGTGGGCTACGGGCAGGTGCCGCTGTACTTGAGCGACCGCGAGTTCGACGACGTCGCCGAGAAGATCCGGGACGTCCTCACGCGTGCCGCTGCCAACCAGCCGACCGCCGGGCGCCGACGCCGAACGTTCTCGACGATCGTCGTGCCGGAGCCGGAGATGGTCATCGTGCCGGAAGAGGCATCGGGATCGAGCTCGAAGGTCCGTTAGGAGGAACCTTGCCATGCTGGTCGTCACTACCGAGAACATCCCTGGGTACGCCGTCGAGAGAGTCGCGGGTCAGGCCTTCGGGGTCATCGTTCGAAGCCGAGGGCTCGGCGGGAACATCACGGCCGCGCTGCGGAGCCTGGGCGGCGGCGAGATCAAGGAGTACACCGAGATGCTGGAGGACGCCCGCAAGGCGGCCATCGATCGCCTGGTCCAGAACGCGCACGCCTTGGGAGCCAACGCCGTGGTGATGATGCGCTTCGATTCCAGCGAGATCGGACAGTCGATGTCCGAGGTGGTGGCCTACGGCACGGCCGTCGTGGTCCACGAGGCGTAGGCCGTGCTGAGGTTCGTGGTCTCGTACTTCGCCTTCGAGCTGGTGGTGATCGTGGTCGCGGTCGCCGCCACCATGTGGGTGCGCAGGCGACGCCTGCGCGCCCGCGACCGGCGCTCGTTGGAGGGTTTCGTCAGGACCGACGAGACGTTCGTCGATCCCACCACGGGCATCCGGCAGCGCGTGTGGTTCAACCCTCACACCGGCGAGCGGCGCTACCAGACGGTAGACGGGACCGGCGCGGGCTAGGCATCCGCACGTCTCCTGGCGGTCCGCAGATCCGGCGGCGCCCGTCAGGCGCCCACACGCTGCACCTGGACGTACACGCCCTCGTCGTCGACCACTACCTGCTCGCGGAGCGTCTCGTAGCGGCCGAAGTCGACCAGCGCGTTGGCGAAGCCCTGTGCGGACCGCAGGTCGCGGAAGGGGCCCACGCGGCAATCGGCTTCGCCCTCCCAACGATCAGGCGGCAGGACGGGGGTAGCGACGGGGTCGGCGGGTCGGGACGCGATCATGCGGAGCCTCCTTCCGCACGCGAGGCGTGCGACGGGTACGCCTCATGCTGCGCCGGCATCGTTGGACGGGCATGAGGTGCGCGTTAGATGTGAGGCGCAGCGGGACGGTAGGCTGGGCCGATCGCCGGGACGTGCGCCGCGCCGGTTGAGACGCGGCCGCGCCGCGGGCCGGCGTCCGGCGCGTGAGGGAGGCAGGTATGGACTTCGAAGGCAAGGCGGTGCTGGTGACGGGCGGCGCCCGGGGCATCGGGCGCGCCATCGCGCAGGCGTTCGCGGAGCGCGGCGCTCGCGTGGCCATCGGCTATCGGGACAACGAGCCGGCCGCGCGGCAGACGCTGGCCTCGCTGGCGGGCGACGGGCACCTCACGGTGGCCGGCGACCTCTCCGATCCCGACATCGCCCGGCGCGTGGTGGAGGACGCCGTCGAGGGGCTGGGCGGGCTCGACGTGCTGGTGAACTGCGCCGGTATCGGCATCCACCATCCGCTCGACGACGTCGACTACGGGGCCTGGCAGGAGGCGTGGCAGCGCATCCTGGCCGTGAACCTGCTGGCCCCGGCCAACACCTGCTACCTGGCGGCCCGGCACATGATGGAGCGAGGCGGCGGGCGCATCGTCAACGTCGGCTCGCGCGGCGCGTTCCGCGGCGAGCCCGATCAGCCCGCCTATGGAGCCAGCAAGGCCGGCCTGCACGCCATGAGCCAGTCGCTGGCGCAGCACCTCGCGCCGCACGGCATCGCGGTGGGGGTGGTGGCGCCCGGCTTCGTCGAGACCGACATGGCGAGATCGCGCCTGGAGGGGCCGGGCGGCGAGGCGATCCGCGCGCAGAGCCCGCTGAACCGGGTGGCGCGGCCGGAGGAGGTCGCCTCGGCGGTGCTCTACCTTGCCTCGGACGAGGCGTTCTTCTCGACCGGCGCCATCCTCGACGTCAACGGAGCGTCGTACCTGCGCGGCTGAGCGGAGCCAGCGGGCGCTCCGCTCAGCCGTCCGCGTCCTCGCGCTTCGAGCGCAGCACCAGCACCGTCACCACCACCCCCGCCAGCAGCGGGAGCCCGACCAGCCACAGCAGCCAGCGCACCAGCGAGCGCGGTCCTCCGGTCGCCGGCGGGAAGGTGAAGTCGAGCGTGCCGTTGGGCTTGGCGCCGCCCACCTGCAGCGTCACCGTGGCGCTGATGTCCTCGTTCGGGTAGGTCCGGTCGCGCACCGTGAGATCGTAGCGGCCGGCAGGCGGGGCGGTGAGCTGCGCTCGGTAGGTCCCGTAGGGCTCCGGGTACTCCCGGAAGGCGACCTCGGTGGGCGTCGCGTCCGGGCGGTCCGCCGGCATCAGCGAGCCGACCAGCTTGGCGCCTTCGACCGGAGACTTGGACAGCGTCGCCAGGTCGACCGTGACGACCAGCGCTGCGCCGGGGCGCGGTGGGTCGGGGTTCGCGGTGACCGCTCCCAGCACCACCATGCCGTGGCCGGCGGCCGACGCGGCCGTCAGCAGCAGCGCCAGGGCCAGCAGGGTCGAGGCGAGACGGCCGGCGGCCGGCCGGCGGCGGTCGGGGTGGGGGGAACGGGGGGGAGAGGTCACGTGGCGCTCCGAGCGGGGCGCGGGCCCCGGGTGGCGCGACGATACCGCGTGACGCGCCGTCGCGACCCCGCGCCGGGATGCGGTCGTCGCCCGCCGGCTCGGGCGCCCCACCGGGGTAGGGTTTGACGCCGCGAAGCAGGGTGCTATCCTCCCGCTGATGGCGCTCGGGAGGGGCCCCTTGCAGGCGGCCGGAGGGCGCGACGGCGGCCCCATGGTCGACCAGCCGCGCGGCGTCGATCTGTTACGCCTGCCCGGGTTGCGCCGCCTGCTGCGCTGGCGCTACGCCCGCTTCGCCTTCCAGCTCCCCCTGCTGCTGCTGGCTGCGGTGGTGATCATCGACGGCTTCACCGGTTCGCCGATGGCGCCCCGGAACGCCGCCACGACCGGTGTGTGGATCCATTACCGGGGCCTGGTGGTGCTGGTGCTGGCGCTGTTCGGCAACGCCTTCTGCGCCGCCTGCCCGCTGATGCTGACGCGCGGCCTCACCCGCCGGCTCGAGCGCTGGCTGCCGCGCGAGCTGCCGTGGCCGCGCATGCTGAGCAACAAGCTGGTGGTGCTGGTGCTGACGCTGGCGCTGCTGTGGAGCTACGAGGTGTTCGGGTTGTGGTCCAGCCCCCTGTTGACCGCGTGGCTGGCGGTCGGTTACTTCCTGGGCGCGTTGGCGGTCGACACGCTCTTCCCGGCCGGCACCTTCTGCCGCTACGTGTGCCCTTTGGGGAACTTCAACTTCGTGCTCTCCAGCGTGTCTCCCACGCAGATCGCCGCGGTCGACCCGGACGTGTGCCGCAGCTGTGACGACAAGCCCTGCCTCTACGGCCGGCCGGCCGGCGGCGGGCCGGCGCCCGCCTTCCCCGGCTGCGAGTCGAGCCTGATGGTGCCTACCGTCACCTCCAACATGGACTGCACCTACTGCTTCAACTGCGTGCGCGCCTGTCCCTACGACAACGTGGCGTTGCGGCTGCGCGAGCCGGGGCGCGAGCTGGTCAAGGACCCGTGGCGGACGCGCGGCGGGGCCACGGTGCTGCTGTTCGGCGTGCTCCTCGCCGTGTGGGGGGTGATGAACGCGCTGGCCATGATCGGTCCCTTCCAGGCGCTGGCGGACGCCGCCGGGACGATCCTCGGCACGCATCGCCGCTGGGTGCTGATCCTCGTGCTGTACCTCGTCGCCAGTGTCGTCGGGGTGGCGCTGACCGGCGCTTTCGCGCTGCTGGCCGACCTGGCGGGGGGTGCGCCACCGCGTCCCCGGCGCGCCTTCCGGCGTTGGGGCTACGTAGCGGTGGCGCTCGGCTTCGGGTTCTGGACCGCCCACTACCTGTTCCACTTCCTCACCGGCGGCGCCGGCGCGGTGCCGGTGGCCGAGCACTTCCTGGACCGCTTCGGGGCCGGGCTGGCGCCGAACTGGGGGCTCGATCGGCTGGTGCCGATGTCCTGGCTGTTCCCCATCCAGGCCGTCGTGACCGCCCTCTACGCGGTGCTGGCGATGGTGACCGCACTCCGTATCGGCCTGCGCGACTTCGGTCGGCGCGGGGCGGTGGCGATGTGGCCGATGCTGCTGTTCGCGCTGCTGTTCGCCGCCGTGCAAGTCCTGGTGCTGTCGCAACCGATGCAGATGCGCGGCACCATGATGATGGGCCCGGGCGGCTGAGCGCGCCGCCGGCGCGCGGCGCGGTCGCGGCGAGGCGTCGCGTGAGGCGGGCGACCAACGCCACCTCGCCGGCCCGTAACAATGGGCGCTGAACCACCGAAGCCGCCGCGGCGCGGGCGTGAGCCCGGGGCCCGAGCGGACGCAGCCAGCTCCAGGATCGGGAGGATCGCGCATGCCCACACGTCGAGCCAACGCCCGTTGGGAAGGCACACTACAGCAGGGGAACGGCACCATGAAGCTGCAGAGCGGCGCCTTCGAAGGCCGCTACAGCTTCTCCTCGAGGTTCGAGGAAGGCACCGGCAGCAACCCGGAGGAGCTCATCGCCGCCGCGCACGCCGGCTGCTTCAGCATGGCGCTGTCGGGCGGGCTGGGACGCGCCGGCTTCACGCCCGAGTACGTCTCCACCCAGGCGGCCGTGACCGTCGAGAAGCTGGAGGCGGGATTCAGGATCACCAAGAGTCACCTGACGTGCGAGGCGAAGGTCCCCGGCATGAGCCGGGAGGCGTTCCTGGAGGCCGCGCAGGCGGCCAAGGCGGGCTGTCCGGTGTCGGCCGCGCTGGCCAGCGTCGAGATCACCCTCGACGCCAAGCTCGTCGAGTAGCCGGGTCTGCGGGCGCGCCCGCCCGCGGGCGCGTCCGCGGTCGGAAGGGCGAGCGCCGTGGACGACGCGTTGAACCTGCGGCGTGTCGCCGCCTCGCTTAGCGGGGTGCGGTCGCCGCGGGTGGTGGCCGAGCTCGACGCTCCACACCGGCGACGTCGTCACCGACAAGATCCGTTCGATCGAGGAGCAGGAGCGGCCGCTGTGGAGACGCGAGGCTAGCGGCGCGCCTCCCAGTCGCGGCGCGCCGAGGCGTAGAGCGCCGCGGCCGGACCCAGACCCACCAGGGTGGCGAGGAGCGCCAGGGCTACGGCCAGGAACACCGGGGCGAAGCCCAAGGCGCCGATGAGCAGCCCGCCCAGCAGCGGGAACAGCAGGCGCGGAGCCGTCAACGTGGCGACGAGACCGCTGTAGGTGGGTCTCACGGCATCGGGAGCGATGTCGACCAGCACGTTGTTGAACGATAGGTTGCGGCTGTTGACCGCCGCGCCCACCAGCAGGAACACCAGCGCGTACTGTCCCGGCGCCCAGCGCGCCAGTGCCAGCGCCACCGGCGGCAGCACCAACCCCAGCACCAGGCACGCGCGCAGCACCGACGGGCTGCCGGTACGATCGGCCAGCCAGCCCCAGGCGACGTTCGAGATCGCGCCCCCCACCACCTGCAAGATGATGAAGGTGCCCACCGCCTCCGGTCCGACGTGCAGGCGCGTCTGCGCCAGCGTGACGTAGAACGGCAGCAGCATGAGGTGGAGGCCGGCCAGGTTCTCGACCACCACCAGGCTGCGCAGCGCGCGGTCGTCGCGCCACAAGCGCCGCAGGTCGGACAGGTAGGCGCTCAGCGGCGGGCGCCGGCGAACCTCGCCCGGGGGCTCGCGCAGGCCCAGGAAGCCGAGCCCGGCGACCGCCAGGGCGACGCCCGCCCCGACGAACAGCACGGCGTAGTTCTGCGGGAAGCTCAGCGACGGGCGGGTCAGGATGTCACGGGCCAGGAAGCCCGCGCCCAGCGCTGCCAGGCCACCCAGGAACTGCCGGGCGGCGTAGAAGCGTCCGCGGATGCCGGCCCGCACGGTCTTGCCCACCACGTCGACGAAGGCGACACCGCCCAGGCTGCCGCCCACCGCGAACGCCACCAGCAAGACGAACAGAGTGACGAGCAGCAGCTGATGGGCGCGGTGCGCCCACAGCAGCGTGAGGCCGCCCAGCACCAGCCACGCCAGGGCGCGGCTGTACACGGCGACCAGCAAGAACCCCTTCTTGCGCGCCACCGCTTCCACCCAGCGCGAGAACAGCAGCTGCGGCACCACTTCGCCCGCCAGCAGCAGGCTGGTCATCAGACCGACCAGCACCGGCGAGTCCGACAGCAGCGCTACGTAGGCGGGCAGCGCCGTGGAGGGTTCGGCCAGGGCCGTGCCGACGGCGAAGAACACGCCGTGCCACACGAGCGCGCCGAAGTTCCAGCGCTCGGCGCCACGGCTCTGGGTCAATGTGCGGCCCCGGGCTCGTGCTCGAGCAGGTCCACGAGCGAGCCGACATGGGCCACCGCCCGCGAGAGCGTGGCGGGGTCCGCCATGTCGATGCCGGCGTCGGC
Source organism: uncultured bacterium (assembly GCA_964616005.1). Classification (GTDB taxonomy): domain Bacteria; phylum Deinococcota; class Deinococci; order Deinococcales; family Trueperaceae; genus JASBRS01. Next base: position 3,322 of record CAZTTB010000033.1, on the reverse strand, counting down.
GAACAGCTCGAGCGGGCCGCGGGAGCCGCCCGCCATCAGGAACGCGAGCCAGCGTTCCACGGCGGGCTCACCCTCCTCCCGCACGCTCTGGGCCATGGCGACCGCCGCGGACAGACCCGCCGAGTAGGTGTACGGGTACATCCCCATGTAGTAGTGCGCCTCGTGCATCCAGATGGTGCGGTCCTCATCGACCAGCTCGACGGCGTCGCCCCAGAAGGCCTCCAGGATGGCGATCTGCTCCCGGTCGAGCAGATCGGCGGTGACGGCCTCGCCGCGCTCGGCCAGGGCGTAGATGCGGCGTTGGAGCTGGGCCTTCTGCAGGTGCACCACGAAGTTGCGGTAGAACGTCGCCATGAGCGCCTTGACGACGCGCCGCCGGTAGGCCGGGTCGTCGGAGGAGGCCAGCAGACGGTCGGCCAGCAGCAGCTCGTTGAAGGTCGATGGCGCCTCGATGGCGTACAGGCTCGGCCGGCTGCGGGCCAGCGGGTTGTTCTGCATGGCGAGCTGGCCCTGGATGGCGTGACCGAGCTCGTGGGCGAGGATGAAGGCGCCGCGCAGGCCGCCGGTCCAGCTCGCGAACACGTAGGGGTGGACGCCGTAGACCGACGAGCAGAAGGCGCCCCCGCGGCGGCCGGCGTTGTCGGCGCGGTCCACCCAGCGCTCCGCGAAGGCGCGCTCGACGATGCTCTGGTAGGCGCTCCCCATCCGCGCGCTGGAGGCGACGATGGCGTCGCGTGCGCCCTCGAAGGTCAGCTCGCCGCCGGCGCCGGGCCAGTCGGCGTCGAGGTCGGCGACGCGAACGCGCTCCACGCCCAGAACGCGTTGCTGGACGCGTGCGTAGCGGCGCATGTGGGGGGCGAGCTCGCGCGAGAAGGTGTCGACGATGGCCTCGAAGGCCGGCCGGGTGACCTCCTGGCCGTGAAGGTCCATGTCGATGGCGGACGGGAAGCCCCGCACCTGGGCCTCGACGACGCCGTTGCGGACGAACGTGGCCAGGGTCGTCGCCAGCGTGTGGCGGTAGGGGGTGAAGCCCCGCGCGATGCTGCGGTAGGCCTCGCGGCGCAGGCGCGTATCGGGCGACGGCGAGAAGGTGAACATCTGCCGGCCCATCGACACCGCGTGACTCCGCCCGCGCGTGTCCGTGGCCGGCTCGAAGCGGACGTCGGCGCCGGTGGCGCGCTGGTAGAGCGCGAACGGCGCGTCGAACGCCTCGCCGAACGACGCCAGCACCGTCTCCGTCTCGGGAGCGAGGCGGTACGGTTTGTCGCGCAGGATCCCGTCCAGGAAGCGCGTGAAGGGCGCGAGTCCGGGCTCGGAGCGGAGCCAGGACGCCACCGTGCCGCCGTCGAGCGCCAGGATCTCGTCGCTCAGGAAGGTGCGCTCGCGCTCCGCCTCGCTCGCGAGTTGCCGGACGCGCGAGCCGTCGGCCTGGCACTCGGCGTCGCCCTGATCGACCGACAGGCGCAGCACGGCGTAGGCGACCACCCGGCGGAGCCGGGTCTGCAGCTGCTGGTCCACCTCGAGCGCGGCCTGCAGCACCCCGGGGCCGGCGGCGACGCGCCCGCGGAACCCGCTCAGGGTCGGCAGGTCGGAGCGCACGGACTGGAAGCCATGGAGCCACGCGTCCCGGTCGGCGAAGAGATCGGTCAGGTCCCAGGTCTCGTCGAGAGGGACGTCGCTGCGTGGCGGCTGATCGCTCATGGCCCAGCCTACCGCGGGGGAGCGGCCGTCCGTAGGCCGCTCCCCCGCGCTCGGGCGACACGGTCGAGCAACGGGTTCGGGCGGCTCAGCGCCGAACCGTGAGGCTGCCGTTCACCGTCTCGACGGCGAGGGTGGCCTGTCCGCCGCCGGAGGTGCTGGCCCGGAAGCTGCGCGTGTCCGGATAGGAGAGGTCGTAGCCGTCCAGGGAGACGCTGATGCCGCCGTGGGTGAGGTGCCCGTCGACGACGAGGGCGGCGCTGGTGGTCAGGCCGGTGACGACCACCGAGCCGTTGACGGTCTGCGCCCGGCTGTGGCTGCCCGACGGCAGGTCGATGTCGCTCAGCTCGACGCTGCCGTTGGTGGTGCGCGCACGCACCTCGGCACTGGCGCCCTGCACGCTGATGCGGCCGTTGGTGGTGCTCAGCGTCAACGGCGCGGAGCCGGTGCCGTCGGTGGTCACGTTGCCGTTGGTGGTCGCGGCGTCGATGCGCGCCATGGCGCCCGACACCGTGAGGTTGCCGTTGGTGGTGCGGAGCTTCATGGCCACCGGTCCCGGCAGCCGCACGTCGAAGCTGACCTGGCAGTTGAGGCACAGGAACGAGCGGTTGCGTCCCTCGAGCCTCAGGGTGTCGCCGTCGACCGTCACCCGGTAGTCGACGAGGCCGCGATGATCGACGGTCACGCCCGTGGCCGCCGGGTCGACGGTGACGGTGATGCTGCCGTTGACGTTGCTGGCATCGAGGTTGCGGACGCCGCTCAGATCGAGGTCGCGCCGGTCCGTGGCGGCGAAGGCGGTGGCGAGCAGGAGCGCGGCCAGGAGCGCGAGGGCGGCTCGAGCCAGGGCACCTCGCTCGAAGGGGGTCGATCGGGTTCGGTTCATTCGTGACGCCTCCCACGCCGACGGTAGCCCCGCGACCGCCCGAACGCCTCTGCCGAAAGGCGGAGGCGACACGGCCTCGTTCGTGCCCCCCGACTGCCCCTCACGGCACGCGGTAGCGGAGCTGGGCGAGGCCGCTCGGCCACGACCGGACGTCTTCGAGGAGCAGCCGCCGCTCGGCGCCGCCGGGCGTGAACAGCGGGATGCCGCTGCCCAGCACGACGGGGAGGACCGAGAGCGTCAGGCGGTCGAGGAGTCCGGTGGCCAGGAACTGCCGGAGGACCGCGCCACCGTCCACGTAGACGTGCTGCGCGCCGTGGCCTGCCAGCCTCGCGAGCGCCTCGGAGGGCTTCGCCTCGAGCAAGGTCTCGCCGTGACGCGAGGTTCCCTTCCGGTGTGTGAGCACCAGGCAGCGCTTGCCGGCGTACGGCCAGGCCCCCATGCCGAGTACGGCGTCGTAGGTGTTGCGCCCGAGGACGAGCGCATCGACGGAGTCGAAGAAGGCCCGGTAGCCGTAGTCCTCGCCCGGCCGTTCGACGATCTTCAGCCAATCGAGCGAACCGCCCGGACCGGCGATGTAGCCGTCGAGGCTGGTCGCGATGAACGCGGAGCAGCGGGGACGAGGCGTGTCGCGGTCGGCCATGGTTCCGGCAAGTCTAGCGGTTCGAGGCCGGGATCCGGGAGTGCGTGCGACCCGGACCGCGACCCGCTGCCACACCCGAGCCGGGCCGGAGCGCGGGCCGT
>CAZTTB010000032.1:0-20065 GCA_964616005.1 uncultured bacterium | reverse complement strand
GGTCTTCTTTGGTGGAGCCTGCCGGATTCGAACCGGCGACCCTTCGCTTGCAAAGCGAATGCTCTCCCAGCTGAGCTAAGGCCCCGAGATGGGTGCACGGACTCGTGCGGAACGCCGCCGATGGCGCCGCCGTGCGCCCCTGAGGATACGCGCGACACGCAACCCTGTCAAGCGCAGGTGTGAACGTGCAGGACGGTCTTTCCGAGGTGGTCGGCCCGTTCAGCCGAGGTCTTCGCCCGCCGTAACGGGGCGGGCGAAGATCATGCGCCCCATGTTGGTCTGCAGGCTGCTCGTCACCGCCACCTCGATGGTGCGACCGACGAGCTCGTTGGCGTCCTCGACGACGACCATGGTGCCGTCCTCGAGGTAGGCCAGGCCCTGGCCCTGCTCGCGGCCCGTCCGTACGATGCTCAGCGAGAGCTTCTCGCCCGGCAGGAAGGTGGCCTTCACGGAGTTGGCGAGCTGGTGCAGGTTGAGCACGCGCACGCCCTGCAGGGCGGCGACGCGGCTGAGGTTGTAGTCGGTGGTGATGAGGTCGGCGCCGCGCGCCTGGCACACCCGGACCAGCTTCTCGTCGACGGCGGAGGTGGTGCTCGGGTCGTCCTGGATGACCTCGGTGGGGATGCTGCGTTCCTTGGCGATGCGGTCGAGCACCTCCAGGCCGCGACGGCCGCGTTGGCGCCTCAGCGGCTCGTCGGAATCGGCGATGCGCTGCAGTTCACTCAACACGAAGTTGGGGATGAGCAAGGTGCCGTCGACGAAGTTGGACTCGGCGACATCGGCGATGCGCCCGTCGATGATGGCCGAGGTGTCGATGACCTTGTCGCGGAGGCTGCCCGGCCGGGGCACCACCGGGCCCTGGGACCGACTGAACGTGAACAGCTGGCGGTTGACCACGAAGAACGAGGACGCTGCCCCCACCAGCACCACCGCGATCAGCAACGACCAGTACCAGGTGAAGCCCGGCACCGTGGCGAGCAGGTTGTTGAGCAGCACGGTCACCAGCAGCGCCAGCGTGGCGCCGGTGCCCGCGGCGAGCACGGCCTCGGGTGGCGTCTTGGCGGCCCGGGCCATGAGACGCCCCCAGGCTCCTGCGGTGCGGTGGGCCAGGGTGCCGCCTGCCAGGTAGGCGAAGAGCAGCCCCAGGAGCGTGAGGTAGAGCAGGTTGTTGGGACCCGTCAGCAGGCCCCGGTCGAGCAGCAGAACGGCCAGGCCGTACCCCACCAGGCCGCCGATCAGGCTGAAGACCGCCCGGGCCAGGAAGGTGGCGGTGTTCGCCGAGTCGCTCACGAGACCTCTCCCCACACGCGCTCGATCGCCTGTCGCAGGTCGGCTACGCCGCCGTCCAGTTCGCGGGAGCGGGGACCCACCAGGAGCGGGTGGTCCGCGCGACGCGCTTCTTCGAGGCGGCGTCCGAGATGACCCACCGAGCGGACCTCGCCCGCCAGCCCCACCTCGCCCACCAGTGCGGTGCGCTCGGGCAGGGGGCGGTTGGTGACGGCGGAGTAGACCGCCAGCGCCACCGCCAGGTCGGCTCCGGGATCGGTGAGCCGCAGGCCGCCGGCGACGTTCACGAAGATGTCGAGATCGGCGAGCGGCAGGCCGAGCCGGCGTTCCAGTACGGCCAGCACCACATCGACGCGGCGCTGCTCGAGCCCTTGCACCACACGCCGCGGCGACGCGTAGGGCGTCTTCGAGGCCAGCGCCTGCACCTCCAGCAGCAGCGGCCGCTGCCCCTCCAGGGCGGCCACCACCACCGACCCCGGCACGCCGTGGGGACGCTCGGCCAGGAACGCTTCCGACGGGTTGGGGACCGCGCGCATGCCGGACTGGGCCATATCGAAGACGCCCACCTCGCCGGCCGGACCGTAGCGGTTCTTGATCGCCCGGAGCACCCGCAGGCCGGCCGCCGACTCCAGAGCGAAGGTGGCATCGACGACATGCTCGATGACCTTGGGGCCGGCGATCGACCCTTGCTTGGTGACGTGACCGATGAGCACCAGCGTGCTGCCGCTCTCCTTGGCCGCCGCGACCAGCAGGGCCGTGCCGTCGCGAACCTGACTCAGCGTGCCGGGCGTGCCCTCGGGGTCGGCCAGCAGGGTCTGGATGGAATCGACGATGACGAGGTCCGGGGCGGCGGCGCGCACGTGTTCGGCCAGCGCGCCGGCGTCGGTCTCGCGCGTCAGCAGCACGCCGTGCGACAACCCGAGCCGCTCGGCGCGCAGGCGAACCTGCGCCAGCGACTCCTCGCCCGCCACGTACAGGGTGCTGCGCCCCGCCTCCACGGCGTGGTGGGCGAGTTGCAGCAGCAGCGTCGACTTGCCGATGCCGGGCTCGCCCGCCAGCAGCAGCGCCGAGCCCGGCACCCAGCCGCCGCCGAGGACACGGTCCACTTCGGCGTCGCCTGAGCTCAACCGGACGAGTTGCGCGTCGGTCACGGATTCCAGGGCGATGGGCGTAACGCGGCGCAGCGCGGCGCGTGACGCCTTCCTCGGCCCGCTGTCGGCGCCGAGGAGCTCCTCATCGAGGCTGTTCCAGGCGCCGCAACGGGGGCAGCGCCCCATGGGCGTGGCGGAGTGCCCACCGCATTCGCGGCACACGTACCGGAGGCTCACGCGAGCCATGGCGTCACCCTCCCCCAGGGCACGGTCGCCCACATGCCGTCCACGATACCGCGCGACGTCCGGTGGTACCCGACGTTCTGGGCAGGGATGCGTTCCGGGACCGACGCACGGCCGACGGACCGGACGCGCGGCATCGTCCGATCAGACCATGGGCACGGGCCGTGCGAACACCACCCGGCCCTCTTCGACGGTCACGAGCAGCGGTTCTTCGGAGCCGTGCTGCAGGATCTCCAGCGACAGCGGGTCCTCGATGTGCTCGCGGAGGATGCCTCGCATGGGACGAGCGCTCTCGCCGCGCGGCAGCTTGTCCACCAGGAACTCGGCGACCTCCTTGGAGAAGGTCACGTGGATGTCCCGGCCGGCGAGCTCGCCCCGGATGTCCTCGAGCATCTGCTGGGTGATGACGACGATGCCTTCGCGGTCGAAGGTCTCGAACACGATGACCTCGTCGAGGCGATCCAGGAACTCGGGGCTGAAGATGCCCTTCAGCGGCGAGTTGGAATCCTGCTTGCCCTCCTCCTGGAAGCCGATGGTGGAGCCGCGATTGAAGCCGGTGTTGCTCGTCATGATCAGGATGACGCGGCGGAAGTCGACCGTGCGCCCGAGGCCGTCGGTGAGGCGGCCGTCGTCGAGCACCTGGAGGAAGGTGTTGTAGATGTCGGCATGCGCCTTCTCGATCTCGTCGAGGAGCACCACGCTGAACGGCTGCCTGCGAACGGCCTCGGTCAGCCGGCCGCCCTGCTCGTGCCCGACGTACCCGGGAGGGGCCCCGATCAGCTTGGAGATGCTGTGGGACTCCTGGAACTCGGACATGTCGAGCCGCACCAGCGCCCGCTCGCTGCCGAACAGTTCGAGGGCGAGCTGCTTGGCCAGGAACGTCTTGCCGACACCCGAGGGTCCCACGAACATGAACGATGCTGCCACCCGGGTCCGGCCGCCGAGGCCGACCCGCGCGCGGCGCAACGCCGAGGCCAGGGCGCGGATGGCCTTGCTCTGACCGACCACGCTGCGCTCCAGGTTCTCCTCGATGTGGGCGAGTTTCTCGGAGTCGGTCTCGTCGACGTAGATGCCTCCCCAGGAGTTCACCACCGCCTCCAGGTCCTCGCGGGTGACGACGGGCGTGCCGTCCTCCTCCTCGACGACCGGGAAGCCGAGCGACTTGTTGAGGCGGGTGCGGGCGGCGGCCTCGTCGATGAGGTCGATCGCCTTGTCGGGGAAGTTGCGGCCCGGCAGGCTGCGCTCGCCGTAGCGCACCGACATGCGGAGCATCTCCTGGGGGATGATCACGCCGTGGTGGGACTCGTACTTCTCGCGCAGGCCCTCGAGGATCTCCAGCGACTCCTCGGGGGAGGGCTCGAGCACGATGACGGGCTGGAAGCGCCGCTCCAGCGCGGCATCCTTCTCGATGTAGCGGTGGTACTCGCCGGTGGTGGTGGCACCGATCACCTGCACCTCGCCCCGCGACAGGGGAGGCTTCAGGATGTTCGCGGCGTCGAGCGTGCCTTCGGCGCCGCCTGCGCCCACCAGCGTATGCAGCTCGTCGATGAAGGCGACCACCTTGGCGTTGCGCAGCTCCTCGATGACCTGCCGCAGGCGCTCCTCGAACTCGCCGCGGTACTTGGTGCCGGCCACGATGTTGCTCAGGTCGATCGACAGCACCCGCACGTTGGCGAGGTTGGGCGGCACCCGACCCTCGACGATGGCCTGCGCCAGTCCCTCGACGATGGCGGTCTTGCCGACCCCCGGCTCGCCGATGAGCACCGGGTTGTTCTTGGTGCGGCGCGTCAGGATCTGGATGACGCGCCGGATCTCCGCGGTGCGGCCGATGACCGGGTCGAGCTTGTCCTCGCGCGCCTCCTTGGTGAGGTCGCGGGCGTACTCGTCCAGGAACGGCGTGTTGACCGTCTCCGTCTGGTTCTTGGGATCGGCGGCGGCCAGGATGCGCCAGCGCACCGTGTCGACGTCACGCGTCAGGTTCTGGAGGATGCGGTAGGCAACGCCGTCGCCCTCGCGGATGATCCCGAGCAGGATGTGCTCGGTGGCGATGACATTGCTGCCCAGGCTGCGCGCCTCGGACCCCGCCAGCTCCATCACACGCCGTGCGCGCGGGGTGATGGCCGCCGTCTCGTTGCGGGGCAGACCGTCCCCACGCCCCACCATCTCCTCGACCTGCCGACGGAAGCCCTCGAGGGTCGCGCCGAACTCCGCCAGCACCTTGCTGGCCGTGCCCCCCTCGCGCATCAGGCCCAGAAGCAAGTGCTCGGGACCGATCATGGCGTGCCCGAGCTTGGAGCCCTCCTCGCGGGCGAAGTGGAAGACCAACCTCGCTCGATCGTCGTACCTGTTCAAGGTGCCCTCCGAAGGGGAGAAGGAGGCGTCGGTCGATTCGGCCCCATGCTGCTCGCCTTTCGTGGCCGAATCATGATGGTATAGTACCCGCCTGATGTGAGTCCAGAAAGGGCCTTCGTTACGTTTGCCCCGCGCTGGACCTGAACTGGAACGCTGCGCACGCTTCGAGGAGCTTCTGTGCTGTTTCAAGATATCATGCTCGGCCTCGACCGCTTCTGGGCGGACCAGGGGTGCCTGATCGCGCTCCCGCACGACACCGAGGTCGGGGCGGGAACGTTCTACCCGACGACCTTCCTGCGCTCGCTGGGTTCGGCGCCGTGGCGGGTGGCGGGGGTGGCCCCCAGCCGCCGGCCCACCGACGGCCGCTACGGCGACAATCCCTACCGCTTCCAGTACTTCTTCCAATACCAGGTGCTGCTCAAGCCGTCGCCTCTCGACGTGCAACAGGTCTACCTCGACTCGCTCTACGCGCTGGGCATCGACCCACACGCGCACGACATCCGCTTCGTGGAGGACAACTGGGAGTCGCCCACGCTGGGCGCCTGGGGTCTGGGCTGGGAAGTGTGGATGGACGGCATGGAGATCACCCAGTTCACCTACTTCCAGCAGGTCGGCGGCTTCGATTGCCGGCCGGTGTCCGTGGAGCTCACCTACGGGCTCGAGCGCATCGCCATGTACCTCCAGGGCGTCGATCACGCGTTCGACGTGGAGTACGCGCCGGGCGTGACGATGGGCGCGCTGCGCGGGGACTTCGAGGCGCAGCACTGCCGCTACAACTTCGAGGCGTCCGACGCCGAGCTGCAGCGCCTGCTCTTCGACAAGTTCGAGGTCGAGGCCAAACGGCTGCTCGAGCTCGGTCTGCTGCACCCCGGTTACGAGTTCGTGATGAAGGCGTCCCACGCCTTCAATCTGCTCGACGCGCGCGGCGTGCTCTCGCAGACCGAGCGGCAGAACTACGTCCAGCGCGTGCGCCGTCTCAGCGAGGCGAGCGCGCGCGAGTACCTGTCTCAGCTGGGCCAACTGGACGCGGCGCCGGAGGCGTCCTGATGTCGGACCTGTTGTTCGAGATCGGGACCGAGGAGCTGCCGAGCTGGTACGTCGATGAGGGGCGCGCTGCGCTGGCGCAGCTCCTCGAGGAGCGGCTGGCGATCGCCGGCCTGGCCGCGGAGCGGGTGCGCGGCTTCAGCACGCCCCGCCGGCTGGCGGTGCTGGCCGAGGGGTTGCCGGAGCGTAGCGAGGTCCGCGAGGAGCTTCGTCGCGGTCCGGCCGCCGAGGTGGCCTTCGACGACAGCGGCGCGCCGACCCGGGCCGGGCGCGGCTTCGCAGCCTCCAGCGGCGTCGAGCCGACCGCTCTGGAGATCCGCGACACCGAACGCGGGCGCTACGTCTTCGCGCGCCTGAAGCGCGGTGGCGACCCGGCGTCGGGCGTGCTCCCGGGACTGCTGGCGGAGCTGGTAGGGGACCTGCCGGCGCCCCGCAAGATGCGCTGGGCGGACGTGGACACGCCGTTCATGCGGCCTGTTCAGTGGTTGTTGGCGATGCTCGACGACACCGTGCTGGAGCTCCAGGCCGCAGGCGTGCGGGCGGGGGCCACCACCCGAGGACATCGTTTCCTGGCGCCTGGCGAGGTTCGGCTGCGCCACGCCGCGAGCTACCTCGACACACTGCGGGAGGTCTCGGTACTGGCCGACCCCGGCGAACGCGACGAGGCGACCTGGGGCGCGGTGTGTGAGGCGGCCGGACGCGAGGGCCTCACGGCTCATGACGATCCCGTCTTGCGCGCCGAGGTCCGCAACCTGGTCGAGTATCCGGTGGCGGTGCTGGGCCGCTTCGATGAAGGCTACCTGGAGCTACCGGACGAGGTGCTGAGCACGGTGATGATCCATCACCAGCGCTTCTTCCCGACCCACGCTGCAGACGGGACGCTGGCGCGTTATTTCGTGGGCGTCTCCAACAACCGCGTGATCGACGAGAAGGTCGTGCGAGCCGGGTACGAGCAGGTCCTAGAGGGACGGCTCTACGACGCGCGCTTCTTCTGGGATGCCGATCGCCGCAAGAGTCTGTCGCAACACGCCTGGGGCCTGTCGGGCATCGCCTTCCAGAAGGACCTGGGTAGCATGGCCGACAAGATCACCCGCGTCAGCGACGTGGCCGCCCGGCTGGCGCAGGTGCTGGAGCTGCCCAAGGAGGAGCGGGCGGCGCTGGACCAGGCGTTGCCGATCTTCCGCGCCGACCTGTCCACCGACATGGTGTTCGAATTGCCCGAGCTCGAGGGGGTCATGGCCCGGGCCTACGCCCGCGCCGAGGGACTCTCCGAGGAGGTCGCACAGGCCCTGGAGGACGGGGTGCTGCCGCGCGGCCCGGGCGACCGTCTGCCGGCTACCGCCATCGGTGCGGTGCTGGCGGTGGCGGACCGTATCGACAAGGTGATGGGCTTCTTCGCGCTGGGTAAGCGCCCGTCCGGCTCGGCCGACCCCTTCGCGCTGCGGCGCGACGGCCTCGGCATCGCGCGGGTGCTGAACGCGCAAGGCTGGCGGTTGCCGCTCGCCGACCTGGTGCTCGAGGGTGCGGCGCCGCACCGCGCCAATGGCCTCGACATCCCGGCCGAGGGCGAGGCCGAGGTGGAACGTTTCCTTTGGGACCGCGTCGGCTCGCTGCTCAACGATCAGGGCATGCCCGTTGCCGTGGTGCGGGCCGCGGTGCAGGGCAGTCGGAGCGTCATCGACGCTTCACGCCGGGCGCACCTGTTGCGCTCGCTGATGGGTCAGGAGGAGTTCCCCGACCTGATGGCGCTGTACAAGCGCGCGGCCAACCTCGCCCGCCAGGAGGAGCGGCGCCGCAACGTCAAACCCGGCCTGTTCCGCAACGAGTACGAGGCGCCGCTGTTCGAGGCGCTGCCCGAAGCCCGCCGAGGCGTCGAAGCGCTGCTGGCGCAGGTGCGCGAGGCGCTGCCGGGTTGGGACCTGGCGCAACCGCCCGAGACGCCGCTGGGCGAGCTGGGCGACGAGGTCCGTGCCGTGCTGGCGCTCAAGGCGCCGCTCGACGCCTTCCTCGACAACGTGCTGGTGATGGTCGACGAGCTCGAGGTACGCGGCAATCGGCTGGCGCTGTTGCGCGAGGTGACGGAAGTCCTCCGCGAGCTCGGTGCGCTCGATCAGCTCGAAGGGGCCTGAGGCCGGGCCGGATCGAGGAGCCCTGTGGACCTCGCCTTCGAAGGGCCGCTGTTCAGGTGGGTGGGTCCCGCGCCCTGGTACTTCGTGGCCGTCCCGGTCGAGCACTGTGACTTCCTGCGGCATGCGTCGCCGGTCGTGAGCTACGGCTGGGGCATGATCCCGGTCACGGCCCGCATCGGCGGCACGGCGTGGAGGACCTCGCTGTGGCCCAAGGACGGCGTCTACCTGGTGCCCGTGAAGGCGGCCGTACGGAAGGCGGAGCGGCTGGCCGAGGGCGATACCGTCGAGCTGCGGCTCGAGGTCGGCCCCTGAGTCGGAGAGCCGTCGGCCCCCACCGCGGAAGGGTGGGGGCCGACGCGGCCCGGGCATCGCCCGGACGGGCCTACGTTGTCACGGGCTGGGCGGGTTCTCGGGATTCGAGCCGCCGCGACAGGCCCGGCCGGCATCGCCCGGACTGCCCTGGTTGTGCGGCGTCTGGACGATGATGCCGATCTGGCCCTGGTCCGGGTTCATGTCGTTGAGCCCGTTGTAGGCACAGATCGAGTTGGCGTGGGCGGGCGCGCCCGTGCGCGTCCCCGACCCCGAGTAGGGGACCCCGGGGGTGCCCGGCGGGCCCTGCACTTCGCCGGCGAACGCGACCGCCAGGGTGACCGTGGCGATGGCCACGACGAGGACCGATGCAACCATTCTGGTGCGCATGAACGACCTCCGATCTCGGAACGGCAGCTCGCTGCACCGGCATGCTAGCGGCCTGCGAAGCGTCCGGTCATCGGCAAGATTGCCTAGCTCAGGCGGGTCCGTTGCCTAGGTTGGCGAGGTCGTGTCTCGCGGAGCGCCCACCCGCGCTGGCCCCGAGGCGGCGTTCTCGACGCCGGGGTCGTGCAGGGAGGGGACGCGCACGCGGCCCCGACGCCGAGAACGTCGCCTTCGCGAGCTACCCCTGCTTCAGATCGTCGCCTTGCTCCGCGATCGCCTGCAGCAGCCTCACGGTCGCGAGCGTGCCGCGCCGGATCGTCTCGATCCGGAAGAACTCGTTGGGCGCGTGGATGCTGTTGTCGGGCTCGCCGAAGGCGAAGTAGAGGCACCACATGCCGAGGATGGAGCGGAAGTCCGACGTGACCGGCACGGTGCCTCCGACCCAGACGAGCACCGGTTCCTTGCCGTAGACGTCCTCGAGGCAGCGCGCGGCGATGGGGAGGGAGGGATGGTCGACGGGCATCTGGTAGGCGCGCGCCTTGCCCGCCAGGCGGGTGACCCGTACCTGGAGCCCGGCCGGCGTCAACGACGTGACGTAGGCCTCGATCGCATCCAGGACGTGATCGGGGTCCTGTCCCTCCACCAGGCGGCAGGTGATCTTGGCGTGGGCAGCGTTCGGCAGCACCGTCTTCACGCCCTCGCCCTGGTACCCGCCCCACATCCCGTTGATCTCGAAGGTGGGCCGGACCCAGCGGCGCTCGAGCGGCGAGTAGCCTTCCTCGCCGATCCACGTCGTCAGCCCGACGGCCGACGGTTCCTCCCGCATACCGGCCGGAAGCGCCGCCAGTGCGTCCCGCACCGCTTGCGAAGGCTCCTGCACACCGTCGTAGAAGCCCGGCACGGCGATCCGGCCGTGGTCGTCGCGCATGGCGGCCAGGATCTGTGCCAGCCCCTCGAGCGCATTGGGCACCACGCCGCCGTACATGCCGGAGTGGAGGTCGCTGGCCGCGCCCACGACATCGATCTGGCAGCCCGCCAGGCCGCGCGTTCCGACCGTGAGGGACGGCTGATCGGCGCTGTACATGCCTCCGTCGGCACTGATGGCGAGGTCGCCGGCGAGGAGCTCACGGTGCTCGCGCAGGACGCCGGGCAGGTGGGGGCTGCCGATCTCCTCCTCGCCCTCGATGATGAGGGTGACGTTGACGGGAGGCCGGCCGGCCGCCTCGACCCACGCCTGCACCGCCTGGATGGCGGTGAGCACGCCGCCCTTGTCGTCGGCCGCGCCACGACCGTACAGCCGCCCGTCGCGGACGGCCGGCTCGAAGGGGGGCGAGGTCCAGAGCTCGAGCGGCTCGGGCGGTTGCACGTCGTAGTGCCCGTAGATGACCACCGTGGGGAGCGCGGCGTCGACCGACCAGCGCCCGACCACCACCGGGTTGCCGGGGGTTTCGATGGTCCGCACCTCCGGGAACCCCGTCCGTTGCAGGCGCGCCGCCACCCACGCGGCTGCGGCGGTGATGTCGGCGCGGTGCTCCGGCGAGGTGCTGACGCTGGGGATGCGCACGAACGCGGCGAGGTCGTCGGCGTACGTCGGTGCGTGCGCCTCGACCGCGTCCAGTGCGGCGCGAAGTGGGTCGTCCATGGGTCCTCCACCCTCCGCCGTATGCCGTTCCGACGGGTGTCGCCTGCGCCGGCGCGGGGGCCACCGGGCGGCCCGACGCACCTCCGTGTCGACTCCTGGTTCGCATGCGACAGCGTCCAAGCTACCCGTGGGTCCGTCGCCCGTCAAGGGAGGCCGGGCGAGCGTTGCCGAGCGGCGACGGCCCCGCGCGGGGCGACCGGTACCGGCGTGCGGACGCCGACAAGCGTTCGGGCGGCTCTCCTGCGAGGCCGCCCGAACGCTTGCTTCCGCCGTGCTTTGCATGGTGCCGAAGGGGGGACTTGAACCCCCACGACCTTGCGGTCACATGACCCTGAATCATGCGCGTCTACCAATTCCGCCACTTCGGCGTCCACGCGCGGTCGCGAGTTCGCATGTTACCACGCCCCGCCAGCGGCGCAAGGGGGCGCGGGCGCCTCACAGCAGGAAGCGCCCGCTCTCCTGGACCGGCTCCCCGTCGATCAGCAGCGAACCGCCCCGGCGGAGGTCGCACACCAGGTCCCAATGGATGGCGCTGTCGTTGACACCGCCGGTCTCCGGGTAGGAGCGTCCCAGCGCCAGGTGGACGGTGCCGCCGATCTTCTCGTCGAAGAGCGTGGAGCGGGTGGGGCGCTGGATGCGTTCGTTGGTCCCGATCCCGAGCTCGCCCAGGAAGCGAGCGCCCGCGTCGGTGGCGAGCTGGGCATCGAGTACCTCCTGGCCGCGCCCGGCGTGGGCGTCGACCACCTTGCCGTCGCGGAAGGTCAGGCGCACGTCGTCGACGTCGACGCCTTCGACCGTGCTGGGCACGTCGAAGCGGATCGTCCCCTCGGCGCTCGATTCGATCGGGCCGGTGAACACCTCGCCCGAGGGCATGTTGCGCTTGCCGTCGGAGTTGATCCAGGTACGCCCCCGGACGTCGAGGCGCAGGTCGGTGCCCTCACCCAGGATGCGCACCTCGCTGGCGCGCTGGAGGCGCTCGATGATGCGCGCCTGATGCGCACGCAGTTCCTGCCAGCGGCGCGAGGGGTCGTCGTCGAAGAGGTACATCGCGTCGAACACGAAGCGCTCGTAGTTCTCGAGGCTCATGCCGGCGTCCTGGGCGCCGCCGCTCGTGGGGAAGAGGGTGCTCACCCAACGGGTACGATTGACGCGCTCCTCCTGGACCGGTTGGTTGCGCCGCCGCCAGCGCGTCATGCGCTCCTTGTCGATGCCTTGCAGGACCCGGCCGCCGTCGGGGGCGGCGACCCTGATGTAGGCGTCCATGCGCCGCATCTCCTCCAGTTCCAGGTCGGGACGGCCATCGAGGAGCCCGTCGCTCGCCAGCTCCAGGACATCGCCGGCGTACGCGGGGTAGGCGAGTCGCAGGTGGGGCTGGGCGCCGGCCCGCAGCACCGTGCGGACCAGCGCGCGCCCCAGCTCCAGCGCCGGGGTGTCGACGGAAAGGTAGACGTGCTCGCCCGGGGCGACCTCGGTGCAGTAGCCCACCAGGAGCTCGGCGTAATGCTCGAAGATCGGCTGGATCACGGCAGCGAGGCTATCACGACGGTGGGTTGCCTTGGGGTTGCATCGGGGTTGCAGGGTCAGCGTGCGACGTGGAAGGCGTTCGAGCCCAGCGCGACGAGCTCGCCGTCGTCGTCGCGGACGACGGTGCGCACCACGATGACGCGGCGACCCGTGCGCATCACCTCGGCGTCGGCGTGCAGGGACACGCCTCGCGCCGCCCGCAGGTAGTCCACCCGCATGTCGATGGTGGCGACGCGATCGGCGAGTGACAGGTCCTCGAGCGAGAGAGCGGCCGCGGCGCCCGCCGTGGCGTCGATCAACGCCGACACCACCCCGCCGTGCGGCATGTCGCGCATGGCGTTGCCCACGAACTCGGGGCGCAGGTCCAGGCGCGTACCGAGTCTGCCGGCAGCCCGGTCCACACTGGTCAGCCGCACCCCCAGGAAATGGTTGAAGGGCACCAGATCCTCGACGAGGGTCCGCAGGGCGTCCGGGTCGAGCGCGTCCATCGCGGTCAGTCTACCGGCTCGATGCGGACGCTGCGGGTCCGACCGACGTCCGCGCGGGGGCGTGCGTACAATGGCGCAGCATGGTCCTGAGGAGCTACCCCTGCATGCTTGCCGGCGGTGCGGCGCACCTCACCTGTGGCCGGCCCGGGCTGTGAGCGCGGCCGGCCGGGAGGACCCGAGCGGGGGGCTCGAGGGCGAACGCCTCCAGAAGCTGCTCTCTCGTGCCGGGATAGCGAGCCGCCGCAAGGCCGAGGACCTGATCCGCGCCGGACGGGTGACGGTGAACGGCCATCTGGCCCGGCTGGGCGAACGAGCACGGCCCGACGACGACGTCCGCGTCGATGGACGGAGCATCCGCCGACGCGTTGAGCACGTCACCTTCCTGTTGAACAAGCCGCCGGGCGTGGTGAGCACCGCGCGCGACGATCGCGGGCGGCGCACCGTGCTGGACCTGCTGCCCGACGTGCCCGGATTGCACCCGGTGGGGCGGCTCGACATGGACTCGGAGGGCCTGCTGCTCGTCACCACCGACGGCGATCTCACGCTCGCACTCACCCATCCGCGCTACGGGCACGAGAAGGAGTACCGGCTGTGGTGCCGACAAGGCACGGTCGACCCGTCGGCCTTGGCGACGCTGGCGAGTGGCGTCGAGCTCGACGACGGCCCCGCCCGGGCCGGCATCGTCACGGCCGCGCCGGGCGGTTGCGTGCTGGTGCTGACCGAAGGCCGCAACCGGCAGGCACGGCGGATGCTGGAGGCGGTCGGCTACAACGTCACGCGGTTGCTGCGCATCCGCCAGGGACCGCTCCGCCTGGGCGACCTGCCGTCGGGCCGTTACCGCCGCCTCACGGAGCGCGAGCTGGCGCGGCTGCGGGTCGGCTGAGGCGCGGTCCATTCCGTTCCCGCCCGGGTCGCCGCAGGCGGCGGGCTCGGGTATACTCGCGCAAGCCGAGCCGGGACGGCGCGTCGTCCGCCCCAGCCGGCACCCCCATCGAGAAGGACGCGTCATGTCCGACACCAGCATCTTCCGGGCCGGCGACGGCCCCGTTCAGATCACCCGCGAACAGATCCAGGCCCGCGTCGCCGAGCTCGGAGAGCGCATCCACGCCGAACACCGAGAGCACGAGCTGCACCTGATCTGCGTGCTCAACGGCGCCTTCATGTTCATGGCCGATCTCGTGCGCGCCATCGACCTGCCCCTCACCGTCGACTTCCTGTCGGTCTCGAGCTACGGTTCGCGCACCGAGTCCTCGGGCGAGGTCAAGCTCGTCAAGGATCTCGACCAGAGCCTCAAGGGCCGTCACGTCCTGCTGGTCGAGGACATCGTGGACACCGGCCTCACCATGCAGTACCTGCTGGGCTACCTGCGGGGGCGCGGGCCGCTCTCCGTCGAGGTCGTGACCCTGCTGTCGAAGCCGTCGCGGCGCGTGGTCGAGGTTCCGCTCGACTACGTCGGGTTCGAGATCGAGGACGCGTTCGTCTACGGCTACGGCCTGGACGTCGCTCACCGGTATCGAAACCTGCCGTTCGTGACGAGCCAGAGCGAGGCATGAGGCGCCTTCGCCGACCCGCGTTCATCCTCCTGATGATCCTCAGCGCCGCCCTCGCAGGGCTGGCGGTGTCGGAGGCGAGGCGCGACACCACGCCGCCCAAGCTCTACATCGAGGCGCCGCAGCGGGCCGAGACCGGGGTCGGCACGCAGGTGCTCATCACGGCCGACGAGCCGGTCACCTACCACGTGAGCTACGGCAGCTTCGGCGGCACCAAGGTGACGCAGGACTGGAACGTCCCGCTGACCGCCGAGGCGGGGTCGAACCCGGTCTATATCGTGGCCACCGACGCTGCGGGCAACAGCACCGACCAGCAGGTCACCATCGACGGCGTGGCGCCGCCCGTGCCCGTGGTCCGCTCCGAGCGCCAGCTCACGGCCGGCGACCCGCTGGGGGTGCGCGTGACCTGGCCGCCGGACAGCGCCCACGTGACGCAGGTGCAGGTGAGCTTCGCGGGCAAGAGCGAGCCGCTGCTTCGCGGCGCCGACGGCGCACGTGCCATCGTGCCCGTCCCGCTGGCGACCACGGCGGGCGCCTACACGCTGGCGGTGAGCGTGACCGACGAGTTCGGCATCACACATCGCGATACTCGGGCCATCGCCGTGTTGCCGCTGAAGGGCGCGGTCGAGACGATCGACCTGCCGCCCAAGGTGCTGGCCGCCGACACCCCGCAGGCGTGGGCCACCGAGCAGCAGGTGCTGGCGACGACGTTCGCGCAGAGCGCACCCGAGCCGCACTGGACGGGCCCGTTCGAGATCCCCATCCAGGGGGTCGAGTCGGCGGGATTCGGCTCCGCCCGACGCTACGTCCCGGGAGGGCCGGTCTCGTACCACACCGGCCTCGACCTGGCGGCGCCGGCGGGAACCCCGATCCACGCCGCCAACGACGGGACCGTGCTGCTGGCCCGTGAGCTCCCCATCTCGGGCAACGTCGTGGCGATCGACCACGGCGACGGCATCGTCAGTCTCTACTTCCACCAGTCGAAGATCCTGGTGCACGAGGGCGAGAGCGTGAAGCGGGGCGAGATCATCGGCCTGGTCGGGACCACGGGGCTCAGCACCGGGCCGCACCTGCATTGGGAGATGCGCGTCAACGGCGTACCCACCAACCCCCTGGCGTGGGTGGGACACGCCTTCCCCTGAGCCGGTCGCAGCGGGCGCCCGCGCGTTGGCGGGCGGCGTCCTTCGCGCCGGAGCGCGGTTGAAGGTTGGGCCTGTCACCTCGCGGTATGTGCTCGTGGTGTGGTCTAGCATGTGCACATCGTCCTGAGAGGCAGGTGCCTTCATGGAGCCCGACGAGCGGTCGGTGAAGCGGGTCCGCGGGTACTGCGCGCTTTGCGTCTCACGCTGCGGGTCGCTCGCCGTGGTCGACGGCGGCCGCTTCGTGCGGCTGGAGCCGGATCCGGCGCACCCGACCGGCAAGGCGCTGTGTGCGAAGGGGCGGGCGGCGCCGGAGCTCGTCGAGCATCGGGAGCGGCTTCGCCACCCCTTGCGACGCACGCGACCGAAGGGGAGCGCCGATCCCGGCTGGCAGGCCATCAGCTGGGACCAGGCCCTCGAGCTCGCCGCCGGACGTCTACACACCATCGCCGAGCGCCACGGGCCCGAGAGCGTCGCGTTCAGCGTGGTTTCGCCGTCCACCTCGGCATCGGACGATGCCAACGTGTGGATCCAACGACTCATGAACGCGTTCGGGACCCCCAATGCGGTCACGTCGATGGAGCTGTGTGGATGGGGTCGCTTCCTCGCCACCCAGTACACCTTCGGGGCCGGGGTGCCGGGCCACTACATGCCGGATCTCGAGCAGGCGGGATGCATCCTGTACTGGGGGTACAATCCCAACCTCGCTCGACTGGCCCACGCCACCGCCACGGTGGAGGCGCAGAAGCGCGGTGCCCGGCTCATCGTCGTCGACCCTCGACGCACCGTTCCGGCGCGACGGGCCGATGTGTGGCTGCAGGTCCGGCCCGGGACCGATGCGGCTCTGGCGCTCGGGCTCACCCACGTCATGATCGAACGGGGCTGGTACGACCGGGCATTCGTCCATGACTGGACCAACGCGCCCCTCCTGGTACGGGAAGAGAACGGCCGGTTGCTGACCGAGCGCGATCTACTCGGGCGCGGCAGCGAACGGGGGAACGTTGCCTGGGACGAGGATCGGGGACGGCCGGTCGTGTGTGCGCCCGGCCCGCAGGTGGCCGGAGGTGGCCCGCGGTTGGCCCTGACGGGCTCCTACACGATCGACACGGTGCAAGGTCCGGTCGCGTGCCGGCCGGTGTTCGAGCTGGTGAGCGCTGCTTGCCGCCGCTACCGGCCCGAGCGTGTCGCCGAGATCACCGGCGTCGAGCCGCGCGAGATCGAGCTGGCCGCTCGTCTGCTGTGGGAGGCCCGACCGGTGGCCTACTACGCTTGGAGCGGCGTGGAGATGCAGACGGGCGCAACCCAGATCGCGCGAGCGATCGCGCAGCTCTACGCCTTGACGGGCAGCATCGATGCGCCAGGTGGCAACGTGAGGTTCGCGGTGGCGCCGACGGCGGATGTCTCCGGGGCCGAGCTGCTCCCGGCCGAGCAGCGCGCCAAGACGCTCGGCCTCGCTGACCGCCCCCTCGGTCCGGCACGCTTCGGACATGTGACCTCGGGCGACCTGTACGACGCCATCCTCGACCGACGTCCTTACGCCGTGCACGGTCTCGTGGGCTTCGGCGCCAACCTGCTGCTCTCGCACGCCGACAGCGATCGGGGGCGCGCTGCCCTCAGGGCGCTGGACTTCTACGTCCACTGCGACCTCTTCATGAACCCGACGGCCGAGCAGGCCGACCTCGTGTTGCCGGTGGCGAGTCCGTTCGAGCGCGAGGCGCTCAAGGTGGGTTTCGAGGTCAACGCCGACGCCCAGGCGTGGGTGCAGCTCCGCGGGCGCGTGGTCGAGCCGCGGGGCGAGGCTCGCGGGGACACCGAGATCGTCTTCGCGTTGGCCGAGAAGCTGAGGTTGGGGCACCACTTCTGGAACGGGGACATCCAGGCCGCCTACCGGCACATGCTCGAGCCGTCGGGCGTGTCGCTCGAAGCGTTGCGCGAGCAGCCTGGCGGCGTCCGCGCTCCGGTCGAGACCCGCTACGAGAAGTACCGGGAGCTTCTCGATGGCAAGCCGCGGGGCTTCCCGACGCCGACCGGCAGGGTCGAGCTCTACTCGCAGATCCTTCTCGACGAGGGGTATCCCCCGCTCCCGGAGTACGCGGAGCCGGGCATGAGTCCGGTGGCACGCCCGGAACTCGCTGCGCGCTACCCACTGGTATTGACGTGCAGCAAGCCCACGCTGTTCTGTGAGAGCCAGCACCGGGCCCTACCGAGCCTACGACGGCTCGCCCTGGAGCCGGAGTTGGAACTACACCCGGCGACGGCGGCGGAACGCGGGATCCGGGCGGGCGACTGGGTACGACTCGAGACGCCCGAGGGCAGCGTGCTGGCCCGAGCCAGGCTCGACGCGTCGCTGAACCCGGCCGTGGTGTCTGCGCAGCACGGCTGGTGGCAGGCCTGCGAGGAGATCGGCGCCCCTGCGTACGATCCCTTCGGGCCGGCCGGCGCCAACCTCAACCGCATCATCGGGCGCCGCGAGGTCGATCCCGTCAGCGGAGCCGTCCCCCATCGCGCCTACCTGTGCCAGGTCGAGCGTGCCTGAGGCCAGGGCGCCCGCCCCAACGGCGACCCCTCCAACGGCGACCCCCGACCGTCGGTGAGGAGAAGGTCGGCCGAGGGTCCGTCGGTATACTCACCGAATGAGCGACGCCGACCCGGAAGTCCTGCCACGTTTCGTGTCCGCCACCGCCTCGACGGCGAAGCCCCGCGTCTTCTCCGGCATCCAACCCACCGGCGATCTGCACCTGGGTACCTACCTCGGGGCGCTGCGCCAGTGGGTGGAGCGTCAGGACGAGCGCGACAACGTCTTCTGCGTGGTCGACCTGCACGCCCTCACCATCCCCGAGAACGTCGATCCCAAGCGCCTGAAGGATGACGTCCGCCGCGTCGCCGCGCTCTACCTGGCGGTAGGCCTCGATCCGGACAGCAACACCATCTTCGCGCAGTCGCACCTGCACGAGCACGCCGAGCTCACCTGGCTGCTCAACTGCGCAACTCCGTTGGGCTGGCTCTACCGCATGACGCAGTTCAAGACCAAGGCCGAGGGACGGGAGAGCGTCGGAACCGGCCTGCTCGACTATCCGGTGCTGCAGGCAGCCGACATTCTGCTCTACGACACCGAGATGGTGCCAGTCGGCGAGGATCAACGCCAGCACATCGAGCTCACGCGCGACATCGCCGTGCGCTTCAACAACCTCTTCGGCGAGGTGTTCGTGCTGCCGCAGGCGGTGGTGCCGACTGTGGGCGCGCGCATCATGGGGCTCGACGACCCCGAGGTCAAGATGTCGAAGAGCCTCGGCGCCCAGCGTGCCGGGCACGCCGTCAACCTCCTCGACGACGAGCGCGTCATCCGCAAGACCATCATGTCGGCGGTGACCGACTCCGGTCGCGAGATGCGCTATCAGCACGCCTCTCCCGGGGTCCGGAACCTGCTGAGCATCCTGCAGACCCTCGATGGACGGCCGATGGAGGCCCTGGAGCAGGCGTTCGAGGGCAAGGGCTACGGCGATCTCAAGAAGGCGGTCGCGGGCACCGTGCTCGATACGTTGACGCCGATCCGTCAGGCCTTCGACGCCACCATGGCGGAGCCCGGCCGGATCGACGAGCTGCTGGCGCACGGAGCGGAGCGCGCGCGGGCGATCGCCGCGCCCACGCTGGCCAGGGCCAAGGAGGCGATGGGGGTTGGCTGAGGGCGCCGGGGAGCGGGAGCCTGCCGCTCCTGGCCGGGTCGTGATGGTGTTCCTGGACGGCGTCGGGCTGGGTGAGCTCGACCCCGAGCGGAACCCGTTCGCGGCCGCCGAGCTTCCGCGCCTGCGCGAGCTCGTCGGCGGCGTTCCCGCGGCGGGCGCCGCCGCCCGCGACGAGCCCGGGCTGGTCTTCCGGCCGATCGACGCAAGACTGGGTCACGAGGGCCTGCCGCAGTCGGCCACCGGTCAGACGAGCCTGCTGACCGGCCGTAACGGGGCAGCGATCATGGGGCGGCACTACGGTCCCTGGCCGGGGCCGACGCTGATCCGGGCCCTCCAGCACGACACGCTGTTCCATCATGCCGGCGGCTCCGCGGCGATCGCCAACGCCTATCCGGAGGGGTACTTCCGGGCGCTGGAGGGGCGCCGCCTGCGGCCCAACGCACCCGTGACCGCAGCCCGGGCTGCGGGCGTGCCGCTGCGCGACCTCGACGCCTACCGCCGCGGCGACGCTCTCGCGGCCGACGTCACCGGGCAGGGGTTCGGGGAGCACGCGCCGGCGCTGGCGGTGCTCACGCCGGACGAGGCGGGGCGCCGGCTCGCCCGCCTGGCGGCGCGCCACGCCTTCACGTTCTACGACGTGTGGCTCACCGATCAGTTCGGGCACCAGCAGCGCTTCGCCGACGCCGTGCGCCTGCTGGAGTCCATCGACGGCCTGCTTGCGGGGTTGCTCGCCGAGCTGGGCGGTGCGACGCTGGTGCTCACGTCGGATCACGGCAACCTGGAGGATCTGGCGTCGTCGCGCCACACGCGCAATCCTGTGCCGCTTGTGGCGGTGGGTCCGGGGGCGGGGGCGTTCGCCGAGGCGGGGGATCTGATGGACGTCGCCGTGGCCAGCCGGCAGGTCCTGCGCGGGACGTGACGCGCTGGCTCAGCCGCCCAGACGGAGGACGATGAACGCCTCATACCAGGCGCCCAGCAACAGCATCACCATGGCGAAGGGCAGCATGGTGGCCAGCTTTCGGAACGCCTGAGGCAGGGAGCCGAGCCCGCGCCGCACCAGCGTGGCGAGGAACATGCCGCCGCCGGCGACCACGATGAAGTACGAGCTGAGCTCGATCAGCAGCAGGATCAACACCAGCGCGAGCTGGCCCACCGAAGCCGTGCCGATCAGGCCGAACGGGATGCCCTGCACGAAGT
>CAZTTB010000031.1:0-20613 GCA_964616005.1 uncultured bacterium | reverse complement strand
GGGCGGCGGTCAGCTGGCCGGGATCGAAGATCTCGCCGTCGGACGTGAGCCGGCCCGCGAAGTTCGGTCCGTACCACGACGCGATGCCGATCTGAACGTTGGCGGCGGCGTCGGGCACCTGGGGCACCAGGGCCGGCGTCGCGGGAGGGGCGGTGTCCGCCTGGGCCGATACCACCGGCGCGGCACTGAGCGCCGGGGCACAGGCCCCCAACGCCAGTCCCAGCGCAGCTAGCGGCAGCCCCCCGCGAAGGGTGCGCGGCGCGCGGCCCAGGGCAACGCGGCTACGGGTCAGCAACGTCGCAGCGATCAGCCAGATGAAGACGCGTGGTAGCACGGTCTATGCTACGCACGCGTCACGAGCGGTCGATGTGAAAGGATTCCGGTCGGGCCGAACCCCTCACGCCCAGGTGCGCCGGGCGAGTTCCTTCTGGCACAGGACGAACGATTCGAAGTCCTCGATCTCCGCGCTTCCGTCGGCGATGGCGCTCTCGCACTTCGCGATGATATCGCTGAGTTCCTCGTTGCTGAGAGCCCGAAGACTCTGTCCGTTGGACCCTGCTGCTGCCTGTACCATGTTGACCTCTCGCTTTCGCTTCATCCGGTAGTCTCCCCGAGATGGCTTGACTCTACCAGCGAGGGTCTTACAGGATTCTCACACTTCCGCACGCCCACAGGACGGCCGGAAGTCGCCTCGGCAGCGGCCGCACGCCTCGACCCGCCGGTATGGTGGCGGCATGATCGACAGCCACTGCCACCTCGACGCTTGCGACGATCCGGACGGCGCCGCCGATCCCTCCCTGCGGGCTCTCGTGACCGTCGGTACCACCGTCGACGGTGACCGCGAAGCCCTTCGGCTGGCAGCTGCGCACCCCAACGTGTGGGCGGCCGTCGGCATCCACCCGAACAACGCCTCCGACGCCGACGACCCAGCCGTCCGGGAAGCGGTGGCCGCCCTGGCCGGGCACGCGCGTGTCGTCGCGATCGGGGAGACCGGCTTCGACACCCACTGGGACGACGAGACGCTGGAGAGCCAGCGGCGTGCCTTCGACTGGCAAGCCGGGCTCGCCCGGAGCCTGGACAAGCCGTTGATCCTCCACGTGCGCGACGGTCAGGGGCGAGAGGACGCCTCGCTGGCGGCCGCCGCCGCCATCGGCGAGGTGGGGTACCGGCGCGGCATCCTGCACTGCTTCAACGGTCACGCCGGCCTCCTGGACGCGGGTCTGGCACTGGGATGGATGGTGTCGTTCGCCGGGAACGTCACCTACAAGAGTGCGGGAGCGCTGCGTGACGCCGCTCGTGCCGTTCCCGAGGACCGGCTCCTCGTCGAGACCGACAGCCCCTACCTGGCGCCGGTCCCGATGCGGGGCAGGCGCAACACGCCCGCCTACGTGCGCCATACCGCGGAGGTCGTGGCGGAGGTGCGCGGCGTGCCGCTGGACGCACTCGAGCCCGTTCTCGACCGCAACGCCGCACGCGTGTACGGCCTTCCGCTGGACTGATCCGCGGCGCACATGGCTGGCGCCCGCCAATCCGGGACGGGCGCCAGGCGCGCAGCATGCGTGGGGCGAGGGCGCGCCGCGCGCGCCGATGCGACCTCTCAGGCAGCGGCGGGCACGGTGTCGAGGCCGCGCAGCCCCCGGGTGGTCACCACCACGAGCGTGACCAGGAGCATCAGTGCGGCGGCGCCGGAGAAGAGCAGGACGAACCCGTGGCCCGCCAGCACGCCGGCTCCTGCCAGCGAAAGGGGGGCCAGGCCGACCGAGGCGAACATCACCAGGCTCATGACGCGCCCACGGTAGGCGGCGTCCGTGCGGCCCTGCAGCCAGGCGATGGCCCGCACGTTGAGGGCGCCGGCGCCGAGCCCCATCAGCGCGAGCGCTGCCAGCACGAGCGGCAGGCGATCGGCCACGCCCACGGCGCCGAGTGCGGCCGCGAAGAGCAGCGGCGCCCCCACCATCAATCGAGCGAGGGGAACGCGCCGGAGTGCGCTGCCGGCCAGCAGGGCGCCGACCAGCGTGCTGCCACCGAACGTCGACATCATCAGGCCGAAGGCAGCCGCACCGCCGAAGCGCTGGTCGGCCAGAAGCGGCAGGCCCACGCCGGCCGGTCCGGCGATGGCCAGGTTCAGGAAGGCGATCGAGATGAGCATCACCCGCATCGCTGGGGTCCGGAAAGCGTAGCGCATCCCGCTGCCGATCTGTTGCAGCACGTTCGTTCCGTCGCCCGCCAGGGCCGGCGCCGGGACGCGCATCGCCAGCAGCGTGGTGAGCGTGAACAGGAAGGTGAGCGCGTCGATCCCGAAGGCGGGCGTGAGGCCCGCCGCCGCGATCACCACACCGGCGATGGCGGGGCCGAGCAGCATCGCGAGCTGCTCGCTGCCCTGTACCAGGGCATTGGCGCTCTCCAGTCGCTCGCGCGGCACGATGGAAGGCACGATCGCCATCAGCGACGGGTGGTAGAAGGCGTCGACGGTTCCGAACAGTGCGGCCAGCAGGTAGACGTGGGCGAGGTGGAGGGCGCCGGCGGCCGCCAGCGCCGTGAGCAGCCCGACCGCCATGGCGCGGAGCAGGTTGGACGCCAGCATCACGCGCCGGGGTGAGAACCGGTCGCTCACGGCGCCGCCGAGCAACATGAACAGGGCGCGGGGCACGGCCGCCGTCATCAACACCGTGCCCAGGACGAGGGCGTCGCCCCCGAGCCGGAGGGTGAGCCACGGCAGGCCGACGAGGTAGAACTGGTCTCCGAGCAGGGAGACACTCTCTCCGAGCCACAGCAGACGGAAGTCGCGGACCGCGAGCGGCTGGACCGAAGGGGAGGATGGGTTCGCATTCATGACACCAAGGTAGGAGCTACCCTAGTCGACATGGAACCGTCCGACTCGACTAGCACGGCGGCCCTCGTCGCCGACGAGCCCGCGGCCGCGTTCCTCCTCGACGCCGATCGCCTGCGCTTCCTGCACCCGTTCATGCGGGGCGAGCGCAGCACCAGCGAGGCGGCCTCCGAGGTCGGCGTGAGCGTCAAGGACATGGCCTACCGGGTGAAGCGCATGCGGGAGCTGGGCCTCCTGGAGCTGACTCGCGAGCAGAAACGTGCAGGTCGCCCGGTACGCTACTACCGCGCCCCCGACGCCTTCTACATCCCGTTCGCGGTGCTCCCCCAGGCCGAACTTGAGGAGTCGGTGGCGAGCCTCCTGCACAGCTCCCAGCAGCGCTTGATCGCAGGGCTGGTGCATGCGCTCGTCGAACGCGAGCTCCAGCTCCACCGCTGGGGATGGCGGCTCGAGCTCGATGCCGAGCAGCGCGTGTCGATCCGCCCGTCGGACGAGGCCGCCGGCGAGGAACCGCTCTTCCAGCGGCTGCTGCACGACGACGCCCCGGCCGTCTACGTGGCCAACCTCCCCCTTTGGCTGGATCATGGCGACGCCAAATCGTTGCAGCGAGAGCTGGTCGAGCTGGTCCGCCGCTACGACGGGCGCAACGGCACCACCAGCTACATGTTCACCCTCGGGCTGACGCCCTCGAGAGAACCGTGAGCGTGGGGCCGGGCCGTTACCGGCCCGGCCCCACCAACCGGCTCTCGGGTTCGTCCCGGTCGTAGCGCAGGGCCTCGGCCAGGCGCGCCCGCGACGGCACCCGGTGGGCATCGTGCGGGATGAACGCGGTCACCACGTCGACCCAGCGCTGCGTGCTGTACTCCACCACCACGTGCAGGGGGATCTTCACCGCGGCGCTGACGGGAAGATAGCCCAGCACCAGCAGGCGCTCGTCCTGCCAGTAGCGCATCAGCTCACGGCCGTAGAGCACCGTTTCCACGATGTCGGTCTCGGTGAAGCCCTCGCACGTCGCGTGCTTGGCAGCGTGGGTCCCGATCCGGTACAGACCCTGCTTCACCAGCGGACGAAGGTCCGATAGGGTGCGTCGCCTGGGAGGATGCCGTGCAGAACGCGGCCTGGGGACGCGCTGCGTTCGACCGGGACCGTATCCACGCTCGTCCATGACGCCACCTCCAGAGGGGTCTGGCGGTACCAGACGGGCTGCAAAGCGAAGGCGCCGCGGGACCAGGGTCACCGCGCCGCCTCATCAGCCTTGCATGGGCCATGGTAGCACGCAGGTCCGTTCGCCGGTAAGCGAGCCAACGCACATTCGCGGTGCCGCCGGAGCCCTCCCACCGCCGGCCAACGCCGCTCCGCGCCCACCTCGCCGTACACTGGAGGCATGTCTTCCGGGCCCCACCAGACCCGCTTCTACGAGCTGGCAGGCGACGCCGCCAAGGCACGTCTCGGCGATCTGGCCGTGCAGCTGCGTCGCGGCGGCGCCCACACCCGACTGCTCGCAAGCCACGACCAGGAGGGACTCTACCTGCTGGTCGCCGACGCCGACCGCCTGCCCGAGCCGACGGTCCCCCCGGGCTGCCGGGTGTGGACCTTCGCGAGCGTGGACCGATGACGGACCCCACCGTCTACCTCGATCGGCCCCTCAACATCGAACGTGCCGATGCCGACCTCTACGTCGAGCAGGTCGGCCGATCCGACGCCCCTAACGTGTACTACCTCCACGGCGGACCGGGCTACAACAGCTTCTCGTTCCGCGACCTGGCGGGCGACGATCTCGAGGACTTCCAGCTGCTCTACGCCGATCAGCGGGGCGCGGGACGCAGCTACAGCGCCTCCCCGTTCGACATCGACCTGCTCGCCGACGACGTCCGGGCCGTGCTCGACGCGCTCGAGATCGGGAAGGCCAGCCTGCTGGCCCATGGCTTCGGCGCGCTCGTGGCGGTGCGGGCCGCTCACCGCACGCCCGATCGCTTCGAGCGTCTGGTGATGGTGAATCCCTGGCTGTCGATGCCCATGCTGGCGCGCGACCTGCAACGACAGGCCGCCCACGTGGCGGGGCATCCCGACGAGGCGCTGCCTCCCGAGAGCGCGCTCGCCGAGCCGGAGGCGCTCGATCCCGAGAGGCTCGTCGACCAGGCGTTCGGGTGGGTGAACGCCAAGATCCTGTTCGACGGCATGCAGTTCCCATCGCCCTCGAGCCGGCTGCGGCTCGAGCACAGCGACGCCACGGCGCTGTTCGGCCCGCACGAAGCCCCGGAGCCCGAAGGGGTGTGGCGTCTGGACGTCCTCGACGAGCTCGCCACGCTACGCCTTCCGATCGTGGTGTTGTTCGGCACCCGTGACGCTACCGCCTACCCGGGTCAGGCCGAGGCCGCTCTGGAACGCCTCCCGTCGGCCCTGACGAGCCTGGTCGAAGCCGGACACTACCCCTGGGCCGACGATCCGGAGACCTTCGGGCCGCTCCTAAGGCAGGCCCTGCAGGTAAGAGCGCCGTAAGGGCATACCGCGTAGACTCCGACGCGATGCGGTCCATACCTCAGCGTGCCGACCGCCCCACCCGCCAACCCCCGGCCGCCGGGCGACAACCCGGAAGTTGCGGCCCCGTCGTGAATCCTTCCTCTCGCGGGCGGCCATCGGCGTGCTACACTTCGCCAATGCTGCGGCCAGATGTCATGGTGACCAGCGTCGACCAGGTCGACGCGGAGTTGCTCCGAGGCCTCGGCGTGCGCGGGGTCATGGTCGATCTCGACGACACCTTGCTGGCGGCCACCGAGGACGCGCCCGACCCGAGCGTCGACGTGTGGCTCGCCGACCTGCAGCGTTCCGGCTTCCGGATCGTGATCCTGTCCAACGGCGAGCGTCGACGTGTGGCGGCGGTGGCGGCACGACTCGGGGTCGAGGCCATCGCGCTCTCCGGAAAGCCGTTCGCCCGTGCCTTCGCGCGTGCTCTCGCGCGCCTCGGAACACCGGCAGTGGCCACCGCGATGGTGGGGGACCAGCTCTTCACCGACGTTCTGGGCGCCAACCTCGCCGGCCTGGTGTCGATCCTGGTGCAACCCCTGTCGCCGGGTAAGCTTCCTCATACTCGAATGGTGCGCCATCTTGAGAGAATGATCCTACGAGGAGGTGAGCGTGGCCGTCCTGTCCATCGGTGACAAGCGCCTTGGCGCGGTATTGCTGGAGCGGGGCTACGTCAACGACGAGTCACTGCAACAGGCGATCAGCCGTCACGCCGAAGTCGGCGGACGCCTCGCCGACATCCTCGTGCACATCGGCGTCATCTCGGAACAACGGATCGCACGGGCCATCGAGGAGTCGATCGGCATCCCGCTGGTCGTGCTCCCACGGGTCGACGTCATGCCCGACGCGCTGAGCAAGATCCCCGCGGACCTCGCCTTCGAGGTCGGCGCGATGCCCTTCGCCATCGACGGTAACCGCCTCCGGGTCGCCTTCGAGGACCCGCTCGACGCCCTTGCCATCGAGGAGGTCGAGGACGCCTCGGGGTGTCTGGTGGAGCCCTACCAGGCCCTCCAGAAGGAGCTCCAGTGGGCGATCGCCACGTACTATCCGGAGCTCGGTCAGGAGCCTCCACCGGACTTCGAGGTCGACATCAGCCAGCGGCTGGGGACGCTTGCCGTGGAGAAGGGCTACATCACCGACGAGCACCTCAAGACCGCGGTGGAGGAACAGCACCGTACCGGGGGTCTGCTCGGCCGCATCCTGATCAAGCAGGGGGCGCTCGACGACGACCGACTGGCACAGCTGCTCGCCGAACAGATGGGGATCCCCTTCCAAGCGACGCTCGACAGCGAGACCGTCAACGAGCGGCTGGCATCGACGCTGCTCCGGCTCGATGCGGTGCAGTTCAGCGCCGTGCCGTACCGGATGGATGAGGACAAGCTCGTCATCGCCATCTCCGACCCGCGCCGCATGCCCGATATCGAGGCCATCGCGCAGCGCCCCGTCACCTTCCTGGCCGCGCCCGAGCGTGAGGTCATGAAGCGGATCGACCTGATGTACGCCGACAACAAGGGGCGCCTGGGCGAGACGCTGCTGATGAACAAGAAGCTCAAGCGCGAGCAGCTGCGCAAGGCGCTCGAGGAGCAGGCCAAGCTGGGCCGCGTCAAGCCGCTCGGCGAGATCCTGGTCGACCTCGGTTACGTCACGCAGACCGATGTCGACGAGGCCCTCAACAAGCAGCGCGCCGGCGGCGGCCGGCTCGAGGACACACTGGTGCAGTCGGGCAAGATCAGCCCCGAGATGCTCGCGCGCAGCCTCGCCATGCAGCTCGGCTACGAGTTCATCGACGACGGCATCAAGGTCGACCCCTTCGCCGTGAGTCTGGTCCCCGAGCAGACCGCACGGCGCTACCAGGCGATGCCGATCCGCATCGAGGGCAACACGCTGGTGGTCGCCATGAAGGACCCGCGCCACGTGTTCGCGCTGGACGACATCCGGCTGATCACCGGCAAGGAGATCCAGCCGGCGGTCGCTACCGAGGACACGCTGTCGCGAACGCTGAACCGCTTCTACCACGAAGGCAGCGATATGGACGAGCTGGCCAAGGCGCTCGTCGAGGAGGTCGGCGCCGGCTCCTCCGATGCCGAAGAGGACACCAGCGCGATCGACGACAACGCGCTGGTGAAAGTCGTCAACAACATCATCCGGGAGTCGATCCTCAACGACATCTCGGACATCCACATCGAACCCCGTCCGACCCACGTGGTGGTGCGAGTCCGCAAGGACGGCAGCCTGCGCGAGTACATGACCATGCCCAAGTCGACGGCGAGCGCCATGGCGGCGCGCATCAAGATCATGGGCGGCCTGAACATCGCCGAACGGCGCGTGCCGCAAGACGGGCGCGTGCGGTTCCGCGACAGGACGACGGAAGTCGACCTGCGCCTGTCGACGCTCCCGACGGTGTACGGCGAGAAGGCCGTGATGCGCCTTCTGAAGCGCGCGACCGACATCCCCGAGATCGAGGAGCTCGGCTTCGCGGACTACAACTTCCAGGGGTTCCGGGACGTCATCCAGAAGCCCTACGGGATGTTCCTCATCACCGGTCCCACCGGCTCGGGCAAGTCGTTCACCACCTTCAGCATCCTCAAGCGCATTGCGACTCCCGAGGTCAACGTCACCACCATCGAGGACCCGGTCGAGTACGAGATCCCCGGGATCAATCAGACCCAGGTGAACTTGAAGGCGGGGCTCGACTTCGCGCGGGCGCTGCGTGCGTTCCTCCGCCAGGACCCGGACATCATCATGGTCGGTGAGATCCGGGACCACGAGACGGCCAAGATCTCGATGGAAGCGGCGCTGACCGGCCACCTCTTGATCGCCACGCTCCACACCAACGATGCCGCAGGTGCGATCAGCCGCCTGGCGGAGATGGGGATCGAGCCGTTCAACGTCTCCGCTTCGCTCATCGGCGTGCTGGCCCAGCGTCTGGTACGCAAGGTCTGCAAGGACTGCCGGGTGGAGTACACGCCGGAGCCGGACGTCTTGCGACGCCTGGGCATGGCCGAGAACGAGACGCACGGCCGCAAGCTCTTTCGCGGGGTCGGTTGCGAGAAGTGTGGCGGCAGCGGTTACAACGGCCGTTACGCCATCCACGAGCTCCTCGTCGTGGACGACGACATCGAGAAGGCCATCGTGAAGGAGGCCTCGTCTTTCGAGCTCCGCGAGATCGCCGTCAAGAACGGGATGCACACCCTTCGGGAGGACGGTATCCACAAGGCCTTCCAAGGCATCACCACGCTCGAAGAGGTCCTGGCCAGGACCGCGGAGTGATCCGTCGGCCCTGCCTCCACCGGAAGGACGCGCATGAGTGACCAGATCCGCTCCACCCAGATCCAGGCCGATATCGTCGATCTGCTGAAGATGGCCATCGAGCGCCAGGCGTCGGACCTACTGATCACGGTCGGCCTGCCGCCGATGCTCAAACTCGACGGCGAGTGGCGCCCCACCGACTACGATCCGCTCACCCCGAACCTCACCCGGCGCCTGATGTACGCGCTGATGGACGAGAAGAAGCAACGCAACTTCGAGGAGCGCAAGGACCTCGACTTCTCGTTCAGCCTCTCGGGTCATGGACGCTTCCGCGTCAACGTGTTCCAGCAGCGTGGCTCGGTGGGCGGCGTGATGCGAACCATCGCCGAAGAGGTCCTGGGCTTCTCGGCGTTGGGGCTGCCCGACGAGGTCGCCGCTACGGCCCGTCTGCCGCGCGGCCTGGTGCTGGTCACCGGCCCCACGGGGTCGGGCAAGTCGACGACGCTGTCCACCATGATCAACCTCATCAACGAGGAGTACCAGAAGCACATCGTGACCATCGAGGACCCGATCGAGTTCTTCCACCAGCACAAGAGCTCGATCGTCAACCAGCGCGAGGTCGGCGAGGACACCAAGGACTTCCATGCCGCGCTCAGGAGCGTGCTGCGGCAGGCGCCCGACGTCATCCTGGTAGGCGAGATGCGCGACTTCGAGACCATCGGAGCGGCGGTGACCGCGGCCGAGACCGGCCACCTGGTGCTGGGAACGCTGCACACCAACACCGCCGCCGAAGCCATCGACCGCATCATCGACGTCTTCCCCGAAGCCCAGCAGGAGCAGGTGCGGGTGCAGCTCTCGAACAACCTCCAGGCCATCCTGACGCAGCAGCTCATCCCCAAGTCGACGGGAGACGGGCGCGCGCTGGCCTTCGAGTTCCTGATCGCCACGCCCGCCATCCGCAACCTCATCCGTGAGGGCAAGACGCACCAGATCCCCGGGCAGATCCAGATGGGCGGTTCCCTCGGCATGGTGACCATGGACGCGAACCTCGCCGAGCTCCACCTGAAGCGCCTCATCAGCTTCGAGGTGGGGATCGCTCGAGCGGTGGACCCCAAGGAGTTCGAGCGGCTCGTGACGACGGGCGGACTGTCCTTGGAGGGCGGCGCGGCTCCATCGCGCAGCGCCGCGGCCGCGAATCGCGGAACCCCAGCCCAGACGCGCGGAGCCTCGGGGCCGGTCGGGCGCGGCGGTCCGGCGTCCTCCCCCGGGCGCGGCGGGCGCGGCGGCGGCTCCTAGCCGATCTGGGCATCACCGCAACGCTCCGCTCGCTGTGGCTGAACGCGCGCCCGGAGCACGCAGGGTACTCTTCCGTCGATACACACCTGTGCCCGGCGACCCCCACCGGTATCGTGGACGTCGAACACGACGTGCAAGGATCCTTAGGAGGTCGGTGTGAAACGTTCGTGGATTGTCATCGCCATCGTCGTCTCGGCACTCGTCGGATCGGCGTTCGCCCAGCGTGTGCAGATCGTCATCGGCACCGGCGGCACCGGCGGCGTGTACTTCTACTACGGCACCCAGGTCGCGCAGATGCTGTCGAAGTATGCGAACCTCAGTGCCACGGCCATCCAGACCGCGGCGTCCATCGACAACAACCTGCTGCTGCGTGACAAGACCGATCCGAACCGTGGCGTCTACTACTGCGAGCTCTCGCTGCCCGACTCGGCGCTGGTCGCCTACAACGGCACCCACGAGAAGTTCAAGGGCAACCCGGCGCCTTCGCGCATCCTGTGGGTGACGTATCCGAACTACCTGCAGATCGTCACCACGTCCGACTCCGGCATCACCAGCCTCGCCGACCTGGCGGGCAAGCGGGTCTCCACCGGGGCGCCCAGCTCCGGCACCGAGTACACGAGCCTGCTGGTCCTCGACGCCGCCGGCGTCAAGACCGATACGTTCACCAAGTGGTCGCGCCTGGGCGCCGCCGAGTCGGCCGACGGCCTGGCCAACGGCACGCTCGACGCCTACTTCTGGTCGGGCGGTATCCCCACCGGGTCGATCAGCGAACTCTCCACCACCTTGCAGCGCAAGGGCAAGAAGGTGGCGCTGGTCTCGCTCGACCCCAACGGCACCGCCGTCAAGACCTTCATGCAGCGCTTCCCCGGCCTGGGCGTGATGGGCACCATCCCGGCGGCCACCTACGGCGCGGCGGCAGACACCCAGACGCTGGCGTTCTGGAACCGCTTCGCCTGCCCGGCGTCCCTGCCCGACGACGTCGCCTACACCATCACCAAGACCGTCTTCACACACATCCAGGACCTCCACGACGCCATCAAGCCGTCGAAAGACACCACCGTCGAGAACACGGCCAAGCTGGTGGGCCACACCACCATCCCCTTCCACCCCGGAGCGCTCCGCTACTACAAGGAAGTTGGAGCCGTCCAGTAGTCCATGCCTAGAACCTTGATCTGGGCCCCCATCCTGGTGGTGGGGGTCCTGATCCTGGTGCTCGCCCGACCGGTGCGACTGAGCGGCGACGCCGGCGACCATGTGCTGTGGCTGTGGGCATGGCAGAGCGGCGAGGTGGCGTTCACCAACTCCGTGACGGGCGGTCCGGTGGACATCCGCTTCGACCTGCGCTCCGGCTTCGATCACTTCCGCATGCTGACCGACGAGAAGACCGAGAACTACTACACCAGCGGCACCTACCGCATCAACGCACGGCTCGCGCCGCAACGCACCCGATCGCTGGACTACTGCACCGTCGTCGGGATGACCGTGCGCCTCGGCTCCCACCACGCCACCCTGCGAGACAGCTGCCTGGAGATCACCCTGCTGTGGCCGCCCTTCTGAAGCGCATCACCTTCGGGGTCCTGCTCGTCGCGACCCTGTATCACCTGTATCTCGTCATCCATCCGTTCATGCCGTGGTCGAACAGCGAGATCCCGCTGCTCGACCTGACCCAGGTCCAGCGTGCCGCGCACGTGTTCCTGCTGGTGCTCGCCGGCTATCTGTTGATGGCGGCCCGCAAACCCACCAAGGTGGGCGTCGGGTCGTGGATCTTCACCCTGCTCGCTGCCGTGCCGCTGTACGCGTTCTGGCAGCTCGGCCAGCCCCTGATCGTGGAGCTGGCAACGACCGTGTTCTGGCTCGTTGCGGTCGCACCGGCGGTCGCGCCCCGGATCGCACGAGCGTTCGACCTGGTCGCGGCGCTTCTCAGTCTCGCGCCGTTCCTGTACCTGCTGCTTCAGTTCAACGATCTGGTGAGCCGCGCCATGTTGCCTGTCCCCTGGGACCTCGCCATGTCGTTCGGCCTGACCTTCCTGGTGCTGGGCATCGTGTACCGCATGCTCGGCCCGGTGCTCCCCAGTCTGGTGCTGGTCTTCCTGCTGTACAACCTCTACGGCTACCTGATCCCCGGCACCTTGCAGAGCCCCGGCTTCCCCCTCGACATGCTCCTCGGCAAGCTGTACGCCGAGACCGAGGCCGGGCTGTTCGGCATCATCACCGGGGTGTCGCTCAAGTACCTCGTCTACTTCACCATCCTCGGCGCCGTCATCTCGGCACTCGGGTTCGGTGAGATCATCGCCAACATCGCCTTCCTGCTGGTGGGCAAGAGCCCGGCAGCACCGGGCCGCGCCACCAGCGTGATGGCCGTGATGATGGGCTGGTTCTCGGGCTCGGGCGCGGCCGATACGCTGTTCGTGTCGACCCTCAACGAGCCGCTGTTCAGGCGTGCCGGCTACAACCGCCTGATCGCGGCGGGCTTGTGCTCGACGGTCGGCACCATCGCCTACATCACGCCCCCCATCATGGGTTCGATCGCCTTCGTGATGGTGGAGCTGCTGGCCATCCCCTACATCCAGATCATCGTGATGGCGATCGGACCGATGGTGCTGCTGTTCATCGCGATCTGGGCCTACAACGAGTTCTACGTCCGAAAGATGAAGCTCGAGGCCGTGGAAACGGTCGAAGGCATCGGCCGCCGCTACGCCTTCCGATATTCCTACGTGTTCCTGCCCGTGCTGCTGATCCTGGTGATGATCTACCGAGGCTACTCCGTCAACCTCACGGTGACCCTGGCGATCTTCGCATTCATCGTGCTGGCCTACCTCGACCCCACCGTGCGGCCCCCCATCGGAAAGCTCTTCCAGGGCCTGGCCAACGGCTTCAGTCACCTCATCCCGATCGGCGGCGCGGTGGTCGCCGCCAACATGATCATGACGATGATGGTGCTGACCGGGCTCGCCTCCAAGGTCTCCGAGATCCTGTTGGCGATCTCGGGCCAGTCGCTCGCCATCGCAACCATCCTGGCAGCGCTGTTCAGCCTGGTACTCGGCATGGGCGTTCCGCCCATCGCCACCTACGTGCTCACCTCGGCGCTGGTCGCTCCGGCCGTCCAGAAGCTGGTCGTGGCCAACGGCGTGCCCGAGCATGCGGCGCTCCTGGCCACGCAGATGTTCCTGTTCTACTACGCCGTCCTGGCCGACATCACGCCGCCCGTCGGACTCTCGGCGTACGCGGCCGCGTCGGTGTTCAAGACCAATCCCATCCAGACCGGTCTGTACGCCGCCATGGTGGCGCTGCCGAAGTACCTCATCGGCTTCACCTTCCTGCTGTCGTACAGCGGCACGGCGCTGCTGATCGTGCCTGTGGTGGAAGGCATGGGTACCGGCCAGGCGCTCCTGGTCATCGTCCCGCGCTTCGTGTTCGCGCTGGTCGGCATCGTCTTGCTGGCAGCCGGCGGTGCGGGCTTCCTCCTGCACAGACTGGCGAGCTGGGAACGCTGGCTCCTGGTCGCGATCGGCCTGGTCCTGCTCTACCCTGCCACCGTCGTGAACGTCGCGGCGCTGATCGTCGGGCTGGCGCTCGTCCTGCGCGACCGATTCAGGCTGGTCCCCGCCACGCCTTGAACGACCCTGCTGCGCGCGCCCGGCTCACGTTCGGACCCGCAAGCGCCGCTCGACCCGCCACAGCGCCCCCAGCAGGGCGAGTTCGAGGAGCAGCAGGACGGCGACCCCGAGATAGGTCGGCGTGAAGCCGATCGCCGTCACCAGCTCGATCCCCAGGATCGGGCCGAGGCTGCCGCCGACGTCGCCGAAGAACTGGTAGTAGCCCACCACCTGGCCGCGCTGGGACGCCGGGGTGAGGTCACCGAGCAGGGTCAGCAGCGGGATCGAGGTGCCACCCATGCCCAGTCCCAGCAGCACGACGCCCACCACGGCCGACCCGGCGCCGCCGGCCAGCGCGAGAACGGCGAAGCCCGCCGCGGCGGCCACCACGCCCGGTAGCGCCAACCCCGTCCGAGTCGGCGAACGGTCGAGCGCCCGCCCGAGGTAGACGGTGACGGCAGCGGACGCCAGCATCATGACGGCGAGCAAGGCTCCGGCCATGGGCTGCTCGCCCAGCCCTGCGATGCCTATGCCGCGCGCGTGGACGAGCAGCACCAGGGTCGCCAGCAGGACCCCCTGGATCGAGAAGAAGACCAGCAGATTGGCCAGCCACACGGCCTGCACCCGCCGATCGGCACGAACGACGGTGGCCGCCGCCCTCCTCACGCGTTCCACCAGCACGGGCCGAGGCGCGCGCTCCTGGATCCGGAGCGGGCCCCGGGGCACGCTGCTCGGCACGGTCCACCAGGCCAGCGCCGCCGCCGCCAGGGTGACCGCAGCGGCCGATAGGAAGGCGGCATCGTTGCTCACGAAGCCCGCGACCAGCCCACCGGCAAGCATGCCCGCAGGCAAGCCGAGGCTCAGAGCCAAGCGGACCACCGCCGTACTGCGGCCCCGGTTGGCCTCGGACGAGGCGTTGAGGGCGATGGTGACGCCGCCCACGATGATGGCCGAGGAGCCGATCCCCCAGATCGCCCGACCCGCCAGCAGCAGCCAGCCGGGGTAGGCGGTGTGCAGCGCCAGGCTGTAGGTCGCGGTGGCGAGCGCCTCGACCAGCAGACCGAGGGTCAGCGGCCACTTGCCTCCGAAGCGGTCGATCAACGCGCCGGTGACCGGGTTGGCGAAGAGCCGGGTGACACGGTTGGCCGAGAGGATCCAGCCCACCAGGAACGCCGGCAGGCCGAGCTGCACGCCGAGGATCGGGATAATGGGAAACGCGATGCCGCCACCGATGCCACCGAGGAACACCACCACCGCGAGCGGCAGGCTCTCCGGTGGGATGCCGAGCCGGGGCTGCTGCCCCGTGCTCCGTTCCGAACCGGGTTCCACGCCTACCACCGTCCGCCCACCTCTCCGGCACGCCGCCTGCTCGGCGGGTGAAGGAATCCGGTCCGACGGCGCCGACGCGACACCCCGCCACCATAGTCCGGGTGCCGCCGACACGTCGCAGGGTCGGGCAACGCGCTACGGGCTCGCGGGCCTCGCATGACGCCGGAGCAACGTCGCCATCTCCTGCGCGCAGCGCTCCCCGACGAGCAGGTCGGGCGGGCCGGTGTGTGGGCCGATCTCGGATGCGGCAGCGGCGCGTTCACCCTGGCGCTGGCCGACCTGCTCGGCAGTGGTGCCACCATCCACGCCGTCGATCGCGACGGCACCGCGTTGCGGCGACTGGACTCGTTCGCCGACGCACACGCCGCCGACCTGCGCACCGTGGAGGCGGACTTCACGGCGCCGCTGGACCTCCCTCCCCTGGATGGACTGCTGCTGGCGAACGCCCTGCACTTCGTGCCGCGCCGGGGCCAACCGGCCCTCCTGCAACGGCTGCGCTCGTCGCTGCGTGAGCGCGGGCTGCTGATCGTGGTGGAGTACGACGTCGCGCGCGGCAATCCGTGGGTCCCACATCCGATCCCGGCCGAGCGGTGGCCCGCGCTGGCGCGGGAGGCCGGCTACGACGGCGCTCGCGTCGTGGCCACCGTGCCGTCGCGCTACTGGGGTCGCGTCTACGCCGCGCGCTGCGTGGGCGCCGCATCACCCGCCGAAGAAGGCGCGCGTCAACAGTCCGGCTACGGGGGGTAGCAGCAGCGTGCTGACGACCCGCACCAACGTGAAGCGCGGGCCCACGATCGCCAGCTCGAAGCTCAGCAACCCCACGTTCCACACCGCCCACCCGGTCACCAGCGAGACCGTGGCGGCGAGGCCGGCGCCGGCCTGGTGGATCGCAGCGATGATCGGCAGCGACACGTAGGGCCCGCCGGGGATGACGGCGCCGGCGACCGAGCCGATCACCACGTCCAACACGCCCGACGAGCTGGCCAGCCAGCGGTGCACGAGGTCGGGCGGCAGGGCCACGGCCAGCATCCCCGCCAGGAAGAACGCCGCCAGCAGGAGCGGCAGCGTCCCCCACAGCATGCGCATACCCGCCACCGCTCCCGCCTTCGGCATGGCCGGGTCCTGGCGGTAGGCCACAACCGCCAGCACCAGCGCCATGCCGACCAGGACCACGGTGGCGACACTCATGCCGGCCCAACCCCTGCGTCGCCGCCACCCTTCTCGGTCACCGGAAGCCCCTCACGCACCCAGCGGCCGGCTCCGTGGAACAGCACCTCGGCCAGCACGCCGGCGAGCGGAGGGAAAAGCAACGTCACCAGATAGCGGACCCAGGTCACATGCACGCCCAGCAGCGCGACCTCGATAGGGAGCCGACTCAAGGTCCACAGATTCTTCGCCACCACGAACGTCACGATGGTGCCGATGGTGGCGCCGCCTCTCAGGAACGCCACAGCGATCGGGTAGTAGACGTACGGTCCGCCCGGGATGAGCGCCCCGGCCACGCCGCCGATGAGGAAGCCGCGCCAGCCCGACTCCTCGCCCAGCCAGCGGGTCACCGTCTCCTTGGAGATCATCACCTGGATGAGCCCGGCCAGCACGAATGCGGCCACGATGAGCAGGGTGACGCCCACCAGGAGATGCCCGGTGCCCGTCAGCCCCGCGCCCACACGCGACCAGCCGCCCTCCAGGAACGCGACGACGCCGAGCCCGACCCCGGCCAGGAACAGGATGACGGTCATGGTGCGTTGCAACGGAACTCCCTTCCCTGCGGCGGGTCCGAGCCCGCGCGCGGCGGCGTTGATCCTTTCTTGTGGTACCGCGGCCGGGCGCGGCCCGCTGTCGTCCATCCACCGCGCCGTCGCGGGACGTAGCATGGGGGACCGACCTCCCCGGGTCACGGCGCTCGACGCGGGCGCGCCTCGACCCGCCGCGGACCGCCCCGCTGAGCACGAGCGCGCCGTCCCACGCCCGCCGACCGGAGGACCCATGCGAATCCTCGACGACGCCCAGGTGCAGCGGCTGCTCCCCATGCGGGCGTGCATGCCGCTCATGGCCTCGGCCCTGCGCTCGCTGTCGCGCGGCGACGCCCAGGTCCCGCTGCGCACCGTCGTACCGCTGCCGCGAGGGCACGACGTGCTGGCGTTGATGCCCGCCCACGCCACCACCCCCGCCGCCCTCGGCGCCAAGGTCATCACCGTCTTCCCCGACAACCCGGGGCGCGGGCTCGACGCCCACCAGGGCGCCGTGCTGGTCTTCGATCCGGTCGACGGACGGTTGCTCGGCCTCGTCGACGCCTCGTCACTCACCGCCATCCGCACCGCAGCGGTCTCGGGCGTGGCGACCGAGCGGTTGGCTCGTCCCGATGCCACCACCCTGGCCCTCCTGGGCAGCGGCGTGCAGGCACGCACGCACCTCGACGCCATGGCCCAGGTACGCCCGCTCGAGCGGGTGTGCGTGTGGAGCCGGACGCCGGCGCACGCCGAGACCTTCGCCGCCTGGGCACGCACCGCCTTCCCGATCGAGGTGGCCACGTTCGGCACGGCCGCCGAGGCCGTTCGTGGTGCGGACATCGTGTGCACCGTGACGGCTTCCCGCGAACCGGTGCTGAAGGGGAGCTGGCTCCGGCCGGGAACGCACGTCAACGCGGTCGGCGCCTCCCAGCCCGACGCCCGCGAGCTCGACAGCCGCGCAGTGGCCATGGCGAGGCTCTTCGCGGACCGGCGGGAGTCGCTCGAGCACGAGTCGGCGGACTATCTGGTGCCGCTGCGGGAGGGCCTGCTGGGCGACGCAACCGTCGCCGAGCTCGGCGAGGTCCTGCTGGGAACGGCTGAAGGGCGGCGCACGCCCGAGGAGATCACCCTGTTCAAGTCGCTCGGCCTGGCGATCGAGGACCTCATCGCGGCCGGACATCTGCTCGAGCGAGCCGAAGGCGAGGGCGTGGGGACCGAGGTGGCGTTCGGAGGGGCGCACCCGTCGGCGTGAGACGGGAGCGCCGAGCGAGACGCGGAGGTCGCGTCTCGCCGCCGCCGCCCGGCAGGCTCGATGAACCGGACGGCAGGGGTCGAGAGCGGCAGGCGCCGGAACGGCTACGCTTGTCGCGCACGGCATCACGGACGCGTTAGCGAAATGTAAGAATCCGGTGAGGTCGGCAACGAGCGAATGGAACCTCGTGGGGCTTCCCCCCAAGAGGGCGACGCGGTGTCGACACATTCCATCCTGGAGGCACCATGGTGCGACCGAAGCTTCTTGTAACCGTCTCCCTTCTCGGATTGGCCCTGGTCCTTGCCGGCTGTTCGACGTCGAGCAAAGTATCCGTCAACGTGACATCCAACACCGACGGTCAACGCATCGTGGGCAGCCGCAGCCTGACGCTGGCGGGGACTCTCAGCGGCGGACCCGCCACGGCCGTCAGCGTGAAGCTCAACGGCACCGCCGTCAGCGGCACGACCCACACCAGCAGCAGCTTCAGCGCACCGCTCACGCTGGCCGACGGCAGCAACAGCATCGTCGTCACCGCCACCTCGAGTGCCGGCACCTCGACCAGCACCCTCACCCTGGTCTACCCCTTCCTCACCTTCACCGACTTCCAGAACGCCTCGGTGGTCATCGGGCAGCCCGACATGTCCAGCAACACCGCGCCCGCCACGCCGACCGCGGCGTCGGAGGGGGACCCCTACGGCAACCCGGCGCTCATCAACGGCGTGCTGTACCTCCCTGACTACAGCTTCAACCGGGTGCTCGGGTTCTCGAACGGCATCCCCACCAGCAACGGCGCCAGCGCCGACTTCGTCCTTGGCCAGGCCAACATGACCTCGTCCACCGCCAGCTCCACCGCCGATGGCATGGGCGGACCGCAGACGATCGTCGCCGCGGGCGGCAAGATGCTGGTGGACGAATACGACAACAGCCGCGTGCTCATCTGGAACACGATCCCGACCAGCACACAGGTTCCCGCCGATCTCGTGGTCGGGCAGCCCGGCTTCGGCAGTAGCAGCAGTGCGTGCACCGCCACGGGGCTCAACGAGCCCGAGAGCATCTTCACCGTGAACGGCAAGCTCATCGTCGCGGACAGCAACAACAACCGGGTGCTGATCTACAACAGCATCCCCACCAGCAACGGCGCCACCCCCGACATCGTGCTCGGTCAGAGCAGCCTCACCAGCTGCTACACGAACGCCGGCGTCGGCAGCAACAGCACCAACGCCACCGCCGCGACGCTGGACTACCCGAGCGACGTCTGGTCCGACGGCACCCACCTCATCGTGGCCGACCAGAACAACAACCGGGTCCTCATCTGGAACACCTTCCCCACCAGCGACTCCCAGCCCGCCGACGTGGTCGTGGGCCAGCCCGACATGACCAGCAACGCCTCCGCCGCCGGCGCAACCGGGATGAACGAGCCGTACTTCCTCGCGAGCAACGGCAACCAGCTCTTCGTCGCCGATGCGAGCAACAACCGCGTCCTGATCTTCGACGGCATCCCCACGACGAACGGCGCCAGCGCCGCTCACGTGCTCGGCCAGAGCGACTTCACCCACGTCACCGAGAACGACGACGGCCAGACAAACACAGCCGGCACCCCGACCGCGCGCACGCTCTACTACCCGGCAGGGTTCCTCCTCACCGACCAGGCGTTGATCGTCGCCGACGAAAGCAACGACCGCTACCTCGTCTTCAGACCCTGAACCACCTGCACACCCACGTTCACGGGCCGGCCCTGGTGGTCGGCCCGTTCCGTCGTCATGGGTACCGGCTCCTGTGTCGGACGTGTGCCGGGCGAAGGCCATGAGAACGCGTGGGCGCCCGAAGTCCTGACGGGCACCCACGCGGCCATCGCCGAACCCGAGCGAGGTGCTACGGGTTGACGATGGGTGGGTCGAAAACGATCTGCGGCCAAGCGAAGGAATCCTTGTTCAAGGAGACCACGACGGCCGGGGCTGGGTTTCCCGTGCTCATCAGGTCGGTGGCGTGGTACTTCAAGAGGTTGTCGGCCGTGCCTCCGATGGTGGAGACCCAGAGGTTCCCCTGGCTGTCGAGCGCCAGGCCGTTCGGGCCGTCACTGCTCGCCAGGTTCACGGCCGGGCTAGAGGTCCGCGAGTGGGTCGCCGAAGCCCGAGCGAAACCGCATCCGCCACGGGAGAGGGCCACTTCCGGTCCCATACCCGTGGGACGAAGCTGGCCCGCTGTCCGCTGAGCCCGGTCGGTTTGCATCCGACCAGCGGGTATCCCTGTGCCTGCTCGAACTTGTGGCAATACTAGCAGGGGATGGAGTTGTGGAGTGGGTCCCCGTCGCGGTGACTCTTCCGCTCGAGGTTCAGGACAGAGTGCCACGTGCATCGAGAGGGTTCCACACTCACACGGTCTCAAGGGGGTGCGCCATGCCATCGGAGTTCCTGCTATACGGCGCGACGGGTTTCGTGGGCGAAGCGATCGCCCGGCGGGCAGTAGCACGGGGGCTGCGGCCGGTACTGGCGGGGCGCGATCCCAAGCGTGTGGCCGCACTCGCGGACGAGCTGGGCGTAGAGCACCGGACATTCGCGCTCGATGATCCCGGCGCGATGGACGCGGCGCTGGTGGAGGTAGCGGTCGTTCTGCACTGCGCGGGGCCCTACATCCATACGGCCGCGGCGATGGTGATCGGCTGTCTTCGCGCGGGCACGCACTATCTGGACATCACCGGGGAGCTGCCGGTCTACGCGTCGATCGCAGGGCGCGACGCCGAGGCCAGGACGCAGGGCGTGATGTTGCTGCCGGGAGTGGGGTTCGACGTGGTGCCGACCGACTGCCTGG
>CAZTTB010000030.1:0-21147 GCA_964616005.1 uncultured bacterium | reverse complement strand
GACGCTGGCTGAGCG
Organism: uncultured bacterium; assembly: GCA_964616005.1. Taxonomy (GTDB): domain Bacteria; phylum Deinococcota; class Deinococci; order Deinococcales; family Trueperaceae; genus JASBRS01. The sequence goes on along the minus strand of CAZTTB010000030.1, from coordinate 21,132 downwards.
TCGCGCCTAGCGACGACCTCAGCCGGCGTCGTCATGGTGCGCCCGGAAGGATTCGAACCTTCGACCTTGGGCTTAGGAGTCCCCTGCTCTGTCCAGCTGAGCTACGGGCGCAGGCCGCGCGGCGTTCCAGGACGCCGTCGCGCCCGGCATTGTACGACGCCGTCGGGCGCAGGGGCAATCTCGGCCGGTGCCCGGGAGGGCGGGCTCACAGGGCCGGGACGAGGGCCGCCAGGTCGGCGCGCAGCGCGCCGGTGAGGGTCTTGACCTCCTCGACCGCGCTGTGCCGGTCGATGGCGCGCAGGAGCGCTTCGAAGTCGGCGCGTGCCTGACGGGCGCGATCGGGGTAGAGGCGGGCGAGGTCGGTGGCCTGGTCGAGGTCGTCGAGGCCGCGTGTGGCGGCGTCCTTGGCGGCCGTGAGGCTGACTCCAGGCTGGGCTGCGGTGCCATCGGCTGCCGCCCGGGCATACTCGAGGTCCACCACGTCGAGCGTTCCCTGCGCGTGTTGCACGGCGTAGATCGAGGGCGTGAGCTGGGTGGCGAGGCTCGGGCTCGGTGCCGTGCCGCGACCCAGCAAGAAGGCCAGGGGGACGACCACCACAGCGGTGATCAGTGCCGCCAGGTAGGCGGGGAAGTGGCGCTGGCGTCGGTACAGCATGCTCTCCTCCTCAACTCCCCTTCAGGACCAGCGCCACCTGGGTCTCGAGCCGGAAGGCGCCGCGAAGGAAGCGCCGCAGCGCCTCGGGATCGCTCAAGTGGCCGCAGTCGATGAGCCGGCGCGGCGTCACGGCGTGCGCCTGGGGCGCGGTGCCGCCGTCGAGCCGCGCCTCCAGCGCCGCCAGCACCTCCCCCGGAGTGCCGGTCAGGGTGGTGGCGTCGTCGAGCTCGAGCAGGCGGGCGCCGCGACGGTCCATCGCCACCACCGGGTGCCGCAGGACGCGGGAGAACAGCCTACGTTCCAGGCGTTCGGCGCTGAGCACCACCAGCGCCGGGCTGCGGTAGCGAAGCTCACATGGGCCCCCGCCGAGCTGCTGGCGCGCGAGCGTACGCAACACCTCGTCGTCGAGGTCACCGCGATGGCCGTCGACCGGGTGGGCGCCGAACGCCACGGCGCGCAGCAAGCGCTCCTCGGGCAGGTAGTGCACCTCGGACTGGAGGCGGGCCGGGTCGGCGCCGAGGCGCACCGCTTCACCCTCGACCTCGCGCAGCAGCAGGTCGCCGATGGTGGGGTCGTCGATGCCGGCGTTGCGCTCCCGCTCGACCCGGATCATCGTCAGCGCGGCGCCGATGCTGGAGATGATGTCGGGCTCGGGGACGCACTCGAAGTCCATGCCCAGGCGGGCGGCGACGACCGGGCCCAGCACGCGGGCGGCGCCTCCGCCGCCGTACAGCCGCGTGCCGCGCAGGTCGTGGTCGTCGGCGACGGCGCGAACGGTGCGGGTCAGCTTCTCGGCGCCCGCCTCCAGGATCGCCAGGGCCAGCTCGTCCGTGCCGGCGCCCAGGGCGCGCGCGAGCGGCGCCAGGGCCGTGCGGGCGGCCTCGGCCGGACGGTGCCCGGGATCGTCGGCGGGTAGGCGGCCCAGGGCGTTGGCGGCGCACGTCGGGGTGATCGCGAAGCGGCCGCCTGCGGCCGCCACCACGGCGTAATCGGCCGGGTCTCCGGGACGCGGTGCGATGCGCTCCAGATGCGCCCCCTCCAGGGCGGCCGGGTCGGCGAGCGAGGCGTAGGGGAGGCCTGCGATGTGGGCGCTGCGCGGTCCGACCTCCTCGATGCGCCGGTTGGACAGGCGGAGCAGGCTGCCCCCTGCCACTCCGGCGATGCGGATGTCGGCCGCACGCAGCGCCGTGGGGAAGTCCATCACCGTCATGTGCTTCATCACCGGGCGGCCGGCCTTGATGGCGCCGATGTTGGTGCTGGTTCCGCCGACCTCGAACAGGATGCCGTCGGTCACGCCGTGGTACAGGATGGCGCCCGCCAGCGAAGCGGCGGGGCCGCTGACCACGGTGTGGATGGGCGCCTCGCGCAACCCCTGCAGGTCGACCGCGCCGCCGTCGCCCCGCACCACCAGCAGGGGCACGCCGGGGAGGGTGCGTTCCAGCGCCCGCTCGACGTGCTCGGCCGTGCGCAGCATGGTGGGCAGGATGGAGGCGTTGATCGCGGCCGTGCTCGAGCGCATCTCGAGGCCGTAGACGCCCGTCAACTCCGAGCCACCGGTGGCGGGCAACCCGGCCTCCCGCAGCAGCGCGGCAGCGTGGCGCTCGAGGGCAGGGTCGTCGACGGCGAAGGCCTGGCTGACGGCCGCCGACTCGACCCCTTCGACCCGCCACGCCGCCGCCACGGCCCGCACCCGTTCGTCGACGTCCGGGGCGTCGGAGGGGACGAAGGCCCAGCTCAACGCCAGGGGGCGTCCGCCGGCCAGGCGCAGCTCGCTGAGCTGCGTGCGGCGGCGGATCAGGCGTTCCTCGGCGGCGGGTCCCAGCGCCAACAGACCCACGTGCGCCATGTCGCCTTCGAGCAGCGCGTTGGTGGCCTGCGTGGTGGCGTGGGCTACCAGGGCCACGGGCTTGCCGGGAGGGAGCGTGACGAGCAGCTCCTCGAGCACCCGTAGCACGCCCGCCACCACGCCCTCGGCGGCCCGGTGCGTGGTCGCCACCCGGGCGCGCGAGAAGATCTCCCCGCTGACGGCATCGAGGGCGACGCCCTTGGTGAAGGTCCCACCGACATCGATGCCGATGCGGACGGCGCTCTGCGGCGGCGGAGGGGTCGGGATGCTCATGGCCTTGGCGTCGGAGCGGGCCGGCGATGCAGCCGGCGGCTGTCGGGGAGTCCGAGGACCGGCGGCACGGGCCGCGCCCGCGCTGCGGGCGGCGGCCGTCAGCCGGAGGACGGCTCGCCCGCCGCACTGCCGGCGCTCTTGCGTGCGAGCCGGCCCCGACGCAGCACGAATGCTACCATCCCGATCGCATAGACGCCGATCAGGCAGGCCTGGGTCAGCACCGTTTCGAGGGTGGGGTGGAAGCCGGTGAGGGCGGCGAGGCTGGGGTTCAGGCGCGGCAGCGTGCCCAGCAGGTTGGTGATCGGCAGCCAGCCGGCCCCTTGCAGCGCGCGCGCGGCGTTGCCCGCGAAGGCGACGGCCAGCAGCGCGGTGATGGTGACGGCGACCCGGAAGAACACCTGCAGCGGCAGCTTCCGTTGCAGGCGCAGGATGACGAAGGCCACCAGCGCGAGGGCGACGGCGCCGACCGCCAGGCCGAGCCACAGGTACCCCATCACGGGGCCGCTGACGCCGACCAGCGCCTGGTAGAGCAGCACCGTCTCGAACCCCTCGCGGTAGACGCTGGCGAAGGCGGCTGCGGCGACGGCGAGCAGGCTGCCGCGCTGCACGGCGTGGCCGAGCCGCGCCCGCATGAACTCCATGTGGCGTCGCCGGTCGCTCTGCTGCAGCATCCAGAAGCTGAGGTAGAACAGGATCGCCACCGCCACCACGCTGGTGATGCCCGAGAGCAGCTCGCGTGAGGCGGGCGCCACGCGCAGCACGGTGGACGCCGCGACGTAGGTCAACCCGGTGGCGACCAGTGCGGCCGCCAGGCCGTACCACACGCCGGGCGCGAGTCGGTCGTTGCGCGTGCTGCGCAGGTAGGCCAGGATGGAGCCCAGCAGCAGGACGACCTCCAACCCCTCGCGGAAGAGGATGAAGAAGCTCCCGCCGGCGGCCAGCGTGGGCGCGAGCGCGCCGGTGCCGCTCACCACCGTCTCGGCGCGCAGCAGGTCGGCATAGATCTTGGCCGCGGCCGCATCGATCTCGCCCATCGGTGCGCCGGCCTTCATGCCGTTGCGGAGATTGGCGAACAGGAACTCGGTATCGAGGATCAGGTCGGGATCGAGCACCCTCAGCTTGGGCTCGGCGTACTCGAAGTGGTCGAGGTAGGCCGAGCGCGAGAGCCGGTAGGCCTCATCGGCGTGGCCGGTACGGTACAGCCGCAGGCTTCGAGCGACCATGTCGTGGGCGGTGTGGAGCTCGGCGGCGACGTCGACCTTCTGCTGAGCCCGCGCCTGGGGAGCGAGGGCGAGCAACGCCGCCGCCATCGCGGCGAGCACGAGCAGGACCGGCGGGCGCCACGCGGCGCGCGGCCGCCGCGCCGCAAGACCCCGTGCCGCAAGGCCCCGTGCCGCAGGGCCCCGTACCGCCGCCGGCATGGGCGCCTCCATGTGCGCCTCGACCGGAGGCGTCACTCGAGCACCTTCCGGGCGCGCTCGAGATCGGCACGGGCGCTCTGCACGGCGGCCGCGAAGCGGTCGGTCGGGACGCCCTGCGCCACCAGTGCCCGTAGCTGGTCGCGGAGGGTGTGCTCGAGCCGCCGTTCGAGATCGGGGGCGGCGGCCGCGAGCGGGGGTTCGAGGTCCTCGAAGTTCTCCAGGTAGGCATCGATGAGCGCCTCGCCCGTGCCGGCGGTGTCGCCTGCGCGGTAGCGCGCCACGGCGCGGTCCAGGTCGACCTCGATGGTCTGTAGCAGGCGCGCGGTGTCGGCTGCGCCGGGTGGGGCGCCCAGGGCGGCGAGGGCGTTGTCGGTGGCGGAGCGAACGGTGGCCGCGCTCACCGCCTCGGCGCCGAGGGCGCTGCCGAGGGTCAGCAGGGCGTCGCGGACCGTGCCGCCCAGCGAGGAGCGCTGCGCCTGGTCGACGGCCACGGCCGCCAGCGCCGACGCGTAGGCGCCGGGCTCGATGGCGGTGGCTGTGCCCGCCGGCTGGTCGGCGGCTTCCAGCCCTTCCCGGCCGGCTTCGCGGACCAGCGCCACGAGAGCGCTGCGGAAAGCGCCGACGTCGTCGCGTCCGCGCCCGGCGAGCCCGTTCACGGCGCTGCTGAGGCGATCGGCCGCGGTTCGGGCGGCGCGAACGTCGCCGTCGTCGATGGCGTTACGAAGGCGTTCGAACGCGCTGCGCAGCGGTTCGGTCGCGGGACTCCCGGCCAGCGCGGCCACCGGACCCTGGCTGGCGCGCTCGAGTTGCAGGCGGGCATCGTCCCGGCGACCGTCCGCCGCCAGGCTGGCCGCGGCGCGGCCGCGCGCATCGAGGCGGAACGAGTCGACGAGCTGGGACGGCACGGTCGTCGGCGCGGACTGCGCCCAGCCCGCGGCGAGGGCGAGGGCCAGCGCGCAGGTGACGACGAGGGCGTGGAGATCAGGCAGCGGCCGCAGGCGGCGCGGGGAGGGCGAGGCCATGGGTGGCGATCCTTTCGAAGGCGGCGGCCCCGAGGGCCCCGTTCCTTTGTCGCGGGGTGACGGCACGGTCCGCTGCCGTCGGGTCAGCGCGCAGGGGCGCCGCCAATATACCCGAGTGGTTGGCTCGGGTATACGCAGAGTCTAGCGGCGCACAATCCAGAGTGTCAAGCTCAGGATTGCGCCCGCCGGCGGGGAAGGAGCGCCACAGTCGTGTCGTGCCCGGGGATCGATCGGTTCACTCGGAGGTCGGGCGACGACGCGCCAGGTAGGTCCTGCGGCTTCTCTGTGTGTCGTCGCCGAGGTCGCCGACCTCCTGCGCGAGGCGCGCGTCGGCGCGCCGGTGCAGGGCGTCGCGCTCGTCATCGGAGGGAGCCGTGTCGGCCAGGAGCAGGTAGGCCAGGCTCGTCTCGAGGACCGGATGCGCCTCGGCGCGCGCCAGCAGTTGTGGTCGCAGCGCGGCGGCGGCGCCGCGCCCGTTGTCCAGGATCGCGGCGCGCAGGGCGGCCACGTCGGCGGCGAGGCGCAGGTGGTCGCCGTCGTCCAGCGCCATGGCCTGCTCGACCCGTTGCCGGACGGTATCGGCGTCGTCGGCCAGGAACGCCAGCTCGAGGAGGCACCAGGCGTAGAACTGCGGCAGGTTCAGCTCCGCCAGCTCGGCCAGGACGTCCTCCACCCCGGCCGTCGCGGCTCCCGCTGCGTCCGCCGGGGCGACCTCGAGGTCGATGGCGGCGAGATTGAAGCGTGCCACCAAGGCGCCCCGCACGTCCGCCGCGGCTTCCCGCAGGCGCGCGGCCTCGCGCAGCGCCTCGCGCGCCGGCCCGACAAGACCGAGCCGTCGCAACGCGTAGCCGTGCGCGAAATGGGCCATCGCCGCCGAGCGATCGGCCCCGAGCGGGGTGGAGACCGCCAGTGCGCGCTCGGCACGAGCCAGTGCGGCGGCCAGCGCACCGCGGCTCACCTCGGTCAGCGCCGCGTTGGACAGGGCGATGCCGCCGGTGCGCCGATCGGCGGCGCGCAGCGCGACGTCCGCGGCCTCGGTGAAGTGCTCGATGGCCTCCAGGTACGCCCCCCTGCGCTCGCGGTCGGCGCCGAGACTGTTGAGCAGCGTCGCGATCAGCGGAATGTCGTGCAGGCTGCGGGCCAGTATGAGGGCTTCACGGTGGTGCTCGAACGCTGCGTCCACGTCGCCCCGCATCGCCTCGAGCGCGCCCAGGCGTTGGAAGGCTCGTAGGCGACGCGCCTCGTGCCCTGAACGGGTGACCTCGAGGAAGGTGGCCTGGGCCTCGGTGTAGGCTCCCGAGAGATACGCGAGGTCGCCGAGCGCCAGGCGGGCCCGATCGATGCGTTCGGCGTCCCCGAGATGGAGGGCGTCGTCGAGCGCCTGACGGGCCTTGCGGGCGGCGACCGGGTGGTCCCCGCGTTCCGTGGCCCAGCGCGCCCGGCGCAGCGCGCTCTCGACCAGCAGGACGGGGTCCTGCTCGACGGCGGCGATGCGCTCGAGCTCCTCCAGGAAGCCGGCGGCCTCGTCGGCACGCCCACGCTGCGTCGTCACGTCGTCCAATCGGACGAGCGCCTGGCTGCGGCCGTCGACGTCCGCAGCCGCCCACAGCGCCAGCAGATACCAGCGCTCGGCGTCCTCCAGCACGAACACGGCGCGCGCGCCGTCGCCGGCTCGGAGCAGATGAGGGAAGGCGGCGGCCGGTTCCCAGGCGGACAGGAACTGCCCTGCGATCACCGCCGGGGCGGCGTCGAAGGCCTCGAGGGCGGTGGCGAGTCGCCGGTGCCAGAGGCGGGCGGCCTCGGGAGGCGTACGGTCCGCGATGGCGTCGGCGATGAGCTCGTGGGCGAGCTCGCCGTGGTGCAGCAGGCGGTGGAGTTCGAGCTCGGCGACGGCGGTGCGCAGCGTGGCGGCGGGCAGCTCCAGGACCGCGGCGGCGAGCTCGGTCGAGAACGCGGTGCCCGCCATCGCCTTCACGCGGAGCACGTCCGCGGCAGGGCGGGACAGGCGGCGGATACGGCCCGCGAGCACGCCGGCCGCACTCCTGGGCAAGGGGTCTGCGCCGCCGCCGTCTCGTGCGGCGTCCTGCCACGCGGTGCGCAGGAGTTCCAGCGCGTAGAACGGGTTCCCGCCCGATACCCGCAGGACCACGTCGGCGGGGGGAGCGGTGCCCGTCATGCCGGTGCCTTGGATGAGCCCCTCGATCTGCTCGAGCCCTAGCGGCCGGAGCGTCACGATCTCGGCCAGTCCGCTCTCGGCGGCACTGCTCAGCACGTGTTCCCGGGTGCCGTCGAGCTCACCCGGACGGACCGAGGCGATGGCATGGACCGCCGAATCGGAGAAACGGGAGATGAAGTAGGTGCCCATCTCGAAGCTGGCGTCGTCCCAGAAGTGCAGGTCCTCGTTCACGAGCACGGCCTTGCCCTCCAGCGCATTGGCGAGGACCCGGGCGGCGGCCTCGAACAGCCGCAGCTTCTGTGGCTCGTCGACGATCGGCGACTGACCGTCGGGGCGGGGGAAGCGCTCCGGCAGGATGCGGGCCAGCTCGTCGCGGATCCAGGGCTCGTCGGCGTAGTCGGGATTCTCGTGCAGGAGTGCGTTCAGGGAGCGGGCCTTGCTGGCGTAGGGGACGTTCCGGTCGCCCGGCATGCCGCGCGTGACGAGCACCTCCCCCTTGCCGGCGGCGAAGTCATGGATCAGATGGGACTTACCGATGCCGGGTTCGCCGATGACGACGAGGGTCTTCACGCGGCCCCAGGCTGCCTCGAGCGCCTGCCACGCCGCGTCGCGCCCGACCAGTCGCGGCGGGCGCAACAGCGCCACGGGCAGCGCACGCGCCGGGGGCGGTTGCGGCGCGGTCACGGCGCCGCTGTCGATGGCCCTGGCCAGCTCGACGGTGTCCGGCAGCGGTTCGAGCCCGAAGGTCTCGAGCAGCACCTCGCGACAGCGTCGGTAGGTGGCCATGGCCTGCCCGCGATCGCCGGCGAGATAGTGCAGCCGCATGACCTTCCGGTAGTTCGCTTCCGACAGCGGGTCGAGCGTCGAGAGCTGCTGCGCCAGGCGCAGGGCGCGCCGGAGCTCGCCGGCGCCTTCCAAGCGCTCGGCTTCCGCTTCCAGCGAGCGCCGCACGATCTCCAACAGGCGCTCGCGCTCGGCGATCACCCACTCAGCCAGATCCGGACAGTCGTCGTAGCTGTGGCCCTCCAGCAGCGTCGGCGTCTGCGGGGCCCAGCGCTGCGCGATGACGTCACTGCGCGCCTCGGCGTGCAGGGCCTGGAGCTCGCTGACGTCGGTCGTGACGGCTCCCAAGCGAAGGTCGCCGTCCGTTTCGAGGAGGTCCTCGAACACGCGCAGGCGGTGCAACAGTTGGCGCAGATTGTTCCGGGCGCGGGCGTCCACCACGTTGGGCCACAGCAGCCCGGCGATGGTGGCGCGCGGCGTCGGACCGGTGATCGCCACGTAGGCGAGCAACGCCGCGGCCTTCCGCTCCAGCGTCTCCTTCGGGCGCCCGGCTCGTTGGAGCATGGCCGGGCCCAGGACGCTCAGCCCCCAGGGATCGTTCACAACGGACGCATTGTAAGGGATGCGTGCCTGAGTACCGTTCGAAGGGCCACGGCGTCATGTTGGCGGCAACGCCGCCGGCGCGTCCCGTCGCGAGCGGCCGGCCGGCGCCGGCCGGCGACAGGCCGCAGCGCCGGCGCTCACAGGAAGATCGCGCCCAGCAGGTCGAGCGTGGCCACGGCCGCCAGGTAGGCGGTGGCGCCGCTGCCGTCGACCAGCGGATTGGTCTCCATCACGTCGAAGCCGACGATCGCCGTGCGCGCGACGACCTCGTGCAGCAGGCGCCGCACCTCGGGGTAGTCGAAGCCGCCCGGCTCGGGCGACGATACGCCGGGCGCGACCGCGGGATCGAAGGCGTCCATGTCGAGCGTGAGGTAGCAACGATCGCAGGCGTCCAGCGCGTCCAGAAGCATCTTCCATCCCTGGGGCGTGCGCACGGCGTCGGTCGTGAGCACCAGGTTGCCGCGCGCTCGGGCCTCACGGTAGGTCGCCTGCGAGGTCCGTGCCCCGCGGATGCCGACCTGCAGGATGCGCGTCACCGCGGGGACTTCGGCCGCACGTCGCATGGGGCTGCTGCTGGTGTCCCGGCTGCCCATCACCTCGTCGGTCGCATCGAGGTGGGCGTCGATCTGGAGCACGCACAGCGGACCCTGCCCGGCAAGCGCGCGCACGGCCGGCCCGGTGGCGGAGTGATCGCCGCCGATCAGCACAGGGAAGGCGCCGGCACGCACCAGCGCCGCCACGCTCGCCTCCACCGCCTCCAGTGTGGGGCCCGGCCGGCTGCGCAGCACGTCCACATCACCGGCGTCCACCACACGCTTCCCGGTGAGCACCCGGCGGTCTCGGTCGATGTCGAAGATGCCGTCGGGGGAGAGGGGGCCGAGCCGGGTGGAGGCCTCGCGCACGGCGCGGGGTCCGAAGCGGGCGCCGGGCCGGTAGCCCACCCCCAGGTCGTGCGGCACGCCGAGTACGGCGATCGTGCCGGCGCAGTCCTCGAAGCGCTCGACCAGCGGCGCCTTGAAGAAGGTGGCGACGCCGGTGGGCGCGAGGTCGGCGGGGTAGCGCTCGCTCATGGTCGATCCTCACTCCGGGGGCCGTTCCGTTGCCAGGCCACGCGTCCCCCTGCGATCACGCGTTCGGCCAGGTTGGTGCCGTAGTGGTAGGCGAGGTAGGTGTGGCTGGGGGCGTCGACCACCAGCAGGTCGGCGCGCTTCCCGACCTCGAGGGACCCGACCTCGTGCGCCAGGCCCAGGGCGTGTGCGGCGTTGAGCGTGGCGGCGGCGATCGCCTCGGAAGGGGAGAGCTTGAGCTGCAGGCATGCCAGGTTGACGATGATCTGCATCGACTCCGTCGGGCTCGAGCCCGGGTTGGCGTCGGTGGCGAGCGCCACCGGCACGCCGGCGTCGATCATGCGGCGGGCGGGCGCGTAGTGGCTCCCCATCAGACTGAAGGTGGTGCCGGGGAGGAGCACGGCGACCACGCCCGCGGCCGCCATCGCCGCGAGGCCGGCATCCGAGGCGTAGACGAGGTGGTCGGCCGAGACGGCGCCGAGCTCGGCCGCCAGCTCCGCGCCGCCCGAGCTCGCCAGCTCGTCGGCGTGCAGTTTGGGCCGCAACCCGGCGGCGCGGCCGGCTTCGAGGATGCGACGCGACTGCGCCACGTCGAACACGCCTTCCTCGCAGAACACGTCGCAGAAGGTAGCCAGGCCCCCGTGCGCCACCGCCGGGATCATCGCCTCGACGATGAGGTCGAGGTAGCGCTCTGGGGCGTCGCGGAACTCGGGCGGGAAGGCGTGCGCGCCCATGAAGGTGGTCACCGTCCGCACCGCGTGACCGCGCCCGGCGCGCTGCGCCGCGCTGAGCTGCCGCAGCTCGGTGGCGGTGTCCAGGCCGTAGCCACTCTTGATCTCCAGCGTGGTGGTGCCGTGACGCAGTGCGGTGTCGAGACGCTCGCGCGTGCGCTGTGCCAGGGTGGCTTCGTCGGCCGCGCGGGTGGCGGCGACGGTGTTCAGGATGCCGCCGCCGGCGTGCAGGATCTCCAGGTAGGATGCGCCGGCCAGACGCAGCGGGAACTCGCGCTCGCGCGTGCCGGCGTACACCAGGTGGGTGTGTGGGTCCACGAAGCCCGGCAACACGGTCTTGCCGTGCGCGTCGACGACCCGGGCGTCGTCGGCCAGCGTCACGGAGCGCTCGACGAGGTCGCTGGGGCCGACGGCGACGATCCTGTCACCGGCCGTCGCAACGGCGCCGTCCTGGATCACACCGAGCTCGCCGAGGGCAGCGCCGGTGAGAGGCGCGGCGCCGTGGCCCGCCAGCGTCACCAGCTCGTCGGCGTGGCGCACCAGCAGGGTCGCCGCCGTCCGTTCGGGGTCGGTCACGGCTCGTCGGGGGGGAGCATCGGCAGGTCGATGCCCTTCTCGCGGGCCGTGCGCAGTGCTTCCGGGTAGCCTGCGTCGGCGTGACGCATCACGCCGCTGCCGGGGTCGGTGGTCAGGACGCGCTCCAGCCGCTCGGCGGCTTCCGGCGTGCCGTCGGCCACCACCACCATGCCGGCGTGGAGGGCGTAGCCGATCCCCACGCCGCCACCGTGGTGGACCGACACCCAGCTCGCGCCCGCTGCGGTGTTGAGCAGTGCGTTGAGGATGGGCCAGTCGGCGATGGCGTCGCTGCCGTCGCGCATGGCCTCCGTCTCGCGGTTGGGCGACGCCACCGAGCCGCTGTCGAGATGGTCGCGGCCGATGACGATGGGCGCGCTCACCTCACCCGAGGCCACCAGGTCGTTCATGATGGCGCCCAGCCTGGCTCGGTCGCCGTACCCGAGCCAGCAGATCCGTGCCGGCAGACCCTGGAACGCCACCCGTTCGCCCGCCATGCGGATCCAGCGCGTCAGCCGCTCGTCGTCGGCGAACGCCTCCAGGATGGCCCGGTCGATGCGGTCGATATCGGCGGGGTCGCCGGACAGCGCGGCCCAGCGGAACGGGCCCTTGCCTTCGCAGAACAGCGGACGGACGAAGGCGGGCACGAAGCCGGGGAAGGCGAAGGCGTCCTCCACCCCGGCGTCCTTGGCCTGCTGGCGGAGGTTGTTGCCGTAGTCGAAGACGACCGATCCCCGCTCCTGCAGCGCGAGCATGGCGCGAACGTGCTCGGCCATGCTGGCGCCGGCGCGGGCGACGTAGGCGTCCGGGTCGTTTGATCGCAGCGCCGCGGCCTCGCGCAGCGTCAGCCCCGCCGGCACGTAGCCGTTGAGGGCGTCGTGGGCCGACGTCTGGTCGGTCGTGAGGTCGGGAACGCGGCCGCGCCGCACCAGCTCCGGGAACACCTCCGCAGCGTTGCCCACCAGGCCGATCGAGCGGCCTTCGCGCGCGTCCACGGCGCGCTCGACCCTGGCCAGCGCGTCGTCCAGGTCGTCGGCGATCTCGTCCAGGTAACGGTTGCGGACGCGGCGCTCGAGGTGCTCGGGGTCGACATCGACGATCAGGCACACGCCGCCGTTCATGGTGACGGCGAGCGGCTGCGCGCCGCCCATCCCTCCACAACCCGCGGTCAGCGTCCAGCGCCCGGCCAGGTCGCCGCCGAAGTGCTGGCTGGCGGCCTCGGCGAAGGTCTCGAAGGTTCCCTGCAGGATCCCCTGGGTGCCGATGTAGATCCAGGAGCCGGCGGTCATCTGCCCGAACATGGTGAGGCCCGCCGCTTCGAGCTTGCGGAACTCCTCCCAGGTAGCCCAGGCCGGGACCAGCAGGGCGTTGGCGATGAGCACTCTGGGGGCCATCTCGTGGGTGCGGAACACCCCGACGGGTTTGCCCGACTGGATGAGCAGCGTCTCGTCGTTCTCGAGACGCTTCAGGGTGGCGACGATGACGTCGAACGCCTCCCAACTGCGGGCGGCGCGACCGCTGCCGCCGTAGACCACGAGCTCGTCCGGGTTCTCGGCGACATCCGGGTCGAGGTTGTTCATGAGCATCCGCAGGGCCGCCTCCTGCTGCCAGCCCTTGCAGGTGCGCTCGACGCCTCGGGGCGCCCTGACCGTGCGTGCTTTCGATGCCATGCGGGTACCGTTCCTCTCGCAGGTGCAGGTTGCTTTTCCGTCACGGTACCGCTGCGAGAGGGGGAGTGGGCGGTTTGTCTATGCATCGCGGCGGCGCGGGCTGTGCTCACCCGCGCCGCCGCGATGCCGTCGCTGTCGTTGGCTGGGCCTCAGCCTGCGAATGCCTCCAACAGGCGGTTGAAGGTGGGGCTCGGCCGCATCGCCCGCGTCGCCAGGGCGTCGTCCGGCATGTAGTAGCCGCCCAGATCGACGGGCGCTCCCTGGGCCGCGAGCAGCTCAGCGGCGATCGTCGTCTCATTCGCGGCCAGCGACTCCGCGAGACCGGCGAAGCGTGCCGCCAGCCCGGGGTCGTCGCGCTGGCCCGCCAGCTCCCGGGCCCAGTACAGGGCCAGGTAGAAGTGGCCGCCCCGGTTGTCGATCTCGCCGACCTTGCGCGACGGCGCCTTGTTATTCTCGAGCACGCTGGCGGTGGCGCGGTCGAGCGTGTCGGCCAGGATCTGTGCGGTCGGGTTGCCGGAGGCGCCGCTGAGGTGCTCCAGCGAAGCGGCCAGCGCCAGGAACTCGCCCAGCGAATCCCAGCGCAGGTGCCCCTCGGCGACGAACTGCTGGACGTGCTTCGGCGCGGAGCCGCCGGCTCCGGTCTCGAACAGCCCGCCACCCGCCATGAGCGGCACGATGGAGAGCATCTTGGCGCTGGTACCGACCTCCAGGATGGGGAAGAGGTCGGTGAGGTAGTCGCGCAGCACGTTGCCGGTCACCGAGATGGTGTCGAGACCCTGGCGCAGCCGCCGGCAGGACAGGAGCGTGGCCTGATCCGGTGCCAGCACTTGAAGGTCGAGGCCGGTGGTGTCGTGATCCGGGAGGTAGCGCTCGACCTTGGCGATGAGCTGCGCGTCGTGCGGGCGCTTCGCGTCGAGCCAGAACACCGCCGGTGTGTCGCTGGCGCGCGCGCGCGTCACGGCGAGCTTGACCCAGTCGCGCACTGCGGCGTCGGTCACGGTGCACATGCGCCAGACGTCGCCTGCCTCGACGTCCCGTTCCAGGAGCGTCGTGCCCGCGGCCGACACCACCCGGATGGTGCCGGCAGCTGGCGCCTCGAAGGTCTTGTCGTGCGAGCCGTACTCCTCGGCCTTCTGCGCCATCAGTCCCACGTTGGGCACGCTGCCCATGGTGCGCGGGTCGAAGGCGCCGTTGTCCTTGCAGTCGTCGATCACGGCCTGGTACACGCCGGCGTAGGCGCTGTCGGGGATGACGAACTTGGTGTCGTGCTGCCTGCCGTCCGGACCCCACATCTGCCCCGAGGTACGGATGGCCGCCGGCATCGAGGCATCGACGATGACGTCGCTGGGCACGTGGAGGTTGGTGATGCCCTTGTCCGAGTCGACCATCGCCATGTCGGGACCCGCGGCCAGTGCCGCGTCGAGGTCGGCCTCGATCTCGCGCCGCTGTGCCTCGGGCAGGCCTGCGATGGCGCTGTAGAGCGCGGCGAGGCCGTTGTTGGGGTTGACGCCCAGCTCACGGAAGGTGGCGGCATGCTTGTCGAAGACGTCGGCGAAGAACACCTCCACGACGTGGCCGAAGATGATCGGATCGGAGACCTTCATCATGGTGGCCTTCAGATGCACGGAGAAGAGCACGCCCTGACGCTTGGCGTCCGCGATCTGCTCGGCCACGAACGCGCGCAGCGCGGCGCGGCTCATCACGGCGGCGTCGATCACCGTGCCGGCGTCGAGCGGCAGCCGATCCTTGAGAACGGTGGTGCGGCCGCCCGCCTCGACCAGCTCGATCCGGGCCTCGCCTGCGTCGGCCGCGGCGACCGTGCCGGACACCTCGGTGCCGCGCAGGTCGCCCGAGCTCATGGTCGCCACGTGGGACTTCGAGTCGGCGCTCCACGCGCCCATGGAGTGCGGGTGCTTGCGGGCGTAGGCCTTCACCGAGGCGGGGGCACGGCGATCGGAGTTGCCCTGCCGCAGCACCGGGTTGACGGCGCTTCCCTTGACGCGGTCATAGCGCTCGCGCGCATCGCGCTCGGCGTCGGTGGCGGGCTCGTCGGGGTAGTCGGGCAGGGCGTAACCCCTGGCCTGGAGCTCCGCGATGGCCGCCTTCAGCTGCGGCAGGGAGGCGCTGATGTTGGGCAGCTTGATGATGTTCGCCACCGGCGTCTCCGCCAGCCGCCCGAGGTAGGCCAGCTCGTCGTCGACGCGCTGCTCCTCGCCCAGAACCTCTGGGAAGGCGGCCAGCATGCGCCCGGACAGCGAGATGTCGCGGGTCTCGACAGCAACGTCGGCGGCCTTCGCGAACGCTTCCACGATCGGCAACAGCGAGTACGTCGCCAGGCCCGGCGCTTCGTCGACCTTGGTGTAGATGATCCTCGGAGTGTTGGTGTCGTCCATGATGGGCTCCGCTCCTCGATTGCCGCGCGCGGCCGGGACCGCCGGCACCCGCGCGATCGTCTCGTTCGATCCGGCCCCTGGGGCCTTTTCAACCCTTCAAGGTTACGCCACCGGCTCCGGGCCGGGGCATGGAACGGCGCCCATCTCGGACACGGGGCGGGGTCGCCGGTCGGGCGGGGTCGCCGGCTGGGCGGCGCGCGCCCCTGCCTACCGGTAGGCTGGTGTCCATGGCGGACATCCACGGTCCCGACGATGCAAGCGCGGCGCAGACGAAGGCTGCACGCTATTCGGAGTTGCTGGAACGGCTGACGGGCCTCCTGGAGGGCGAGTCGGATTGGCTCGCGAACCTGGCCAACGCCGCGGCGGCGATCTACGAGTGGCTGCCGGGGCTCAACTGGGCCGGCTTCTACCTGTTGCGCGACGGCGAGCTGGTCGTCGGGCCCTTCCAGGGTCGGCCCGCGTGCGTGCGGATCGCCATCGGTGCCGGAGTGTGCGGCGCCGCGGTCGCGCAGCGCGCCAGCCAGGTGGTGCCGGACGTGCACGCCTTCCCGGGGCACATCGCCTGCGACCCCCGCTCGCGGTCGGAGATCGTGGTGCCGATCGTCGACGGTCGTGGCGCCGTGACGGCGGTGCTCGATCTCGACAGCGACGAGGTCGCGACGTTCGACGAAGAGGACCGGGCCGGGCTCGAAGCGGCGGCCGACTTGCTCACGCGCGTCATCGATTGGGGACGCGCCTGCCGGAGTTGAGCACCCGGCGCGCATAGGATTCCGATGCGGCTTCGGGCGGGAAGCCGGTAGGCTCGGGCGCATGGTGGATCTGAGCGGGGTCCTTCCGGGGGCGTCGGTGCGAGTGATCATCGGCGCGGGCGAGCAGCGCTATCCGGGATGGATCGCGACGCAGAGAGAGGATCTCGACCTCTTGAAGCGTTCGGACTTCGTTGCGAGCTTCTCGAGCCGGCTCGCTTCCGCGTTCCTGTGCGAGCACGTCTGGGAGCACCTGACGCTGGAGGAGGGACGCCGCGCAGCGGCGCTGTGCTTCGAGTTCCTGGAGCCGGGAGGATATCTACGGTGCGCCGTTCCCGACGGCAATTTCCGCGATCCCCCGTATCGGCGGCTGGTGCAGGTGGGCGGGCCGGGTCCGGCCGATCACCCGGCGGCGGATCACAGGGTGCTGTACGATCACCGGCTGTTCACGGAGGTGTTCGGGAGCGCCGGTTTCGACGTCGAGCTTCTGGAGCATTGCGACGAGCACGGGCGCTTCCATCACCGGCCGTGGGACCCTGCGGACGGGCCGACCTTCCGTTCGTGGCGCTCGGGTCCGCGCAATGCTCACGGCGAGCTGCGGTTCGTGTCCATCATCGCGGACCTGTGGAAGCGCTGACGGTTCGGCCGCGTCCCCCGGTCCGCGATCGTTGCCGCATGATCGGAGAGCGCCGGGGGAGTGGGCAGGGCGCGCTTCGCCACCCCGTACGGCGGCGCGCTAGGCGTTCGTCTCGAGGTTCGCCAGGAAGCCGTCGAGCGCCGAGAGATACGCCTGCATGGCCTGGAGGGTCTTCGCCATGTCCCCCGGGACCTCGAGGCTGTGATCGGCACCTTCGACGACCACGCGTCGGCGCCCGGTGAGCGCAGCGAGTTCGTCCACCCGCGACCGGTCGTACAGGGGGTCCGCTGTGCCGATCACGAACAGCGACGGGGGCAGCCGGCGGCGGACGGTGTCGAGCAACGAGACATCGTTCAGCAGGGGCGTCAGCCATACGCAGGCGGGCGTGCCTGGCGGCGGCTCGGCAGTGGCGATGTCCGTGGGGATATCGGCGAGGATATCGGCGAGGGCGAGCGTCCCGATCGACTTGCCGACGAGGATCACGTCCCGGTACGCGCCCTGTCGGGTGGCTGCATGGTACGCGCTGAGCGCATCGTCGCGGATCCAAGCACGCCGGGCGGAGGGATCTTCCCGTGGGAAGCCGGGATCGAGATCGTACGCGAGGTCGAGGCGCAAGATATCGACGCCGCGCTCCTGGAGGGCTCGCTGGGTGTAATGGAGCAGCGGCATGGTGGCCCGGTAGCCGAGGCCGGGGAAGAGCACGGCGAGCCGGTCGCTCCCGGCATCGTTCCGGAAGAGCGTGTTGGGGAGCACCGTGCCGCGTGGGGTGGTGGCGTCGAGGTGCGTGGTCCGGTGCATGGTTCTCCTTCGCCGAGATCGGTGGGGGCGGGGACGATGCCGGAGTCGATGCGAGCCCCGAACGGTCCCTGCATCGCGCCGCGTGAGCCTGGAGTCTCTTCAGGGACCGGTTCGGTCCGGGGGCGTCGCCAGGGCCTCCATCAGGCGCCCACGTAGGCCGCCAGGTGCTCGCCGGTGAGGGAAGAGCGGGCGGCAACGAGGTCGGCGGGCGTGCCCTCGAACACGACCCTGCCGCCGTCGTGGCCGGCGCCGGGGCCGAGGTCGATGATCCAGTCGGCGTGCGCCATGACCGCCTGGTGGTGCGCGATGACGATGACCGACGTGCCGGCGTCGACGAGTCGATCGAGCAGGCCGAGCAACTGCTCGACATCGGCGAGGTGCAGGCCGGAGGTGGGCTCGTCGAGGACGTAGATGCCGCCCTTCTCGGCCATGCGCGTGGCCAGCTTGAGGCGCTGGCGTTCGCCGCCGGAGAGCGTGGTGAGCGGCTGGCCGAGGGTGAGGTAGCCCAGGCCCACGTCGGCCATCCGGGACAGGATCTTGTGGGCCGCCGGCGTCTTCGCCGCGCCGGACCCGAAGAACGCCTCGGCCTCGGCGACCGGCATGGCGAGTACCTCGCTGATGTCGCGCCCGCTCAGCCGGTACTCGAGCACCGCAGCCTGGAAGCGCTTGCCCTCGCATGCTTCGCAGGGGGCGGCGACGCTCTCCATGTAGCCGAGCTCGGTGTAGATGACGCCGACCCCGTTGCAAACGGGACAGGCGCCCTCGGAGTTGGCGCTGAACAGCGCCGGCTTCACGCCGTTGGCCTTCGCGAACGCCTTGCGGATCGGGTCGAGCAGCCCGGTGTAGGTCGCCGGGTTACTCCGCCTGGAACCGCGGATCGCTCCCTGGTCGATGGTGACGACACCGTCGCGGCCCGACACCGACCCGTCGATCAACGAGCTCTTGCCCGAGCCGGCCACGCCCGTCACCACCACGAGCACGCCGAGGGGCACGTCGACGTCGACGTTCTTCAAGTTATGGGTGGCGGCGCCGCGCACCTCCAGCACGCCGGCCGGCGCGCGGACCGACGGCTTCAGTGCGGCCCGATCGTCGAGGTGTCGCCCGGTGAGGGTGCCGCTGGAGCGCAGCCCCTCGACGCTGCCCTGGTACACGATCTCGCCGCCGCCCGCTCCGGCGCCGGGCCCGAGGTCGACGACATGATCGGCATGCACGATCACTTCCGGCTTGTGCTCCACCACCAGCACGGTGTTGCCCTTGTTGCGGAGCTGCACCAGCAACTCGTTCATCCGCTCGATGTCGTGCGGATGCAGCCCGATCGTCGGCTCGTCGAAGACGTAGGTCACGTCGGTGAGTGCCGACCCCAGGTGGCGGATCATCTTCACGCGCTGTGCTTCGCCGCCCGACAGCGTGCCTGACGGCCGGTCGAGGGAGAGGTAGCCCAGCCCGATCTCCACGAACGAGTCCAGGGTGTGCCGAAGCGCGGCCAGCAGCGGCGCCACCGATGGCTCGTCGAGGTCGCCGACCCACGCCGCCAGGTCGCTGATCTGCATGGCGCAAGCGTCCCCGATGTGGATGCCCTCGATCTTCGACGAACGTGCGGCTTCGCTCAGCCGTGTGCCGCCGCAGTCGGGACAGGTCGTGAACGTGACCGCCCGCTCTACGAAGGCCCGGATGTGCGGCTGCATGGCGTCGACGTCCTTCGAGAGCATCGACCTCTGGATCCGAGGGATCAGACCCTCGTAAGTCATGTTGATGCCCTCGATCTTCATGCGCGTGGGCTCCCGGTACAGGAGGTCGTGCATCTGCTTCTTGGTGAAAGAACGGATCGGCTTGTCCGGATCGAAGAATCCGGAGGACGCGTAGAGGCGGTAGTTCCAGCCGCCCGCTCTGTAGCCGGGGATGGAGAGCGCTCCGTCGGCGAGCGACTTCGTGTCGTCGAAGAGCTGGGAAAGGTCGAGATCGGTCACCGCGCCCATGCCCTCGCAGCGCGGGCACATACCGCCGGTCCGCTTGAAGGTCCGCGTCACCGCCCTGGTCCTGTCCTCGCCGCGCTCGACCGTGAACGCGCCGGTCGCCTGCACCGACGGGACGTTGAAGGCGTACGCGCTGGGGGAGCCGACGTGCGGCTCGCCGAGCCGGCTGAAGAGGATGCGCAGCATCGCGTTGGCGTCCGTCGCCGTGCCCACGGTGGAGCGGGCGTTGGCGCCCATGCGCTCCTGGTCGACGATGATCGCCGTCGTCAGGCCGTCGAGGACGTCGACCTCGGGGCGCGCCAGCGTCGGCATGAAGCCCTGTACGAAGGCGCTGTAGGTCTCGTTGATCATCCGCTGCGACTCCGCGGCGATGGTGTCGAACACCAGCGAGCTCTTGCCCGAGCCGGAGACGCCGGTGAAGACCGTCAGCCGGCGCTTGGGGATCTCCAGCGTCACGTCCTTGAGGTTGTTCACGCGCGCGCCGTGCACGCGGATGAGGTCGTGACTGTCGGCGACATGCGGGGAGGGCGGCGTCGGATCCTCGGTCATCGTGCCTCCGTCCGGTGGGTGGCCGCGCCCACGTGCCCGGCTCTCAGCTCAGCGCAGTTCCTGGATGCGGATCAGGTTCCCCGCGGGATCGCGGACGGCGCAGTCGCGAACGCCGTACGGCTGCTCGGTCGGCTCCTGCACGATCTCTGCACCGCTTGCCCGGACGCGCTCGAAGGCGCCGTCGAGGTCCCTGGTGGCCAGGAGGATCATGGCGTAGGTACCCTTGGCCATCATCTCGTGGATGGTGCGTCGCTCGTCGTCGGTGATGCCGGGCGCGGCGGTCGGCGGCGACAGGACGATGGAGGTGCCGGGCTGGTCGATGGGTCCGACCGTGATCCAGCGCATCGCTTCGTATCCGACGTCGTTGCGGACCTCGAAGCCGAGGGTGTCGCGGTAGAAGGCCAGGGACGCGTCCGGGTCGTTGTGCGGGAGCATGCTTGCGTGGATGGTGATGTCCATGTCCGTCATTCTAGGGGTGGCTCGGGCGCCGGCGCTTCTCGATTCCTGATCGGTCGGGTCACCTGCTTCGCCACGCACGCCGGGATCCCGGCCGTCGCGCGCGCTTCGAGGCGCTGGTAGGCGCTGGGCGGCATGCCGACCAGCTCGCTGAAGCGACTACTGAACGAGCCGAGCGACGAGCAGCCGACCTCGAAGCAGACCTCGGTGACGCTGAGGTCGCCGCAACGCAACAGCGCCATGGCGCGTTCGATGCGGCGCGTCATCAAGTAGCCGTGCGGCGACTCGCCGTAGGCGAGCCGGAACTGGCGGCTGAGGTGCCCGGCCGACATGTGCACGCCGCGGGCGAGCGCTTCGACGTCCAGCGGCTGTGCGTACTCCCGGTCGATCCGGTCGCGCACGCGACGCAGCCGCGCGAGGTCGCGCAGGTGCTGCCCTCCGGTAGATTTGCTGGTCACCGACGCGATCATGCCACGGCGCGACGGGGCTATGCCGGTCCGGAGCTACATCGGCCGTCGCCAACGCGGCACGAGCGGCCGATCCTATGCGGCCCGGTCCTCGCGGCCGTCAACGGCTCGCCGCGAGATCGCTGGGCGGTCCGGGCGGGGTCGGGGGTCTAGCGTTCGCCGGCCGCTTGGCTCAGGCGTTGTCGCAGGATCTCCTGGCCGGGCCAGCCCTTGCCGGCGTTCTCGAAGGTGGTGTCGTGCTGGTTGGGCTGGACGGCGATGACGTCGATCGTGACGTTGCTACCGGTGAAGCT
>CAZTTB010000029.1:0-21376 GCA_964616005.1 uncultured bacterium | reverse complement strand
CCAGGATCGCACCATGACCCAGACGGACGCCGGCGCCTGCCAGCGGGCCGACGCGGTGGACGCGAGCGCGATGACGGGTGACGTGAAGCAGGACCGCATCCAACAGCGTCTGCAGGACGGGTCGTGCCTCGACGAGGCGATGCTCGATGCGCTCTCCGCCGACCTTCTCCAGGACAGGATCCGCGACAAGTTGCACGACGCCTCCTGCCTGGTGGACGGCACTTGCGTCGAGAAGGACTACGACTACGATCACAGCTACGATCAACTCCACGACGGTCCCCCTCCGGACGGTGGCTACGGTGCCGGCAACGCTTGACGCCGGCCCGCCAGCGCACCACCCTTCGGGCCCGGCGCCGTGCGCCGGGCCCGAACCCTGGGCAAGCAAGCCGGTCCCGCCACCGGAGCACGCGTGGGTGACGGTATCTCACGAGCCAGAGGGCAGCCTCCGGAGAGGGAATCACTACATCTGCACCGTCCACGACGTGCGGACCCCGCGAAAACGCCTTGCGCATGCGCTATACTCCCGCTGAAGACTCTGAAAGGAGCCCCTCATGGCCAAGAGCAAGACCATCAGCAAGGCCGACCTCGTCGACATGGTCGCTGACGAGACGAGTCTCTCCAAGAAGAGCGTCAAGGAAACCATGGACGCCCTGCTGGAGACGATGTCCGCGCAGATCGGCAAGGGCGTGAAGGTCACGCTCACCGGCTTCGGCACCTTCGAGGTGCGCAAGCGCAAGGCTCGTACCGGTGTCAAGCCCGGCACCACCGAGAAGATCAAGATCCCGGCCAGCAAGTACCCCGCCTTCAAGGCCGGCAAGAGCCTCAAGGACATCGTTTCCGACAAGCGCTAGCGTATATCCGGCAGGATGCACGAACGGGGCCGGTCTCTCACCGGCCCCGTTCTCCGTGGCGCTGCAGGGTGCGGCCTCCGAGTCGCCCCGGCCGGTCAGGCGGACTCGGGCTCGGAGCGCCCCGCACGATCCGCGGGACGGGACGAACAGGACGAACAGACCCCGAACAGGACCAGCTCGTGCCCCGTCACGAGCAACCCACCGGGGAGCGTCACATCCTCCAACAGCGACAGAGGACACCCCCCCTCGAGCTCGTACACCGTGTCGCAACGCACGCAGCGGAAATGGTGGTGGTGGCCCCGTCCGGCCGGCTCGTAGCGTGTGGCGTCACGCGGAAGATGGACGGCGACCACCTGTCCGTCTCGCTCGAGCTCGCCGAGGTTGCGGTACACGGTTGCCAGGCCGATCCCTTCGACGTCTCCCCGCGCACGATCGTGGAGCTCCTGCGCCGTGAGTGGGCCGGGGGCGTCCTCGAGAGCCTGAAGGATGGCCCGCCGCTGAGCGGTCCCTCGTTGCATGACCTCATCGTACCAGCCCCTCGCAGGGATGAGAGTGCGTTCTCGATACCATCACGGGAAGCGTTGACAGGAAGCCCTAGCGAGGGTAGATTCAGCTAGTTATGAGAATGCATTCTCGCTACTGTCCGACGTGGGGGCGGCCTCCGCTCCTCCGCCGGACTCTGTTGACCGTGTTGCTGCTCGCCATGCTGGCAGGGGGGAGTTCGGCGGCGGCCCGACCCACCATCGTGGTGACCCTCCACCCCTATGCCGACCTGGTCGAGCAGATCGTGGGCGATCGCGCCGACGTTGTCCAGCTCCTCCCGAACGGCGCCTCCCCCCACACCTTCGAGCCTTCACCCTCCCAGGCGCGCTCCATCGCCGGCGCCGCCCTGGTGATCATGAACGGGGGCGTGGACGCGTGGGCGACGAATCTGGTTCTGGCAGCGGCTCCCCGAGCGCCGCGCTTCATCGTGACCCGGTCGCTGACCTTCCAGCCCATCCAGGGTAGCGATGGGATCGGTGCCAACCCGCACGTCTGGCTCGACCCCAGTCTCATGGCAACGCTGGTGCCCCTCCTGGTTCGGTCCCTGAGCGCGGTCGACCCCGCGGACAGCGCGACCTTCGACGCCAACGGCGCCGTCCTCGCGGCATCCCTCGAGGCCCTCGATCGCGAGCTCACGCACGCCCTCGCACCCTTGCGCGGCGCACCGTTCGTTCCTTTCCACGACGGCTGGCCCTACTTCGCGCGCCACTACGGACTCGACCTGATCGCGTCGATCGAGCCGTCGGCCGGCCACGAGCCGAGCCCGCGGTCCATCGCCGACGCCGTGGCCACCATCCGTCGGGAGAAGGCCAGGGCGGTGTTCGACGAGCGTCAGCTCAACCCGCGACCGGCCCAGGTGGTGGCGGACGCCGCCGGCGTGCCCCTGGTCACCCTCGATCCGCTCGGGAACACCGGCGAGCGCTACCAGGACCTCATGCGCGCGAACGTGAGCGCCGTCGTGCGCGCGCTCACGAAGTGACCGCCTCAGCGAGACCGGCGCGCTAGGCTTCAGGGGGTGAGCCGCCTCTTCCCCGACGGCATCGTCATCGACGCTCCTCTGCTCGAAGGTTGGTTGCAGTGCGAGCGGCGGGCATGGCTCCAGGTCCACGCTCCGGAGGCATCCTCGGGCCCGGACGGTCTGGCACGGCATCTCGCGAGACAGAGGGCCGATCTTCGCGTTCCGTTCCAGCAGGCCCTCGGCTGCAGGATCGACCCTGCGCGCACGCCACCGCCGATGCCCGAGCGCGTCAGCCGGACAGCCGAAGCGCTGCGCGGGGACGCCACGTTGCTGTTCGATCCTGCGTTCATGGTGTCGTGGACCGCTCCGGGACCTCCGCGTGCGTTCCCATCGCCGTTCCGCGTGCTGGGCAGCGCGGACGCCCTGCGCCGCACGAACCTAGATTGGGAGCTGGTCGCGTTGACGAGTGGCGCCCGGATACGCGATCACCACCTTCGCCGACTCGCGCTGGCCAGCCTCGCGGCCGTCGAGCAGCACGTGCGCGTCGGCCGGGCGGCCGTCATGCATGTCGATCGGCAGGGCCGGAGCAGCGCACCGCACTCCCTGCTCGCCTCCGTGGACGTCACCGACGCTTGCTTCGAGCAGCGCGGGCGCCTGCCACGCCGGCTCGAAGCCCTGGCGGCCAGTCTGGCGGCGCAACGGGAACCAGTCACCGCCATCGGCTCGCACTGCTCTCGCCCGCGGCGCTGTCCGTTCATGGAGCGTTGTTGGAGCCCTGCACAGGGACGCCACGTCGAGAGGGTGGGGAGCCTCCGGACGGCAACCCGACGCGCATGGCGCAGCGCGGGCTGGCTCACCCTCGACGAGGTTCCCGGCGACGCGCCGGGCCTCGACCCCGAAGAGCGCGAAGCCGTCAGCGACGCACGGAGCAACCGCGTTCGGATCGAGCGCGGGATCCTGAGCGCCGCGCTGGCCGACTTGCACTTCCCCGTTGCGTACCTCGACATCGAGTTCGCCACGTCGGCCGTCCCGCTGGTCGAGGATGGGGCGCCGTTCGAGGCGCTCCCGTTCCAGTTCAGCGTGCATATGGAGTACCGGGACGGTACGCTCCGGCACGCGGAGCACCTCGCCGGCGATCTGAGCGTCGACCCTCGCCCCGCTCTGGCAGAGGCCCTGGCGGACATCCTTAGCAGCTCCCACAGCATCGTCGTCTACGATGACAGCGCCGAACGTACCTTGCTCCAAGTTCTCCGGAGCCACGCCGGCGAGAACGCGGCGGCCCGCCTCGGGGAGGCATCGGACCGTCTCTGGGACCTGCTCGCGGTCCTCCAGCGTACGGTGCGCCATCCCGGCTTCGGCGCTGGCTGGGACCTGAAGACCGTGGCGTCCACGCTGGCGCCCGCCAGCTACCGCGGGTTGACGTTGACCGACGGCCTGTCTGCACAGGTCGAGTGGCGGACACTCCTGCGCACGGGCGCACCCGCGTCGCGCGAGGCGCTACGCCGCTACTGCGCCGCCGACAGTCGCGCCATGGTCGAGATCATCCGGGTGCTCCGCACCTGGGCGCGCGACACGCAGTGCCCGTCCGAAGCATCGCCCGGGCTCAGGGATCGCTCTGCACCATGACGATCCCACGGGCCTTGGCTCGGAACATGCGGTCGTCGGCCACGCGTACCAGGGTATCGAGGTCGGCGCCGTCGGCCGGCACGCAAGCCACGCCGATGCTGACGCCCATGGCGCCGGCCGGCGTGTGGACGGTACCGATGGCCTGTGCCATACGCGAGGCCGCCAGGCGCGCGGCCCTCTCGTCGGCGTGCGACAACAGGCCGGCGAACTCGTCTCCTCCCCAGCGGTAGGTCCGATCCCCCGAGCGGGCGCTGGCACGAAGCGCATCCGCCACGGCCTTGAGCGCCTTGTCGCCGGCGGCATGACCGAACAGGTCGTTGACGCGCTTGAATCCCGACAGGTCCAGGATGAGCACGGCCAGCGGCTCGTCGTAGCGGACCGCTCGCGCGATGTCCCGCTGCGCCTGCTCGTTGAACGCCCGACGGTTCTCCAATCCGGTGAGCTCATCGGTACGTGCGGCGAGCGCGAGACGCGCACGCGCCCCCGCTTCGTGCAACAGGAACCCGATGAAAGGCGCGAGCCCGGTTGCCACCTCCACGGCGGCGGCCCCGAAGGCCTCCGGGTCGTGCATGGCGTCGAGGTTGAGGATGGCCAGCACTTCGCCGCGGTGGAGCACCGGAAGGCATAGATCGGTCACGATGTCATCGACGCGCCCCGCGAGGCGGACCACCGTACCCGGGGAGGTCAGGGCGCTCCTGTCACTCACCGTGTGGCCCTGTCGCGACACCAGCACCCGCGGTTGCCCCTTCGGCCAGCCCGGGTCACCGGGCCCATACCAGACCTCCATGGCCTCCAGGGTGAAGGTGATGGCGGCCAGCCCAGCCGCATCGAAGCCGACGACGGCGGCATAGCGGAACAGCCCATCGGGGCTGCGCACCAACAGACTGGCGGCCTCGGAACCCGGCACCAATCGCATGGCCACCTCGAGCAGGCGCCGGTACATCTCGGAGACCGGCTTGGCGAGCAGCTCACGCTGGAGACGGGCCATCTCGTCCAGGCGCAGCTCGGACTCGCGTTGGGCGAGGAAGGCCCGCAACACCGCGGCCAGATCCCCCAGCATGGCGCGCTCGCTTGCACGCCATACGCGATCGCTACGGTCGAACAAGCCGACGATCACCTGGCTGTTCCGGCCGGCCTCCACAGGGATCAGCGCCAGAGCGCCGATCCCGAACGCCGCCAGCTCACTGCTCGCCGAAGGGTGCGACGCATAACCTTCGATATACAGGGCCTCCCCCGACCGGTAGGCCTCCCAGATGATCCCCTCGTCATAGACCAGCCCGCGTCTCAGTCGATCCTCGATCCCCTGCGGCGCGTGGCCGCTGAGCGCCTCGGCCCGGAATCGGCCACCTCGGTAGCGCAGCACGGCACCGCCCCAGATCCGGAGTTCGGGAATCACCAGGTCCAGGAGCGCCTGCGACATCGCCGTGGTCTCGGATCCGACCCCGTGGAACTGCGCGAGCTGCAGCACCAGTTCGCCGGTGCGTTCCTCGTTGAGCTTCGTCAAGACGTGCCCGAGCGTCGCCGTGAACTCGTGCACCACCGTGCGTTCCGCGGGCGTCAGAGGTACGTCGCGGAACGCCGTGAAGACCGCCACCACGTCGCCGCGCTCGAAGATCGGCACGGCCGTGAGATGGCGAGTGCTGCGCCGAGTCCGGTAGGGCTGGTCGAGCTCCGCTTTCTGCTCGACCACGCGGCGAACCGCTTCGGCAACGAGATCGGCTTCGTCGAGATCAGCCGCTCCGGCCACCGCCTCAGGCTCGCCATAGGTCGTGCGCCACACGGACAGGCCCCCGCCGCCGCGTCCGACCAGAAGCCCTGGCAACGTGGCTTCGGCATCACGAGCGCCGGGCGCCTCTGCGACTCGGTGGATGGCCGAAACGAGCACCGACAACAGGGCCAGGCTCTGATCGGCACGAGCACCGCTGCGGCGATTGCCGGCCGACACCCGCTCCGTCAGGCCGACGACCCCGATGAGGACCGCCACGAAGTAACCGTCCATCGCACCGAACCCGTACACCACAACGCTCAGGGACCAGGCCGCCAGGGCCGCCAATCCGCCAGCCACGACCCCGCCGATCAACGTGGCCGTGGCTGCCACAACCATCAGTGGCGGCATGTAGACGGCGCCGGGCGCGCCCGTCGCCAGCAACACCAGGTACGCGGCTGCCGTCGCCAGCAGGCCCGCCCATGTCCAGCGCGCCACCTTCACGAGACCACGTTCCGGCGCGGCACAGCCAGGAGGAAGTACCCTACCCACAGGGCTGCCAGCCTAGCCGCCAGGATGCTCACATCACATTGTAAGCGACCGGGACGGCCCGCTAGCGCCGTGTCACGCCCGCCCACGCGCTCGCTCTAGCCGTGCTCCGGACCCCTGGTGGCGCTCTCCTCCACCCGCTCGAGCCACCTCCTGCGCGCTTCCAGGGTGCTGCCCCGGATCGGGCCGAGGACCGTGCGCTCGACAGCCGCCACCCCTGCCGGCCCGAAGACGCAGGTACGCCAGAAGGTCGAGAGCGGATCGCCAAGCGCCTCCACCTCGTAGCGGTGCGGCGCGTTCGCCGTGGTGACGACGAGCGCCCGCCTCGCCCGAAGGAGACCGTGAACCCCCTGGTCGTCCATGGTGAACGCCACTCCCTCACGCAGCACCCGGTCCACCCAGCCCTTGAGCACGGCCGGCACCTGGAAGAACCAGCTCGGGTGGACCACCACGATGTGATCGGCCTCCAGGATCTCGGCGGCATGACGGGCGGCGAGCTCATCGGCGAACACCGTCGTCTCCAGTTCGGAGGCATGTAGGCGAGGATCGAAACCCTCGGCGTAGAGGTCGTGTGCACGCACCTCGTAGCCTGCGCCACGCAGGCCGCGCACCGCCGCCGCGGCCACGGCATGGTTGAACGAGCCCGGCCGAGGGTGGGCCAGGATCACGCTCGCCTTCACGCCACGCTCCCGTCGGCACGGAAGGGGCGCAGCGCCGCCGACACCCCAGCCAGCACCAGGGACACCGCCGCGCTCACCAGCAGCACCGGCGCGTAGGAGCCGCTGGCAGCTTCGGTCAACGCGAACAGCAACGGGCCCACGGCCGTGCCGAGTACCCCGATGGTCGACGCCGTTCCCATGACCGCACCCAGATTGGCACGTCCGAAGTAGTGCGCGAACACCGCGCCCTGAACGCCCCCCCGGATGCCCATGGTGGCGCCCAGCAGGGCACCGTAGACGAATACCAGGCCGGGAGCCACGACGGCGGCGAGGGCGAGCGCCGCGGTCTGGGCCGCCAGCATCGCCGCCAGCAGGTAGCGGGGCGGGACGCGGTCCAGCAGCGCGCCGGCCACCAGGTTCGCCGCCGCGGTCATGATGCCGAAGGGAACGAACACCTGGGCCGCCAACGCTCGGTCGAGTCCGCCCATGGCCATGATCGAGAAGTGGTGGAAGACCAGCCCCGTGGTGAGCGCCGCCACCAGCGTATTGCCCGCAACGAACAGCCAGAAGGTGCGCGTGCGGCGCGCCTCGGCGAGCGTGTAGTCGACTTCCTGCGACACCGGGCCACGCGCCCCGAACCTCCGTCCCCCGTCGGGCACCAACCCGAAACTCTCGGGCCTGGAACGGAACAGCAGCGCACCCGCGGGCAAGATGGTCACGGCCACCAGCAGGCCCAGCAGCGCGTAGGCCTCACGCCAGCCGTACGACGCGATCAACGATTGGATGACCATGGGGAAGAAGGCTGTGGCCGCCGCCATCCCCAACCCCGTCAAGCCGACAGCGAGACCCCGCCGCCGGACGAACCAGAGGTTGACGACATGCTGGCTCACCAGGCTGAGCGACCCCTGCCCGAGACCGCGCACCAGGACGAAGCCGAGAAGGAGCATGACGATGTTGTGCACCAGCCCCATGTAGCCGCAGGCTAGAGCGAACAGGGTGGCGATGAACACCACCGCGATGCGCGGCCCACGCCGGTCGATGAAGCGACCCACGAAGGGCAGCGCGAACGAGCCCGTCACGGTGCCGATGGTATAGAGCAGCGAGACGAACGAGCGCGACACGCCCAGGTCGGCGATGATCTTGTCCAGGAAGACCGAGACGCCCAGCGTCTGGCCGGGCGTCGTCATGACCATCCCGAAGGTTCCGGCCACGAGGATGACCCAACCGTAGAAGAACGGCGTTCTCTCGATGACGCGGCTGCGCATGGCATGGCTGCCCGCCGCGTAGGTATTGCTGGGTGGTCGCACGCTGTACCGTCCCCTCCGCAGCCAACGGCCGCGCAAGACCTCCAAGCCTACCGGAGCCTGACCTGAGTCGCGTTGCCGGGACGTCATGGAGGGGGGTCGGTTGGTGACCCGCAGCTGCTCGGGGCATTTGATAATTCACACGGACCGACCGACGCGACCGCTACACTCGTTCCACCATGCCCGCACCCGTCTCGTCGCTCGAGCTCTCCAGCGCTACGCGCCTGCAGCGCGTCGAACGCCTGCAGCGTCTAGACGACGAGACCCTTCGCCGGCACGCCGTCAAGGCCGCCAACGAGCGCGACGCCGAAGCGTTGTGGGAGCTGGTCGAAGCCCATCTCACCCTTCACGGCGGGTCGGGCATCGCCACCAGCGCTCACACCATGCGCGCATACCGCCGTGGCGTGGCGGACCTGGTGGCCCTGTGGCAGGGCGAGAATCTCCTTCGGCCCCGTCGCGACGCGGGCACCCTCTACGTCCAACGGTTGCGTTCGGGCGATCGCGAACCGCTGATGGAGCGCGACCTCCCGGGCAGCCGTCGTGGACGCCGTGTCAAACGCGGACCGCTGGCGCCGGCCACCGTGCAACTCAAGGTCGCGGCCGCACGCGCCCTCTACGACGCCCTCGCCTGGGCGGGCGCCAGCGACGCCGATCCCTTCCGGGACGTGCGCATGGGCCGGCAGACCACGCGCGCCGAGGACGTCCAGTCGACCCGCGCCTACACCGACTTCGAGCTCATCGAGATGGTGGCCGCCGCCCGCGACCAGCAGGAGCGCGTGATCCTGCTGCTTGGCGCCCACGCCGGCCTGCGCGTGAGCGAGATGCTGCGGCTCCGCTGGGACGAGGTGGACCTCACGCGGCGCGAGCTGCTCGTCCAGGGAGGCAAGGGGGGCAAATCGGCGGTGGTGACGCTGACGCCGAAGCTGGCCGAGGGTCTGCTCACGTATCGGCGCGCACGCGACGCGAGCGGCACACTCGGCGAGACCGTGCTCGAGCTGCGCTCGCAATACGGCGTGTTCAATCGCGTGAGACGCCTGTGCGGGCGAGCCGAGGTCGATTTCAAGGGCGTTCACGCACTGCGTCACTCGGCGGGCACGCGACTGTACCGCCAGACCGGCGACCTGGGTCAGGTCCAGGACCACCTGCGGCACGCCACGCTCGACATGGCGCGGCGCTACGCCAAGTCCGACCGTCGGCGCCTGCGACGCAGCCTGGACGGCTGGGAATGATGAACGCTGCCCGCCACCGACGGGCGAAAGGGTCCGCATGAGTCTGCCCTTCTCCGCCTGCATCGAAGTGCTGTTCGGCGAGGCCGGGCCACCGCCGCAGCGAATCCACGCGGCCGCGGCCGCCGGCTTCGCCAACGTCGAGATGTGGCGTTGGAGCGACAAGGATCTGGACGCGCTGGAGGCTGCTCTCCACGACACCGGCGTGCGCCTCGAGGGGATGGTCTGCGAGCCGCTCGCCCGCATCGTCGACCCCACACAGCACCAGCGTTGGCTCGAGGGCCTGGCGGAATCGCTGTCGGTGGCGACGCGCCTCGGCGCCGGTGCGCTCTTCGTGCAGTCGGGGGAGCTCAGGATCGGGGTGCCCCGCAAGGAGCAGCGCGAGGCGCTGGTCCAGGCCCTGACCGCGGGCGCGGAGCTCGTCGCCGGTCGGGGCGTTCGCCTCCTGCTCGAGCCGCTGAACACCCGCATCGACCATCCCGGGACGTTCCTGGATCACACCCCCGAGGCCCTGGAGGTCGTGCATGCCGTGGGTCGCCCCGAAGTGGCCCTGCTCTACGACATCTACCACTCGGTCACCATGGGCGAGACGCCGCAACGCGTGCTGGCAGGGCAGCTGTCGGACATCGGTCACGTGCACCTGGCCGACGTTCCTGGCCGGCACGAGCCCGGCAGCGGCGGGCTCCCCTGGCGCGCGGTGCTGGACTGGCTCGAGATCGAGGGGTATCGAGGTCGGGTCGGGCTGGAATACTGGCCGACCCACAACACCCTAGCCTCCCTTCGCACATTCGGAGCACATTCCTAGCGATCGCGCACGAGGATCCACGCTTCCCACAATGCATGTTCCACACGGTACTTCCATACTTTCTTCCGGCGCCGTGTCGCCGACCCCGACACCCCCCACGGGTATTCGTCATACCCTGGAGGCGACATCGCCGGGCCGGCATGCCGGCCCGCGCGTCCCAAGAGAGCCGAAGACGGGGAGCGAACGGTGAGCAAGAAGCGTCGACAACAACAGAAAGACCTCCGCAACCAACGTACGCGGGCGAAGCGGGGCCAGTTCGCCATGATTGCGGCGATCGCCGTCGTGGTCGTCATCGGAGGGGTGGTGGCGGTGCGCTCCTCGGGCGGTGGCGGGGGTGCCCAGATCCACCTCTACCAGGGCCAGGCCAGCCTGGGTGGAGCCAGCGTGACGCTCGCCGACGTGGTCGGCCACGGGCAACCCGCGATCGTCAATTTCTGGGCCTCCAACTGTCCGCCCTGCCGCAGGGAGATGCCGGGCTTCGAGAAGGTCTACACCGAGCACGACGGACAGGGGTACCGCATGCTGGGCGTGGACGTCGGCCCGCAGACGGGCCTGGGCACCCACCAGGGCGCCGAGGCCCTGCTGAAACAGGAAGGCATCCGCTACCCCGTGGGGTACGCCGAAGGCGACGGACTGGTCCAGCGCTACAGCCTGCGCGGCATGCCCACCACGCTATTCTTCGACGCCTCCGGCCGCCAGGTCGGTCGGGTGGTGGGCTTCCTCGACGAGACCCAGCTGCGCAGCCGCCTGGCCTCCCTGCTGGCGAGCGCTCGCTAGCCGACAACGTGTTGCACGCACCCCTCCCCCGCCGCTAGGCTGTCGACGTGCGCTGTATCGCCTGGCCCCGAGTCGCGATCGCCGCGCTCGCCGTGGGCCTCCTCACCGGTGTGGCGTTGCCGCTGGCCCTGCACGGGGCGACCGTCTCGGTGCAGGGCGCCGTCGTCGACGTCGCACAGGTGACCGGCGCCGTCGTGGCGAGCTTCCTGGTGTCCTCTAGGCAGCGCTGGCTGCACGCCTGGGTGACCTTCTTCGCGTGCGTGTTCGTGGCCGGAGCCTTCGCGGCCGCGGTCGGCGCCCTGGCCTGAGCGCCGGTGGCAGCACGCGCGGTATAGTGCGGGACGCACATTCTGGGCCCCAGACCCGGCACGGATGGCGCCCAGCCGGGAGGTGCGATGACGCTGACGCAAGGCATGCTGAGCCTCGAGGACCTGGCCGAGGAGGTCCGCCACGGCGCGATCGACACGGTGCTGGTGGCGTTCTCCGACCCCTACGGCCGACTGATGGGGAAGCGCTTCGACGCCGAGCACTTCCTGTCGCACGGCGCCGCGGACGGAACCCACGCCTGCGACTACCTGCTCACCGCCGACATGGAGATGGAGCCGGTGCAGGGCTACGCCTTCGCCAACTGGCAGCTCGGCTATGGCGACGTGCTGCTGAGACCCGACCTCGCAACGCTGCGGCGCGCCAGCTGGCTCGACCGCAGCGCCCTGGTGCTGTGCGATGTGGCCACCCCGGACGGCGCGCAGGCGGTGAAGGTTGCTCCCCGCACGATGCTGCGGCGCCAGCTGGAACGCGCCCAGGCGCTGGGCTTCGCGATCGAAGCGGCCTCGGAGCTGGAGTACTACGTCTTCGAAGATAGCTTCCGCGACGCCGCCGAGCTGGGCTACCGAGACCTCACGCCCATGGGCTGGTACCTGGAGGACTACCACCTGCTGCAGGGGACCCGCGAGGAACGCTTCACGGCGGAGGCGCGGCGGCACCTCAAGGCCTCCGGGGTGCCGGTGGAGAACTCCAAGGGTGAGTGGGGGCGCGGCCAGCACGAGGTGAACGTGCGCCATGCGGACGTCCTCACCATGGCCGACCGCCACAGCGTGTTCAAACAGGCGCTCAAGGAGGTGGCCGAGCACCTGGGCCTCAGCGTGACATTCATGGCCAAGCCCGCCGCCGGGCAGGCCGGCTCGAGCTGCCACCTGCACCTCAGCCTGTGGCAGGAGGGCGTCAACGCCTTCGACGGCGACGAGCCGCTGGGCCCCGTGAAGGGCTCCGCGCTGTTCCGCCACTTCCTTGCCGGCTGGATGCACCACGCCGACGAGCTGATGGTGCTCTACGCCCCCACCGTGAACAGCTACAAGCGGTTCGAGGACGGCTCCTGGGCGCCGACGCGGGCCGCCTGGAGCTACGACAATCGCACGGCGGGCTTCCGCGTGGTGGGCAGCGGTCCGAGCCTTCGCATCGAGTGCCGCATCCCGGGTGCCGACGTCAATCCCTACCTGGCCTTCGCGGCCGCCCTGGCCTCGGGGTTGGACGGCGTCGAACGCCAGCTCGAGCCCCCTCCCCGGTACCAGGGGGACGCCTACGGGGCTTCCGAGCTGCCGCACCTGCCGCACACCCTGGCGGAGGCCATCGCGCGCTTCGAGGCGAGCGCGTTCGCCCGCGAGGCGCTGGGCGAGGACGTCGTGGAACACTACCTGCACTTCTTCCGGAGCGAGCTCGCCGCGTTCGAGCGGACCGTGACGGACTGGGAACGGGAACGCTACTTCGAACGGATCTGAAGACCCTTTCCGGGTCGTGACGAGGTGAGAGCATGCGATTGAACGACAAGGTAGCTCTGATCACCGGGGCCGGCAGCGGGATCGGGCGTGAGAGCGCGCTCCTGTTCGCCCGCGAGGGTGCGGCGGTGGTCGTCGTCGACCTCAACGAGGACGCCGGGCGCGCCACGGTCGAGACCATCGTGGAGGGCGGCGGGCGCGGCAGCTTCGTGCTGGCCGATGTGTCGAAGGCGGCCGATTGCGAGGCGATGGTGGCGCACGCCGAGACGACCTACGGGAAGCTCGACGTACTGTTCAACAACGCCGGCATCATGGACGGCCGCGATGACGACGCGATCGCCACCGACGAGGCGGTCTGGGACCTGACGATGGCCGTCAACGCCAAGGGCGTGTTCCTGGGTTGCAAGTACGGCATCCCGGCGCTGAAGCGCGCCGGAGGCGGCTCCGTGATCAACACGGCCTCCTTCGTGGCCTTGGTGGGGGCCGCCACGCCGCAGGTCGCCTACACTGCCAGCAAGGGCGCGGTGCTGGCCCTGACACGTGAGCTGGCCGTGGTGCACGCGCGCGAGAACATCCGCGTCAACGCGCTGTGCCCGGGGCCGTTGCGTACCGAGCTGCTGATGAAGTTCCTCGATACCGACGCCAAGAAGCAACGCCGGCTGGTGCACGTGCCCATGGGGCGCTTCGGCGAGGCCCGCGAGATGGCGCAGGCCGCGCTCTTCCTGGCAGGCGCGGAGTCCGCCTACGTCACGGGCAGCGAGTTCGTGGTCGACGGCGGGATCACCGCGGCCTACGTCACCCCGGAGTAGCCATGGCCCCTCGCTTGCAGCGGACCCTCAGCCCGATCGACGGCAGCGTGGCCGTCACCCGTGAGCTCGCCGATGCCGCCGCCCTGGAGCGCGTACTCGATGCCGCGCAACGGGCGCAGTCGGGCTGGCAGACCACCGCCCTCGACGAACGTCGTCAGGTCGTGCGTCGCATGGTCGACGCCATCGTGGCCAACGCGGACGCCATCGGTCAGGAGCTCGCCTTGCAGATGGGCCGTCCCGTGCGCGACGGCCCCAAGGAGATCCGCGGCGGCTTCGCGGAGCGCGCCCTGGCGATGGCCGATCTCGCCCCCGAGGCGCTGGCGGACGTCGACGTGGGCGGCGCGGCCGGTTCGCGCCGCGTCATCGCGCGCCGGCCGCTCGGGGTGGTGCTGGTGCTGGCGCCCTGGAACTACCCCTTCCTGACCGCCGTCAACGCCGTCGTGCCCGCCATCCTGGCCGGCAACGCGGTGGTGCTGAAGCATTCCGACCAGACGCCGCTGGCCGGCGAGCGCATGGTGGAGGCGTTCCGCGAGGCAGGTCTGCCCGACGGCGTGCTGCAGTCGGTGATCATGGATCACGACGCCGTGGCCAGGGTCATCGCGGACGAGCGCGTGGGGTACGTCCACTTCACCGGATCGGTCGAAGGCGGGCGCGCCGTGAAACGTGCCGCGGCCGATCGTTTCATCGGCGTCGGGCTCGAACTCGGCGGCAAGGACCCGGCCTACGTGCGCGCCGACGCCGATGTCGAGCGCGCCGTCGCCGGCCTGGTCGACGGCACCCTGTTCAACGCCGGCCAATCGTGTTGCGGCGTGGAGCGCATCTACGTGCACCGCGACCTCTTCGACGCCTTCGTCGACGGCTTCGTCGAGCTGACGCGCAGCTACCGGCTGGGCGACCCGCGCGATGCCGAGACCACGCTGGGGCCCATGGTGCGCACCGCCAGCGCCGAGCTCGCTCGCGAGCACGTGCGCGCGGCCGTGGCCCGCGGCGCGGTCCCGCTCATCGACAGCCGCGACTTCCCTGCCGCCGCCGAGGGCACCCCCTACCTGGCCCCGCAGGTGCTCATCAACGTGCGCCAGTCGATGCGCGTCATGCAGGAGGAGACCTTCGGTCCGGTGGTGGGCATCCTTCCGGTGGCCGACGACGACGAGGCCATCACCCTCATGAACGACAGCCGCTACGGGCTCACGGCGAGCATCTGGACACCGGACCTCGACGCGGCCGTTCGCCTCGGAGGCCGCCTCCAGACCGGGACGTGCTACGCCAACCGCTGCGACTACCTCGACCCGCTCCTGCCCTGGACCGGCGTCAAGGACTCCGGCCACGGGGTCTCGCTGTCGCAGCTGGGCTTCGAGCCCTTCACGCGTCCGATGGCGTTCTTGCTGAGCGAGTAGCACCGGGCTCTCCGATCGTTCACGGCGCGCTCCGGGTCCGGAGCGCGCCGTCTTCGTGTGGGCGCCTGGCCCGGCCGAGCGCCCGCCGCCGCGCCCGGCGGTAGCATGCCGCATGGTCACCGACACCTTCGCGATGCCCGGCCTGCACGCCACCGATCACCTCTTCGAGCTTCCGCTCGATCACGCCCGCCCCGACGGACGGACCGTCTCGGTCTTCGCGCGCGAGCTGATCGCGCCCGAGAAGCGCGGGCAGGATCTCCCGATGCTGCTGTTCCTGCAGGGCGGCCCGGGCTCCGAGGCCCCGCGCCCGGACGCGGCGAGCGGCTGGGTGAAGCGGGCGCTCGAGGAGTTCCGCGTACTGCTGCTCGACCAGCGTGGTACGGGACGCAGCGCGCCGATCACCGCGCAGACGCTCACCGAATTGGGGGGACCCGCCGAGCAGGCCGGCTACCTTGCGCACTTCCGTGCCGACGCCATCGTCGAGGACGCCGAGGCGATCCGGCGGGAGCTGCTCGGGTCGGACCGGCCGTGGAGCGTCCTGGGGCAGAGTTTCGGGGGGTTCTGCACGCTGCGCTACCTGTCGGCCGCGCCCCAAGGGCTCGAGCGCGCGCTGATCACCGGCGGCCTCGCCAGCCTGGAGCGTCCCGCCGAGGATGTCTACCGCGCCACCTACCGGCGGCTGCGGGCCCGCAACGACGCCTACGACGCCCGCTACCCGCGCGACGCCGCCGGCTGGCAGGAGGTGGCGGAGTACCTCGTCGCGCACGACGTACGCTTCCCCGACGGGGAGCGTTTCACGGTGGAGCGCCTGCAGTTCCTGGGGATGGACCTCGGGCGCTCCGACGGTTTCGAGGCGCTCCACTACCTCCTCGAGAAGGCTTTCGTGACACTCCGCAACGGCAGGCGCCTGGCCGAGCCCTTCGTC
The DNA here is from genome assembly GCA_964616005.1 of uncultured bacterium. GTDB lineage: Bacteria > Deinococcota > Deinococci > Deinococcales > Trueperaceae > JASBRS01. The sequence goes on along the minus strand of CAZTTB010000029.1, from coordinate 5,473 downwards.
CACGAGGTGTATCGGCGCCAGGGGTTCGTCGACAACCCGCTGTTCGCCGTGATCCACGAAGCCGTCTACGCGCAGGGGTCCGCGACCCGCTGGGCCGCGCAACGCCTGCTGGCCGAAGCGCCCGAGATCCCCTTCCATCCGGGGCGGCCGCTACGCTTCACGGGCGAGATGATCTACCCCTGGATGTTCGAGCAGTACCCGGCGCTGAGGCCCTTCGCGGAGGCAGCCGCGCTGCTGGCCGCCAAGGAGGACTGGCCGCGGCTGTACGACAGCGCGCGGCTGGCCGCCAACGAGGTACCGGTCGCGGCGCTGGCCTACCTGGACGACATGTACGTCGACTACGACTACAGTCGCGAGACCGCTGGGAAGATCGGGAACCTGCGCCTGTGGTCGACCGACGCGTACCAGCACAACGGACTGAGGGCCGAAGGCGAACGCATCCTCGACCGATTGTTGGCGATGTCCCGGGGGCCGCAGTGACCCGGCGGGTGCGGCGCGGCGGCGCGGCACGCGGCTGAGGTCGGCCGCGGCTCGGCGCGCGGCCGGCCCGTCCGATTCGGCGGGCGCGCCCATGGGGTGGGCGCGCCCACGCGACGGGCGGCCCACGATGGTCGCCGGGCCGCCCGTCTCGTATCGCAGCGCCTACCGCCCTATCCGAAGATCCCCTTCGCCAGGTGCGCCGAGACCACCCAGTTGGGGGCGTCGACGACCTCGCTGATGCGCAGGTCGACCGCCACGCTGCACAGCGCGTAGGCCAGCTCGGGATCGAGCCCGTAGTGCTTGCCAAGGTGATCGATCATGGCGCGGACGGCGTCCTTGGCGGCGTCCATCAGATCGGGCGCGACGCCGGTGGTCGCGAAGAACCCCTTGTCGGCGGGCGCGAAGCGGTGGGCGGGCCGTGCCATCGCGAACTGCGGCGCAGGCAACGCTGCGCCCTTGATCAGGTCGAAACGTAGCCGCGTCCGCATGGGGGTCTCGATGGCGGTCCCGCAGACCTCGCCGTCCCCCTGTGCAGCGTGGGTGTCCCCCACCGAGAAGAGCGCCCCGGCGACCTCGACCGGCAGGTGGAGGACGCTGCCCCGGGTGAGGTCGTGGATGTCCATGTTCCCGCCCACCCGTCGCGGCGGAACCACGGAGTGGTTGCCGGCCTCGGCCAGCGCCACGCCGATGGTGCCGGGGAAGGGAACCGTTGGCAGCGTGATGTCGGGCGTGAAGCGAACCCGGGCCGCGTCGTACTGGGAGATGTGCAGGAAGGGATCGGGGAACTCGTCGGTGAGTAGCCCGAAGCCCGGGATCAAGGCCGTCCAGCCCCATCCACTCTCCTCGAAGTCGAGGATCTCGACCGTCAGCGCGTCGCCCGGCTCGGCCCCGTCGACGACGATGGGTCCCGTGACCGGGTTGACCATCTCGAAGTCGAGCGCACCGACATCGGCCGCGTCGGAGGAGGCCGTGAGCTGGCCCCCCGACGCGTCGACGATGTCGAACTCCACCTCCGTGCCGGGTGCAACGGTCAACACCGGCTCGAGCCCGTTGTCCCAGCCGAAATGGTGATGGGCGCTGTGGATGGTCTTCACGTCACTGCCCCTGGACAATGGCGATCTCCTTGTAGTTGACCGGCGTGTAGATACCGGCCACCTTGAAGCCGATGCCGCCCATGCGCGGCGTGTGCATCACGTAGCTGCGCTCGTTGAACAGCGGGATCCAGGGTGCGTCCTGCGAGGCCTTGGTGAAGATGTCCCGCCACAGAGCGATGCGGGCGTCGTGCTGGCTCGGCTGCACCATGGCGTCGGCCTTCTGGCCCTGGGCATCGAGTTGCTTGTTGCAGTAACGCGCCCAGTTCCAGCCGCCGGGAACGGCGCTGTCGCAGCCAAGGATGGGCCACCAGAAGTCGTTGGGGTCCGGGTAGTCGTCGAGCCAGGCCATGCCGCCCGACCACACCATCGGGGCCTTGCCTTGACCGGCCGCGTCGATCACGGCGCTGGGCGAGAGCGAGCGGATATCGACCTTGACACCGATCTGTGCCAGCTGCTGCTGGACGACCTGCGCGATGCGCGGGTTGGGATCGACGTTGCTCGTGTACAGCGTCGAGCTGAAGCCGTCGGGGTAGCCGGCCTTGGCGAGCAACTGCTTGGCCTGCGCCGGGTCGTACGGGAAACCCTTGAAGTCCGGGTTGTAGCCCGGCATGGTCGGCGGCAGGATCTGGTCGGCCGCGCCCGCGCGGTTGTTGATGACGCGAAGCACCTGGCTGCGGTCGATCGCCATATTGAGCGCCTGGCGCACCTCGACGCTGTCGAAGGGCTTCTCGCTGGTGTTGAGACTCACGTAGCTGGTCTCGATCTGATCCGACGACACCACCTGCTGCTTCAGCTTCGGATCACTCATGACCTTGGCGAACTGCGACGAGGGGATGCCGTCCCCGAGGATATCCACCTCGCCGCGTTGGAGTCGCAGGAAGGCAACGTTGGGATCGACACCGAACTGGAACTCGAGCTCGTCGACCTTGGGCTCACCGGAAACGAAGTAGTTCGGGTTCCGCACCAGCACCAGGCGCTGCCCCGGTACCCACTGTTGCATGGAGAAGCCGCCGGTGCCGACCGGGTGATGGCCGAAGTCCTTGCCCCACTTCGCCACCGCATCGGGGGGCACCACGAAGGAGAAATTGAGCGCCAGCTTGTTCAGGAAGGTCGCGTCCGGAGCGTCGAGGGTGAAACGCACCTGCGAGGGCGACAGCACCTCGATGCCGCTGACGGTCTTGGCCTTTCCGTCGATGAAGGCCTGCGCACCCTTGATGCCGGTGTAGAAGCCGACCCCCGGGCTCTGCGTGGCAGGGTTCAGCATGCGTTCGAAGGAGTACTTGACGTCCTGCGCGTTGAAGGGCTCACCGTCGGTGAAGGTGACGCCCTGCCTGAGGTCGAAGGTGTAGGTCAGGCCGTCCTGCGAGACGTTGTAGGACGTGGCGAGCGCCGGCTCGAGCTCGGTCGTGCCGGGCTTGTAGGTCATGAGACCGTCGAAGATGGCTTGGATCATCGACCAGTTGTCCCAGTTGTAGCCGATGGCGGGATCGAGGGTGGAGATGTCGTTCTGGAAGGTCAGCACGACCTTGCTGCTTGCCGCCGAAGCGACGCCGGCCGAGGCCAGCACGACCGCCAGGGCCAGCATCCACGCACGAATCTTCATGTTGCTCTCCTTCGCACCTTGCTCGGGGGTTGGGGGACGATCCAACGGGTGCCGCCGCACGCTCGTTGCCAGGCGGGCGCCTCCTTCCTAGTGGTATTGGATTCGCGGATCGAGCAACGGGTAGATCATGTCTGCGACGAGGTTCCCGATGACGACGAAGACCGCTGTCATGAGCACGCCCCCCATGATCACCGGGATGTCGAGCACTTGGATCGCCTGCCACATCATCTGACCCAGCCCGGGAAGGGCGAAGACCTGTTCCACCACGATCACGCCGCCCATGAAGACGCCCAGATCGAGGCCCACCAGCGCGATCACGGGGAGCATGGCATTGCGCAGGCCGTGCCGGAAGATCTGCGCGCGAGGTCGCACACCCTTGGCCCGCGCGGTGCGAAGGTAGTCCTGTCGCAGAACGTCCACCAGCGACGAGCGCAGCACGCGGGCGTACCAGCCTGCGCCTGCGAAGCCAACCGAGAGTGCCGGCAGGACGTAGTGCTTGAGGTCACCGTTGCCGTAGCCCCCGAGGGGGAACCAGGGCACCAGGTAGGCGAACAGGTAAAGCAGGATCAGCCCCACCACGAACTGCGGCGTCGACACGCCGACGAAGGCGAAGAGGGTGAAGCCACGGTCCCACCAGCTCCCCTGCGCCACCGACGACAGGATGCCGATGGGGATCCCCAACAGCAGCTCGCAGGCGATGCCGGTGAGCATCAGCTTCAGCGTGACCGGCAGATGACTCGCCACCAGAGCACTCACCTGCGTGCGCTGGGCATACGACCTTCCCAGGTCGAAGTGGACGAGGTTCCAGAGGTAGTGCACGTAGCGTACCGGTAACGGCTGATCGAGCCCGAGCTGATGACCGATGCGAGCGACGACCTCAGGCGTGGCGCTAGGGCCGGCGATCATCTGCGCAGGGTTCACCGGCACGATGTAGGTGAGGATGAAGGTCACGGTGATGACGCCCAGGATCGCCCCCAGGCCCTGGATCACCCTCCGGAGTACGTAGCCGATCACCGGCGACCTCCCACGTCCAGGGCATCGCGCAGCGCTTCCCCGAAGAGGTTGAAGCCGATCGAGGTGAGGATGATCGCCAGGCCCGGGAACACCACCAGCCAGGGCGCGGTCGTCAAGTAGGACTGGCTGGCGTTGATGATGCCTCCCCACGACGGGGTCGGAGGTTGCACGCCGACCCCCAGGTAGGAGAGCGACGCTTCCAGCAATACGCTCGTCGAGATGCCCAGCGTCGCGAAGACCAGCAGGCTCAACGTCAGCTGCGGCAGGATGTGCCGCACGAGCACACCGAAGGTCGGCACACCGAGAGCCGTGGTCGCCTCGATGTACTGCCGCTCACGGATCGCCAGCACCTGGGCGTAGATGGCGCGTGCAACGTAGACCCAGTTCACGAGGGCGATGACCAGGGCCACGATCCACAGACTGGGGCGCAGGATGGCCGCCAGCGCGATCGCCAGGACCAGGGCCGGGAAGGCGGTCATCACGTCGGTGAAGCGCATCAGCACGGTGCCGAGCCAGCCGCGGAAGTAGCCTGCGATGACGCCCACCGCCGCGCCGATGGCGACGGCCACGCCGTTCGCCACCAGGCCGATGATCAGGCTGACGCGCGCTCCGAAGAGGATGCGCGATAGCAGGTCGCGTCCCAGCAGATCGGTCCCCAGCGGGTAGGCACCGCCCGGCGGACGGGGCATCCCGTACTCGCTCAGCCCGTCGGCGAACTGTCGGTTGGGATCGTGTGGAGCGATGACGGGCGCGAACAGCGCCGCCACCACGACGATCACCACCAACACGAAGCCGAGCATGCCGGTGCGATCCGCGACCAGCCGCCGCCACCAGCGCCGCCTCGCGCGCGGCTCGGAGGGCACCGTCAACGCTTGCATGTGCGTCTCCGTGCTGTCGGTCACGTGATCTCCTGCGCACCGTCGGTACGCCGTCGGTTGATCGGTACGTCAACGTGCCGGGGGCCGCACCGTTGGCGGTGACATCCGCCATGGGGCGACGGCCCCCGAACCTGCATAGTCGTGCAAATCCTAGCATGCGGTCGAATCGTCCGACCAATATCCCACGGCGGCGGCCCGCCGCCCGCCGCGTGAGACTCACGACAACACGAAACCGTCCCCCACCTCGTCCTCAGGGTCGACCCACCAGCTGTGAACGCCGACGATCGACGCCCGCCCGGCGATCTCCGGCACCACCCCGTCGAACGGACCGATCCGTTCCCGGCGCAGTGCCCGACCCGTGAACACCGTGCCGGCCACGCTCTCGTTGGCCAGCACGTCGCCCA
>CAZTTB010000028.1:0-23637 GCA_964616005.1 uncultured bacterium | reverse complement strand
TTCGCCGACGTCACCGCGAAGGTGGTGCCGCACTACCGCCTCGGCACCTTCTGGGCGCTCCGGAACGCCATCGGCGGCGGCCTGGCGCTGCTCGCAGGGTTCCTCCTCCGACGCATCCTCGCCGCTGGGATCCCCTTCCCGCAGGACTTCGGCACGGTGTTCCTGCTTGGGACGGTGCTGGCCGGCGTCTCCTACCTGTCGTTCAGCCTGGTGCGGGAGCCGGCCGGCAAGCCGGCGCTACGGCAGCCGTTCCTGTCGATGGTGGGCGCCATCCCGGCGCTGCTCCGGCGCGACCCGAGCCTGCGCCGCTTCGTCAGGGTGCGTTTCCTCGGCCTGCTGGCGTTGTTGGCCGATCCCTTCTATGCCGTCTACGCCATCCGGGTGCTGGGAGCCCCCGCCAGCGTGCTCGGGAGCTACGTCATCGTCGCCACCTTCGCGTCCATCGGCGCGAACTTCCTGTTGCGGGGCGCGGCCAACCGGGCCCGCAACGTGACCATCCTTCAGCTGGGCCTGGTGCTGTTGCTGCTGGCGCCGGTGGCAGCGCTGCTGATGCCGGGCTGGAAGGCGTTCGCGCTCGTGTTCGTGTTCTCCGCTGCCGGCAACTCGAGTGTCGGCATCGCGTCCTGGAACCTGCTCTACGCGCTGGCGCCCGAGGAGGACCGCCCCCTCTACGTCGGTCTCTCGAACACCTTCCTGTCGCTTCCCAGTCTGGCGCCGGTGCTCGGCGGTGCGCTCGCGCCCCTGCTCGGGTACCCGTCGCTGTTCGTGGCCGCGCTGGCCAGTGGGGTGACGGCGCTGGCGTTCGCCTTCCGCTTCCGCGAGTTGAGGGCGCTCGACCTGCGCGCCCTCGAGGCGCGCGGTTGAGGCGCTAGATCCGCTCGAACGCGTCGACGCTCAACACGAACACGATGGCGCCGCCCACCGGCACCTCCATGGGCTGGCTCGCGAAGACGCCCTCCAACGCGTGGATCGGGGAGGACGCACTGGTGATCTTGGTGCGCTCACGGCAGGTGGCGGCGATGATCGCCTTCACGCGCTCGACGGCATCCGCTTCGACCCCGATGATCAGCGTCGTGTTGCCCTCGTGCAGGAACCCGCCGGTCGAGGCGAGCTTGGTCGACTGCAGCCCTTCCCCGATGAGGGCCTGTTGCAGACGCCCTGCGTCGGCGTCCTGAACGATCGTCAGGAGCAGCTTCATGGATACCCAACGATAGCACTGGAGTCCCGTGGCGTGGCGGCAATCCGTAAGGGCGGAGCCCGATGACGTCCGGCGCGCGAAATCGAACGGCGGCGTGCCTGGCCCGCGCGTACAATGGAGGATGTCGCGGGAGGGAGCTGTGCCAGAGAACCGGTTCGTGGTCGAGGTCAGGCAACCAGTTCCCGGCGAGCGCGTGGGGGACGTTGCCGCCACCATCGCCGGGCGCTTCGGCATGGACCCTTCGCGCCTGCGCAAGCTGTTGGATGGGCGCGTCGGCCCCGTCACGAAACCGGTCTTGCAGGAGAAGGCCAACCTCATCGCGGGTGCGTTCGCGGAGGCGGGGGTGGCGGTGTCGGTCCGCCCCGCTGTCAACGCGGATGTCGCGGGCCGCGTCCTCTCGGGTCGTCCGCTCGGTGCTCCCGCCGGCGAGATCGCGCCGGTTCGAGAGCGCGGCGAGGTCGTCACCCCCTCGACGATGTTCCTGTCATCGACACGATGGGTGCCGTCGCCCCACGAGGAGCCCGATATCGCTGAACTGGCCCGGGGCGGGGGGAGCGGCAACGGCGATGCGCGCGTGCCGGGTGCCCCCGAGGGTCCAACGGCAACGGTCTCGCCGCGCCCCCCGGTCACGCCTCCGGCGTCGCGCGGGCTCGGGCTGCGGGGCTACCTGCTCATCGGTTTCGCCGCCTCGTTGGTACTGCTGCTGGCGCTCCAGGCCATCAACGGGATGGAGGGGGGCGGATCGCGAAGTGCCGCCAGCGTGGCGGCCGGTATGCGTGCGTACAACGACGGCGATTTCGCACAGGCGCGCCGCCTGTGGACGCCGTTGGCGCAGGCGGGGGACCCGCGGGCTCAGTACATGCTCGGGTACATGGCCGAGAACGGCCAGGGCCGTGCCTGGAGCAACCATGATGCCGCGGCCTGGTACCGGCTGGCGGCGAACCAGAGCTATCCGCAGGCCCAGCTGGCGCTCGGTGAGCTCTACCAGCGAGGCATGGGCGTGCCGCGCGATCCCGGCCAGGCAGCCGCGCAATTCCAGCAGGCGGCGGAAGAGGGTTACGGGCCGGCGCAGTTCCAGTACGCGCTGGCGCTGTTCCACGGTGCCGGTGTGACGCAGGACTTCCAGCAGGCGCTGCGCTGGTTCCGGGCGGCCGCCCGCAACGGCGTTGCCGAGGCCGAGCCCTACGTCACCTTCGCGGGGACGGCGCCGGCCGGGGGCGCCGCACCCGGGGGCGGCCTGGCAGGATCGACCGAACAGAGTCGCTGACGGGCGTCGTCCCTTGACCGAATCTTCAGAGAGCTTTCAAGACCGCGTCATGCTGCACTGGTAAGGTGAGGCGATGACACCACGACGGCAAGCTCTCCCCCTTGGGGTCGCGCTGTTCGCCCTCTTGCTGCTGGGCCCGGCGCAGGCGCAGGCCCCCGGCACGCAACCTGGCGCCGGCACGTCGGCGACCAGCAATCCGGTCCAGATCCGTACCGAGATCTACGTCGTCAGCGAGGTCACGAAGAGCGACGGATCGAAGGGCGAGAAGCTGACGCCGGCGGACACCGCACGGCCGGGCCAGATCGTGGAGTACCGCCTGTTCGCCAAGAACACGTCGGACACCACCCTGCCCGCCGGCGTGGTCCAGATCACCAGCCCGGTCCCCGCAGGGATGCAGTTCGTGCCCAACTCCGCTACCCCGTCGTCGGACAGTCTGTTGACGGAGTTCTCCGCCGATGGGGGCAAGAACTTCTCCAAGCCTCCCGTCCTGGTGGGGAGTGGCGGCGCGCGCAAGGTAGCGGAGCCGACGAGCTACACCACGGTGCGCTGGACCTTGCTCGCTCCGCTGGAGCCCGGGCAAGAGCTTCCCTTCTTCTACCGTGTCGAGGTCCTGAAACAGTAGCGAGCCCTGGAGGCAGCAAAGTGAAAGGCCGGAGAGGGCGGTCCGGCCTTTCGTGGAGGGGTCACGTGTCTCTAGGAGGTGTTACGACGTTGCCCTGCACCTCCCAAGGTAGCGCCGACCCCTGAGCCCGGCCTTTGGATAGCGTGAGGATTGTGAGACGTGCCTGGAACGCTGCACTGGACGGCCGCGCCGTAGGATGAGGCCATGACGTTGCTCGCTGTCTACGCCCATCCCGACGACGAAGCGTTCGGCACCGGTGGCACGCTCGCGCGCTACGCCGCAGCCGGAGTCGACGTCCGGCTCATCTGCGCCACGCGCGGCGAGTCGGGCAAGATCACGGATCCCGCCATCGATCCCGACGTCGACGTCGGGATGCTCCGCGAGGCCGAGCTGCGCGAGGCCTGCCGTGCGCTCGGCATCCCTGAGCCGATCTTCCTGGACTACCACGACTCGGGGCGGTACGAACGGACCCGCCACGACGACCCCAAGGCGCTGCTCAACGTCGACGAGTTCGATCTCGAGGCCGCGCTGCGGCCGTGGATCGCCGAGCTCCGGCCCCGCGTGATGCTCACCTTCGACCCGCACGGTGCCTACGGCCACATCGACCACATCCGTATCCAGCGCGCCGCCACCGCCGCCTTCTGGTCGGCGGGGGGCGTCACGGACGCCCCTCCCAGACGCCTGTTCTACAACGCCATATCGACCGAGCGCATGCGCCAGATGCAGGAGGGCCGGACGGACGGGCCCATGGCGCGCCTCGATCCCGGTCTCTACGGCGTGAGCGAGGCGTCGTTCGCGGCGGTCCTCGACGTATCGGCCTGGGCCGAAGCCAAGGAGCGGGCCATCCGCGCGCATCGAAGCCAGGTCGGACCGCGCTCCAGCTTCGCGGGCCGAGCGGCCGGCGAGGAGGGGTGGCGTGCGTTCCTGGGCCACGAGACCTTCACACTCGGTGGTGCCCGCGGGGCTTTCCCGGAGCCGCCCGTCGACGACCTGTTCGCGGGTCTGTAGTCCGCGCGCCGTCAGCTGGGTTCCGGACGTTCCTGGAACTGCAGCTCGTAGAGCCGGCGGTAGTAGCCGTCCTCCTTGAGGAGCTCGGCGTGGCTGCCTTCCTCGATGAGCTTGCCCTTGCGCATCACCAGGATGCGATCGACGTCCTGGATGGTGGAGAGCCGGTGCGCGATGACGATACTGGTGCGCCCCTGCATGAGCTTGCGAAGCGCGTCCTGGATGAGCTCTTCGGTCTCGGTATCGACGTTGGCGGTGGCCTCGTCGAGCACCAGCAGGATGTCCGGATTCTGCACCAGCGCTCGCGCGAAGGCGATGAGTTGCTTCTGGCCGGTGGAGAAGCCGGCCCCACGCTCGCGCACTGGGGTGTCGTAGCCGCCCGGCAGACGCGTGATGAAGCCGTGCGCGTTGACGAAACGGGCCGCCTGCTCGACCTGCTCCTGCGGGATGGTGTCGTCGCCCAGCGTGATGTTGCTGCGCACCGTGCCGCTGAACAGGAAGGGGTCCTGTAGCACGATGCCCACGTGCCGCCGCAGTTCCACCTGGTCGTAGTCGCGCACGTCGCGGCCGTCGATGCGTACCGCCCCGCGCTGCACGTCATAGAAGCGACTGACGAGGCTGATGATGGTGGTCTTGCCGGCGCCGGTGTGACCCACGAACGCCACCGACTCGCCCGGCCGGATGGTGAAACTGACGTCGCGCAGCACCCAGTCCTCGGCGTCGTAGGCGAAGTGCACGTGATCGAACGCCAACTCGCCCTGGAACGTCGTCTCGAAGTGCGCGGCGTCCGGTCGGTTGGCGATCTTCTCGGGCGTGTCGATGAGGCCGAAGATGCGTTCGGACGAAGCCATCGCCGCCTGCATGATGTTGAACTTGTCGGAGAGGTCCTGGAGGGGCCGGAAGAACATGTTGGAGAACTGGATGTAGGCGACCAGCACACCGATGGTGACGGTGTTGGAGAGGCCGGGTCCGACGATCTCCAGCGCCGCATAGTACAGGATCATCGCCGTCGACACGGCCGCCAGGATGTTCACGGTCGGCCAGAACAGGCTGAACCAGCGGATCTGCTCGGCGTAGGCGTCGAGCAAACCCAGGTTGATGCGATCGAAGCTGCGCTGGTTGCGCGCCTCGCGGTTGAACAGCTGGATCGTGCGCATGCCGCCGAGGCTCTCGGCCAGATAGGCATTGGAGCGCGAGGTGCGCAGTCGCACCGCCCGATAGGCGTCGCGGATGCGGCGCCTGAGCAAGTTGAGGGTCAGGAACAGCACGGGCATCACCGTCAGCGTGATCAACGCCAGCCGCCAGTTGATGCTGAACATGTACACCAGCAGTCCCACCACCATGCCGACGTCGGCGATCAGGCCCACCACGCCGTCGGTCATCATGGTCTGCACCGCCTCCACGTCGCTGGTGATCCGGGTGATGAGGCGACCCACCGGCGTCCGGTCGAAGAAGCCCATGTGAAGCCGCTGGATCTTGCCGAAGATCTCGCGTCGGATGTCGTAGATGATGTGCTGCCCCAGCCACGCCACCAGGTAGGTGTAGCCGTACCGGAGGCCGAAGTTGACGAGCCGCAACCCGAGGTAGAGCAGCACGATGACGGTCAGGCCGTGCAGGCGCTGGTCCAGGCTGAGTCCGCTGTAGGGCGCTCTGTCCGCCACGATGTAGCGATCGACGGCCTGCGCCAGCAGGGTGGGGAAGGCGGGCGTGATCGCGCTGTACGCCAGCAACATGGCGATGGCGGCGGCGAGCGGACCCCGGTAGGGCTTGAGGTAGGCCATCAAGCGCCCCATGATCTGCCAGTCGAACGACTTCTCGAAGGCCTCGCCGTCCTCGTCGAGCTTGCTCTCCTCCCGCATGCGTCCGCGGCGGCTGCGACGGAGGCGCCGGAACTCGTCCTTGGTCCGCTCGACCGAGTAGTCGGGCAGGTCCATGTCGGTGACGGCCTGGGGGACGTCCTGGCGCTCGGTGGCGTCCATCATGCGGCCTCCAGATCGGCTTCGAGCTGCTGGCGGCGGTGCATGTCGGCGTACCAGCCGTCCTTCTCCAGCAGCTCCTCGTGCGTTCCCACTTCTGCGATGCGGCCCTGCTCCAGCACCATCACCCGGTGGGAGTGTTGGAAGGCGCTGATGCGGTGCGCCACGATCAGCGTGGTGCGTCCGCGCTGGACCGTCTCGAGGCCCTCGAGGATGCGCGCCTCGGTCTGCGTGTCGACCGCGGAGAGGGCGTCGTCGAAGATCAGCACGGGCGGATCGCGCACGATGGCACGGGCGATGGCAGTGCGCTGGCGCTGTCCGCCGGAGAGGGTGACGCCGCGCTCGCCCAGGCGCGTGTCGTACCCCATCGGGAAGTCCTCGACGTCGCCGTCGAGCTGCGCCAGCGAGGCGGCGCGCCGCACCTCGGGCAGGAGCTTGGCGATGTCGGTCTCGGGAACGCCGTAGGCGATGTTCTCGGCGATGGTGTCGCTGAACAGGAAGGGCTCCTGTGGGACCAGCCCGATGAAGCGTCGCACCACGGCCACCGGGTAGCGGCGGATGTCGATGCCGTCGAGCAGGATCTCGCCGCTGTCGGGGTCGAGCTGGCGTGCGACCAGGCGGGCGATGAGCGTCTTGCCTGCGCCGGTGCGGCCGGTGATGCCGACGCTCTCGCCGGAAGCCACGTGGAAGCTCACGTCCTCCAGCGCAGCCACGCCGTCGAAGGCGATGCTCACGTGCCGGAACTCGATCTCGCCCTCGATGCGACGGAGACGGTAGTCGGTGTGCGGTCCGTCCTGGATGGCGGGCTCGCTGTCGAAGATGGCGCGTAGTCGGTGCCACGAGGTGGAGCCGCGCTGGGCCAGGTTGGCGATCCACCCCAGCGCGATGAGAGGCCACTGGACACCGTTGAACAGGAACACGAAGCTGGAGAACTGGCCGATGGTGAGGTTGCCGCCCACGCCGAGAACGTAGCGGCCTCCGACCAGCAGGAGCACCGTCACCGCGATGCCGAACAGTGTCTCCATGAGGGGGTCGAGCGGACCGTCGATCCGCGTCAGCGACAGGTAGCGGCGGATGTACTCGTCGTTGAGGCGACCGAAGGTATCGAGGTGCCGGTGTTCGATCCCGAAGCCCTTCACGACCCGCATCCCGTCGAAGTTCTCCTGCGCCATCGCCGACACCTCGCTGAACTGCTCCTGCACCTTCTGGTAGCGGTGGTGGATGATGCGCATGAACACGAAGAAGGTCAGCGAGATGAGCGGCATGATCACCAGCATCATCAGCGTCAGGTTCAAACTGAGACGGGCCATGCGGGTGAGCGTGAAGCCGAGCAGCAGCACCGTGTTGATGGCCTGGAAGGCGCCCACCCCGACCAGCATGCGCACCGCGTTGAGGTCGGCCGTCAGGCGCGCCATCAGGTCGCCGACGCGGTGGTTGTCGTAGTAGCTACCGTCGAGGCGCGTGAAGTGGCGGAACAGGTCGCGCCGAACGTCGAACTGGATCTCCCAGCTGGCGGCCAGCAGGCTGCGCCGCACCAGCACCATGGCCAGGCTGCTGGCCAGCGCGGTGCCGAGCAGCGCCGCCACGTAGACCCAGACCCTGTCCAGGGTCATCGTGCCCTGCTTGAGCGCGTCGATCGCCATGCCGGGGATGATGGGCGTGAGCGTCGCGAAGAACGCGTTGACGACCATCATCGCCACGCCGACGAGGTAGGCGCGTTTGTGACGGAGCACGTAGCGCGAGAGGTCACGGATGGTCTGCAGCACGTTCCCCTCCGGAGGCGTCGAGCGAGTGCGGGCCAAGGGCCGGCCGGGCATCCTCCCCAGGATGAAGGCCGTGCGGAGCGAAGAGCCTCGTCGGGCCGCCCTAGGCCTGCGTGCGACGAAGGTCGCAGAGGCGGCGCGGCGGCGATGGCGGCCCACCCCACCGAGCGAGGAGGGGGGCCGGGAGGGCGGTGCACCTGCGAGGCACAGAGCCGGCCGACACTCTACCGCGTCCAGGGCCGGCCGAAGGGCGTTCCGGGTGACAGTGGCGCTGGGTCCGGTGGCTCAGGGAACGAACAGGGGAGAGCCGTAGGGTTGACCGTTGAGCTCCAGGGTGAAGGTGACAGGCCCCGGATAGGTAGTCAGCCAGCTGCCCTGCAGAAGCTCACCGCCCCGCACCGTGGCGCGGTCGACCAACGTGCGCTGGCCGTTGAGGGGTTGGGCGTAGACCATCGCGACCTGCTGGCCGATGCCGGGCTGGATCGTCCAGGCGTAGGGGACGTGTCGCAACGACGGCTGCTTGACCGTGGCGAACGCGCCGGGATCCGCGAGCGGTACGGGATGCACGTTGACCGTCAGCGCCAGCGTGTGGTTGCCGGGGTCGGCGCCCGGCGCCGGCACCTGCAGCACCACCCCTTCGGGGAGCAGCGGCGATTCGACGGTGGTCGTGGAGATGGTGTAGCCGGCCGCCACCGTCTGAGCCTCGGCGAGAGGCATGCCGACGACCGAAGGCACGCTCGCCGCCTGCTGTCCGCCCGCCGGGGCCCCCTGTTGAACGACCAGCCGCAGGATCGACTCGTCGACGGGCTCGGAGAGGTAGGGCGCCAGCGACTGGCTCAGGACCTCCCCCGGATAGCCGTTCGGAGCGTTGACGTCGTCTTCGAGGATCTGGTCGGGCGAGAGGCCGGCCACGCCCGCCAGGTAGCGGGCGTCGTCGACCGACAGGCCCACCAGGTTCGGTAGGAAGGTCTGCGGCTGGATCGGTCCCAGGCTGACCAGCACGTCCACGGGTTGCCCCTTCGCCAGCTTCGAGCCGCTCGGGGCGGATTGGGCCAGGATCACACCGGCCGGGGTGGGGGCATGGATGCGGGCGATGGTACCGAGGTCGAGCCCCGCCTGCTGCAGGGTGGTCGTCACCTGATCCGGGTAGCTCTGCCCCACCAGTTGCGGGACCTGCGTGCTGGCGAGCTGCCCCTGCGGGAGGGCGTAGCTGAGCTGCACCGTGCGCCCGGGGCGCAACTCGGTCCCGGCCGAAGGCTGCACCGAGAGCACCGTGCCCGCCGCGCTCGTCGACTCCAGCGGGGTGGGGTTGGGTTTGAGCTCGAGCCGTGCCAGCACGCGCTGGGCGTCGTTGACGTCCAGCCCGACCACGTTGGGAACCTGCACGGTGCGGCCGTTGGTGCGGCGCAGGAAGCCGCCCCCGAGCAACGCGAGCGATGCCACCAGCAGGATCAGCGTCAGCCCCCAGGGGGCGAATCGCTCGGGAACGAGCGGGCGCCCGGCAGGCCGGCGCGGCGCCGGTTCGGGCGCCACCCGATGCTGCTGCACCGGGGCGCCGCCGTCCCAGGTGAGGCCGTACAGGCGCGTGCTGCGCCCGCTGCGCCGGACGTCGGCGGAGGCGACGTCGAAGCCGTTCTCCTGCAGGGCGGCGTCGATGTCGGCGTCGTGAGCGCGAGCCAGCCCGTCGTCGGCGCGCTCCCACGCCACGTAGTGCGCGCCGGGGCGGGAGATGATGTCGTAGACGGCGGCCTTGCCGTCGCGCTTGAGGCGCTTCAGGACGCGCCGGTAGCGTTCGAAGGCCTGCTCCTTGACGGGCTCGAGCTCGAACCACTCGATCCGCACCAACGTCCCGTCAGGTGCCGTGGCCTCGATGAGGGTTCGGCCCTGTCCGACCGTGGTCTGGCTGATGATCTCGTATTTCCCGTCCAGCAACGACACGTTTCGGCACTCCAGGGGGTTCGGCCCGCGGTCGATGATACCGCGCGTCAGATGAGGAAGCGCGGGCACCCCTGGAAGAGGCGCCCGCGCGCGTCGGTGCGTGGGGTGAACGTTCGGCGGCCGCGCCGCGACCGGACGCCGGGCGTCAGCCCCCGGTCTCCGAAGCGGGCCGCGGCTCCAGCGGAGGGGGCGTGCGACCGTGGTCGCCGGCGTTACGTCGGCGCTCGTCTTCGGCCCGCTGCTGCCGCTCCTCCTGCTCCTGGAGGCGGCGCTCGACTTCGTCGGCCTCGCCCACGATCCAGTCGGTGATGTCCTCGTGGGCAACGCCCGCGACGGCCTTCTCATAGGCGGCGTGGATGAGCCTGCCGTCGATCGTCTCGCGTTTGAGCAGGGCATTGGCCACGGCTTCCACCGCAGACCAGTTGGCCTCGATCACCCGCTCGCAGGCCCGGTAGGTCGACTCGAGGATGCTGATGACCTCCTCCTCGAGCTCGCGCGCGGTCTCCTCGGAGAAGTCCTTGCGGCGCGAGATCTCTCCACCCAGGAACACGGGGCCCTGGTCGGAGCCCCAGGCCACGTACTCCTCCTTGCCCATGCCCATGTCGAGCACCATCTGCTTGGCGAGCTCGGTGGCCTGCTTGAGGTCGTTGCTCGCACCCGAGGAGATGGTCCCGGTGACGCGCTTCTCGGAGACGCGCCCGCCGAACGCCACCACCAACTGGCTGCGGAAGCGGTCGACGTTGTAGAACATCTCCTCTTTGGACAGCGGGGCCATGAAGCCGCCGGCGCCGCCGCGCGGCATGATGGTGACCTTGCGGATGTTGCCCAGATCCGGCTGCGCGGCGTAGGCCACGGCGTGGCCCGCCTCGTGGAACGCCAGGATCCGCCGCTCTTCCTCGGTCGGGACGAGGCTGCCGCGCCTGAGCCCGAGCGTGATGCGATCGAGCGCCTCGTTGAAGTCCAGCCAGCTGATGATCTGCTTGCTGGTGCGCGCCGCGATGAGGGCGGCCTCGTTGGTGAGGTTCTCCAGATCGGCGCCCGAGAACATCGGGGTGGCTTCCGACAGGCGCTTGAGGTTGACGTCCTCGGCCACCGGCTTGTTGCGGATGTGGACCTTGAGGATCTCCTCGCGCTCGCTCTGGGTGGGGAGCCCGATCGTCACCTGGCGATCGAAGCGGCCCGGCCGCAGCAGCGCCGGGTCGAGGATATCGGGGCGGTTGGTGGCCGCAACCACGATGACGGACGTGTCCTTCTCGAAACCGTCCATCTCGGACAGGATCTGGTTCAGGGTCTGCTCGCGCTCGTCATGGCCGCCGCCGATGCCGGCGCCGCGACGACGACCGATGGAGTCGAGCTCGTCGATGAAGATGATGGCCGGGGCCGCCTTGCGCGCCTCCTCGAACAGGTTGCGCACGCGGCTGGCGCCGACGCCGACGAACATCTCCATGAACTCCGAGGCGCTGACGGTGAGGAACGGCACGCCCGCCTCACCGGCCACGGCGCGCGCCAGCAGCGTCTTGCCGGTACCGGGAGGGCCGACGAGCAGCACACCCTTGGGGATCTCGGCGCCGATGCGGAGGTACTTCTGCGGACTCTTCAGGAAGTCCACCACCTCCATCAGCTCCTGCTTCGCCTCCTTGTGGCCGGCGACGTCGAGGAAGGTGGTCTGCACCTTGTTCTCGCGCCCGTACAGCTTGGCCTTCGACTGGCCGAACTGCATCACCTGGTTGGGCCCGCCCTGGGCGCGCATGAACACGAACCAGAAGAAGCCGAGGAGCAGCGCGATGGGCAGGATCGAGCCGACCACGAAGCCGATCCATTGCGGCGGGTTGCGGATGGTCACGCTGGAGACGTTCTTCTGCAGCGTGGTCAGCAGCGTGTCGGTGATGATCGCGGTGGTGTGGAACGACTGGACCGTCTCCGGCTGACCCTTGATCGTGACCTGCGAGGCGCTCTTCAGGTCCCCGTCGATGTTGCCGTTGGTACGGTCGACCGTGACCGACGCCACCTTGCCCTGATCGACGAGGTTGGCGAAGGTCGAGAAGTTGATCTCGCGGCTCGAGCCGCCCGAGTTGAACTGGTTGAACACGAAGATGCCCAGGATGATGAGCATCACGAGCAGCCAGGGATTGAACGATCGTCTCAACAGATCCTCCAGCGGGCGCGTCCGGCGCCGCATGGGTAAGGGCCGCGCGTGGCGTGCGCGGCGCTAGTCAAACAAGGGTAGCACCCTGGCGCGAAGCGCGGCTGTAAGCCATGGGACCATCTCCCGGGCCCCTCTGCGCCGGCACGCCCGCGGTCGGCGGCGGGGTGGTCGCTCAGTGGAAGCTGTAGCTCTTCGGCACCGCCACGATCCCCTTCTCCGTCACCGTGAAGCCCCGGGCGCGGTCCTCGTCGGGATCGACGCCGATCTGCGTTCCGGGGGGTATCGTGACGTTCTTGTCGATGATGGCGTTGCGGATCACGCAACCCCCGCCGATCTCGACGTCGTCGAACAGCACCGAGTTCTCCACGGTGCTGTAGGAGTGCACGCGCACCCTGCGCGCCAGCAGCGAGTGGCGGACGGTGCAGCCGGAGAGGATGACGCCTCCGGCGACGAGCGAGTTCAGGGCGCGGCCGGTCCTGCCCGACTCCTCGTGGACGAACTTGGCGGGTGGCGAGAACTCTGCCGACGTCCTGAGCGGCCACTCGTCGTTGAACAGGTCGAACTCCGGCTCGATGTCGACCAGGTCCATGCTGGCCTCCCAGTAGCTGTCGAGCGTCCCCACGTCGCGCCAGTAGGTGTTGGGACCCTCCTGGCCGGGGATGGGGTTGCGCGCGAAGTCGTAGGCGAACAGCCGGTAGTCCTCCTGGAGCGCCATGGGCAGCACGTTCTTGCCGAAGTCGTGCTCGCTCCCGGGGTCGGCGGCGTCACGGTTGAGCAGCTCGACCAGCTTCTCGACCGAGAAGATGTAGTTGCCCATGCTGGCCAGGCAGTGCGTGGCACGGCCGGGGATGGGGTTGGGGCTCTGAGGCTTCTCCTGGAACTCCTGGATGCGCCAGTCCTTGTCGACCTGCAGCACGCCGAAGCGGCGGCCGTCCGCGACCGGGGTGGGGTAGGCGGCGATGGTGACGTCGGCCTCGTGCTCGAGGTGGTACTCGATCATGTGGCTGATATCCATCTTGTAGATGTGGTCGCCGCTGAAGATCGCCACCAGATCGGCGTCGTTGTTGTCGATGAGGTGGAGGTTCTGGTAGATGGCGTCGGCCGTGCCGCGGTACCACTCGGCACCGAGCTCTTCGTAGAGGTACATCTGCGCGGGCGCCAGGGTGATGAAGTACTCCGACAGGAAGCTGCCGAAGCGCCAGTTGCGCTGGATGTGCTCGGTGAGCGATTGCGCCTTGAACTGGGTGAGGATGTACATCCCGAAGATCCCGGAGTTGATCATGTTGTTCAGGGCGAAGTCGATGATCCGGTACTTGCTGCCGAACGGGACCGCGGGCTTGGTGCGCTTCCAGGTGAGGGGATGCAGGCGCGTTCCCTTGCCGCCTGCCAGCACCATGCCGATCGTCTTCAGCTTGCGTGCAGCCATACGTCGTCTCCCCACATGCTTGACGAGAGGGCGTCAGAGTCGATTGTCGTCCCCGGATGATAGCCCGGCCGGGACCGGTGAGCGTCGGACGCCGCGGGCGCGTTGCGGGGCCGCCCGTTTCTGCGATCCCCGCGCGGTACCCTGATGCGCGATGCCTGACGCGCTGCCCAGCCTCTACGACGCGCCGCCCAGCGATCTGCCGCTGCCCGACGGCGAACCGGCCTACCGCCGCGGCCAGCTGGCCGAGTGGCTCTACCGTCACGGCGCGGCGACGTTCGAGGCCATGACCAGCCTACCGGCCGGGTTGCGCTCGTCCCTGGCGGAGCGCTACCGCATCTCACCGTTCGACACCGTGCAGCGCTTCCCGTCGAAGGACGGCTCGGTGCGATACCTGTTCGGCCTGCCGGACGGGCGCCGCACCGAGGCGGTCTACATGCCCTACGCCGACCGCACCACCGTGTGCGTGTCCTCCATGGTGGGTTGTCCCGCCGGGTGCGCGTTCTGCGCCACCGGAGCGCTCGGGTTCGGCCGCAACCTGACCCCCGGCGAGATCGTCGGCCAGGTCCTGGTGGTGGCCGCCGAGGAGGGTGTGGCGCCGCGCTCGATCCGCAACGTGGTGCTCATGGGGATGGGCGAGGCACTGTTGAACTACGATCACGCCGTGCGTGCGATCCGGACCCTGATTGCGCCCGAGGGGCTCGACCTGTCGCCCCGGCGCATCACGCTGTCCACGGTGGGGTTGCCCGGGCGCATCCGACGACTGGCGGGCGAGGCGCTGCCGCTGGTGCTGGCGCTCAGCCTGCACGCGCCCGACGACGACACACGCCGGGCCATCATCCCCACCGCGCACGCCCATCCCATCAGCGAGATCGTGGCCGCGGTGCGCGCCTACCAGGAGGCCACCGGCCGGCGCGTCACCATCGAGTACACCTTGCTGCGCGGCGTGAACGACGACCCCGAGCGGGCGCGCGCCCTGGCCGAGCTGCTGCGCGGCCTGAAGGTCCACGTGAACCTGATCCCGTTCAACCCCTGGCCCGGCTCCGGCTTCAAGGCCAGCAGCGCAGCCGCCACCGAGCGCTTCCGCGCGGAGCTGGAGCGCCGGCGGGTACCGGTGTCGGTGCGCTTCAGCCGGGGGCGCGATGCCGGCGGCGCGTGCGGCCAGCTCGCCCTCAGCGAGGGGGCAGCGGACGCCGTGGGAACCCCCTCCAGGGTGCCGTTACGCCTGCCCGAGTACCGTCCCTGAAGGCGGTTTTTGCCGCTGTGAAGGGCATATCTCGTGGGGGATTTCACACGTCCGGAACGGCGCACCATACTAGAGTGGACACCGGAATTATCGTTTCGCACGCAGTCTATGGGGATACGTAGGCGCAGCGATCTGGAGGCTGGCATGAAGAGCATGACGTGCAATCGGGGCTTGGGCAGGGCTATCCTGGCATCCCTCGTCCTGGTGCTTGTGCTTTCGTCGGCGTGGGCCCAACCGTCGATCTCCGATCTGCGCGCCAAGGCCCAGGCCACTCCCAACGACGCCACGGTGTGGGTCGATCTCGGCAACGCTCAGTACCAGGCAGCGCAGTACGCCGATGCCAAGCAGAGCTTCCTCGAGGCCATCTCCATCGACTACGGCAACGGCGACGCTCACTACGGGCTCGGTCTGGCCGAGTACGCGGCCGGGAACTACCAGTCTGCGCTGTTCGAGTTCAGCGAGGTGACGCGGCTCTACCCGCAGCGCTTCGACGGGCACTTCAACCGGGCGGTGACGCTGGCCAAGCTGCGCCGGCCCAGCGACGCTGCGGCTGCGTTCCAGGCCGCCATCAAGGTGGCGGACAACGTCGCCACGACCAAGGACAAGATCGCCGCCTACCTGGGGCTGGCGGGCCAGCTCGAGCTCACCAACGACTACGCCAAGGCCGCCGACGCCTACGCCTCGGCGCTGCAGCTCGACCCCGGCAACGCCGATATCGTCCTGAGGCGGGGCCAGGCGCTCGAGCAGGCGGGCAAGGGCCTCGACGCCCTGCCCGAGCTGACCAAGCTCGAGGCCACCAGCAGCGACTACCGGGTCAGCGCTCTGATCGCCGACATCTACGTCAAGCAGGGGCAGATCGATTACGCCATGTTCGCGCTCAACCGCGCGTTGAAGAAGGCCGAAGCGGCCTCGGACAACAGCGCCAAGGCGAACATCCTGGTCAAGCTGGGCACGCTGCAGAAGAGCCTCGGCCGTGACGCCGAAGCCGCCCAGTCGTTCCAGCAGGCGGCGCAGGCCGACCCCAACTCCTGGCAGGCGCTGTACAACCTGGGCGTGAGCTACCTGGAGGGTGGGCAGACCCAGAAGGCCCTCGGCCCGCTGGAGCAGGCCGGTGCTCTGGCGCCGGACAACGGCGACATCCACCTGGCGCTGGCCACCGCCTACGATCAGCTCGCGCAGACCGACAAGGCGCTCACCAACGCGCAGGCCGCGCTGGGCCAACTCAGCGACGCCAAGCAGATCACCCAGGCCCGGTTCATCGCCGGCCGCTCGCTGTACCGCAAGGCCGAGTACGCCGCCGCCGCCAAGCAGCTCGACCAGGTCGTGCAGGCCCAGGCCGACGACGCGCAGGCCCAGCTCTGGGCCGGGCTGGCGGATTACCAGCAGAAGAGCTACGACAGCGCCATCCGGTACTTCGAACGGGCCACGCAGCTCGCACCCAACAGCGTCGAGGCGCGGGTGGACCTGGGCGCCGCCTACCTGGCCGCGAAGCGCTTCCAGGACGCGGAAACGGTATACAAGTTGTTGATCCAGCAGAATCCCAACGACAGCGAGAGCTACTTCAACCTCGGTTGGGCGCTGTACTCCCAGGACCGCCGCAGCGCGGCGCGTGACGCCTGGAAGAGCTCCTGCCAGCAGGGCTACCAGCAGGCCTGCGACGCGATTACCAAGTACCTCTAATGCACCTCTGCACTAGAATGGAACCATGGATTGGCTTCGACGTAACTGGCCCGACCTGCTGATCGGCATCGCCCTGGTCGCGGTGATCGCCGGCATCATCGCGACGCTCATCACGGGGGGTTCGTTCTTCCCGGTGGGGCAGAGCACCCGGACCAGCACCCCTGCGGCGCAGAGCTCGACCGCACAGAGCTCCGTGCCTTCCGCGGCTACGCCCTCCGCAACGTCGCCCTCCACGTCGTCCTCTCCAGCAGCCTCGTCGTCGTCCAGCGGTTCGTCGAGCGCCCCCGCACCGTCGGCGCAGGCTTCCGCGGGCGGCTCGACGACGAGTGCTCCCGCAACGACCAGCGGCTCCTCCGCCGGCTCGACCGCAGCGACACCCGCGGGCGGCGGCAGCGGCGGCGTCGCGGTGCTCCCGCCCAGCGACAACAGCGGGTCCACCGCGTCTAGCGGCACGTCCGCCTCCAGCTCGAGCGCCTCGGCGCCTAGCGCGCCGACCGCGGCGAGTGCGGCCCCCGCAGCCGGTTCGTCCGCATCGACTTCGGCCGCTCCCGCGGCACCGGTCGTCAACGGCCCGGGCGCCGCCGCCCCCTACCGCATCTCGGTGGGCGCTTTCTCGCACGCCGATTACGCTCAGCGTCAGGAGCAGGTCTTCAAGAAGGCCGGCTACCCCGTGTTCCTGGCCGACCAGGGTGATCTGACGATCGTGCTCGTCGGGCCCTACCGCACGCAGTCCGAGGCCGACGCGGTCGCCAGCAGGATCAAGGGCGGCGGGTTCGGCGTCGACCCGGTGGTGTACGAGTTCAAGGGCACCCAGGACAGCGCTCCGCAGCCCGCCAGCACTGCGGCCGGCGGCAGCGCCACATCGTCGGCGGCCCCGGCGTCGTCCTCCGGCGCAGCGACCTCGGCGACGACTCCGGCGCCGAATGCGGCAACGAATGCGTCCACCGCGGGCGGTGACCAGCGCTACCTGCAGGTCGGCGCGTACGGCAACTCCGAGAGCGCCAAGCCGCAGAGCGCCAAGCTCGCGTCCATGGGTTACCAGGTGACCGAGAGGACCGAGGGCGGGCTGGTCAAGCTGCTCATCGGGCCGTTCGGTCCGGACCGGCTGCAGAAGGTCCAGTCCGATCTGAAGGCAGCGGGGATCGATAGCTTCCCGCGCTGATGCGCGCCATCCCGACGGCTGCGGTCGGCCGTATCGTCACCTATTACCGGATCCTCACCGACCTGGAAGAGTCTGGCGTCAAGCGCACCTCGTCGGACCTGCTCGCCGAGGAAGCGCAGGTGTCGGCCTTCCAGGTTCGCAAGGACCTGTCGTACTTCGGTCGCTTCGGTACCCGCGGCGCCGGCTACAGCGTGCCCACGCTGCGACGCGAGTTGCGCGGCATCCTGGGCCTGACGCGGCCCTGGAACGTCGCCATCATGGGGATGGGGCGGTTGGGCCAGGCGCTGGCCGACTACCCGAACTTCGGTCAGCACGCCTTCGAGCTCAAGGCGTCGTTCGACAGCGATCCGGCCAAGGTAGGGCGCCACGTCGGGGGCGTCGAAGTCTACGCTGTCGACGAGATCGAGGAGCGGGTGGCGCACTCGGCGATCGACATCGCCTTCCTGACCGTGCCCGCCCAGGTCGCCCAGGAGGCCGCCGAGCGGCTGGTGTCGGCCGGCATCCGGGGCATCCTCAACTTCGCACCCACGGTCATCAACGTGCCCAGTGGCGTGTTCGTCGAGCCGGTAGATTTCGTCGCCGGCCTGAAGCGCCTGGCGTACTACCTGCAGGGCGGCCCCGCCAGGGAGCGCGTCGGCTCCTGAGGGCGTCGGTCGGACCGCCGGGGCCCCGCTCGCGACGCGCTGCGGCCGGACCCCGCGCGCCCGTATACTGGCGGACGTTGTGTTCGAGCTGATCCAGGACGATCTCGCGACCTTCGAGGCACGCATGCAGGGACAGCTGCACTCGTCCGTCGCCTTCATCGAGGCCATCGGTGACGACCTCGTCGGTGCGGGCGGCAAGCGCTTGCGGCCGACGCTCAGCTTCCTCGCCGGCAGGCTGCTGGGTGCGGATCGCGAGAGCACCCTGCAGGTGGCCCTGGCCGTCGAGTTGCTGCATTCCGCCTCGCTGCTTCACGACGACCTCATCGACGACGCGCAGACGCGGCGCGGTGCGCAGGCGGCGTTCAGGCGCTACGGCAACGTGGTGAGCGTGATGTCGGGCGACTTCATGCTGGCCCGCGTGCTGGGCCTGCTGGCCGAGACCGGCAGCGCGGAGTTCACGCGCTTGATGTCGCGTACCGCCGCCGCGATCTGCGAAGGCGAGGTGTTGCAGTTCCAGACGGCGACGCTGGAGGACTTCAGCTTCGATACCTACGACGCCGTCATCGAGGGGAAGACCGCCATCCTGCTGGCGTCGGCGGTAGAGGGCGTGGCCATCCTGAGCGGGGCCGACCAGGAGCAACGCGAGGCGTTGGTGCGTTACGGCATGCACTACGGGCGTGCCTTCCAGATACAGGACGACTACCTCGACCTCCTCGGCGACGCCGAGCGCCTGGGCAAGCCGGTAGGCGGCGACCTGCGCGAGGGTAAGGCCACCTACCCGGTCCTGTTGCTGCTGCTCGAACACGACGAGCGCGAGGCGCGGGACATCCTGCGTCGCCACGCCTCACGCGGCGACGATGTTGCCCGGATGATCGCGCTGGTGCGCGAGTACGGCGCCGATCAACGGACCCGCGCGCGCATCCGGCTCGAGGCGGAGCTGGCGGCCGCTGCGCTGGACATCTTCGACGCCACGCCGGCACGTGCCGCGTTGAGAACGCTGGCGGAGCGGGAGATCGCCCGGGCGCGCTAGCGAGGTGGGCGCCGAGCTTCGCGGCGCGGTCCGGCGGATGGCACAATGGGGGCCATGCCCGCCACCGAGCCCCTGACCGGGTACATCGACCGCGACGACGACGACATCCTGGCCCGCGCCCGTGCCTGCTACGAGCGACTGCGAACGCGGCGCAGCGTGCGCGCGTTCAGCGACCGGCCGGTGCCACGGGCGGTGATCGAGACCTGCCTGGAGGTGGCCGGCACCGCTCCCAACGGCGCCAATCTGCAACCCTGGCACTTCGTCGCCGTGACCGACCCGGCGATCAAAGGCCGTATCCGGGTCGAAGCGGAGCGCGAAGAGCGGGAGTTCTACCTGCGGCGCGCGCCCGAGGCGTGGCTGGAGGCCCTCGAGCCGCTGGGGACCGATGCCTCCAAGCTCTTCCTGGAGGTCGCGCCCGTTCTCATCGGAATCTTCGTGCAGCCGTACGGTGTCACCCCGGAGGGTGGGAAGCGTATGCACTACTACGCCACCGAGTCCGTGGGGATCGCCACGGGGATGCTCATCGCGGCGCTGCACGAGGCCGGGCTGGTGTGCCTGACGCACACGCCCAGCCCGATGGGGTTCCTGAACGAGCTGCTCGGGCGGCCGGCGCACGAGCGGCCCTTCCTGCTCCTGGTGGTCGGTCATCCGGCCGAGGGCGCGCGCGTGCCCAAGATCGAAAGGAAGCCGCTGGCCCGCATCGCCACCTTCCTCTAGCGCGGCGCGGGGGGCGGGTTCGAGGCGGCGCCGTTTCCTGCCGACGCCTCAGAACGCGGTGAAGGTGGTGAGGCGCACCGTCAGGGCGTAGTGGGTGCCGAGTTCGTCGGCGCGGATGCCCGGTCCGAGCTCGAGCTGGACGTCGGGGTCGCCGGTCACCCAGGTGATCGCGCCCTGCCCGGCCAGGCTGCGGGTGCCCGGTGCCAGCACGCTGTCCATCAGCGCGGCGGCGGCGTAGAGGTCGATGGCGCTGTCGCTGCTCAGGGGTACGTTGAGCTGGCCGGCGAGCTGCGGTACGGCCGCGCCGCCGGGCAGGCCCGCCGGCGGCGCGAAGGCGACCTCGGCGGTCCACAGTGCGTCGGCGAGGTAGCCGCTGGCGCCCAGCGCGGCCCGCCCGCGCCACGGTTCGCTCAACAGCCAGGCCTCGCCGTAGAGCACGGTGTCGGCCAGCGTGCCGCTGGCCGACACGCCGAACGCCAGGCCGTCGAGGTAGACGGCGTGGGCCTCGAGCTGCGCGCTGGTGAGGTCGGCGCGCACGCTCAACGCCCCGCCGAGGGAGCCGCTGCGCTCGAAGAGTGCGACCCTCACCCGCATCGGGGTGAGGTAGACCGCAGCGCGCGCGCCGAGCAGGCCCTGGCGCCGGCCGTCCGTGGCGGTGCGGTCGAGCTGGTAGGGGACGGTGAGGCGCGCGGTCTCGAGCGGGAGCCGCTCGATGCCGGCGCTGACGTCCACCGGCCCCTCACGCAACAGGGCGTAGGCCTCGGTGAGGCCGGGCTCCCAGCTCGGAGACGACGAGCTCGACGGCGCTCCCGGGACCATCGCCGGGACGTCCGCGGCGCGCATCGACGGGTCGAGCCGTACCGTCAGGTGGACCGGGTCGAGGCTCGCCTCGGCGTCGACGTGCAGGCCCGTGACGAACGACGCCTCACCGGCGCTGGCATCGCCATAGGACGCTAAACCCACGGTGGCGCCGTAGGGGACCTCGACGCGAACACTGACCTGCGCCAGCGCCGCGCCGGATGCCACCAACGCCGTTAGCGCCAGGGCCACCCTGAGCCGCACCACCCGATGGAGCGCCCCCCGCGGCCGGGGTCGGCCGCGTGCGGCGCGCACCGCCGGCGCGGCGTCCCCCGGGCGGCTCATGCTTCGCCGCGCGCGACCCCGTCCCGCGTCTCCTCGCCGGTGACGCGGCCGTCCTCGAGCCGGACGATGCGGTCCACGCTGTCGAGCAGTCTCGGATCGTGCGTGCTGAACACGAAGGTCACGCCGTGGTCGCGGTTGAGCTGGCGCATCAGCTCGATGAGGGCATGCCCGGTCTCGCTGTCGAGGTTGGCGGTGGGCTCGTCCGCCAGGATGATCTTCGGTTCGGCCGCCAGCGCTCGGGCGACGGCCACGCGTTGCTGCTGACCGCCGGAGAGCTGGTTGGGGCGACGGCCGGCGAACTCCGCCATGCCGAGGTCGTCGAGCGCCTGGCGCGCGCGCCGCTCCCGTTCGCGGCGGCCCACGCCCTGCAGCTCCAGCACGAAGGCCGCGTTCTCGAGCGCGGTGAGGACGGGGATGAGGTTGTACGCCTGGAACACGAAGCCGAGGTTCTCCAGGCGCATGCGGGCGGCTTCGCGCTTGCCGAGGCGGTCGATCCGGGTGTCGGCCAGGTAGACCTCGCCGGCCGACGGCGTGTCGAGCGCCCCCATCAGGTGCAGGAGCGTGCTCTTGCCGCTGCCCGACGGCCCGGCGACGGCCGTGAACTCCCCCTCCTCGATGGTGAGGTCGACGCCGCGCAGCGCGAGCGTCTCGACCTCGCCGGTCCGGTAGCGCTTCTGAAGGTTCTCGATGCGGTACAGGCTCATGCCGTCCCTCCGGGGTGCGGTGCGCTCACGCCGTGAAGCGCATGGCCTCGACGGGCTCGAGGCGCGAAGCCAGCGAGGCGGGCCACAGCGCTGCCAGGACACCGGTGCCCAGCGCGAACGCGATCGCGAAGGCTACCTCGCTGGGGTGGATGCTGGCGTAGAAGACCGGGTCCATGCCGAAGCTGGCGTAGTACTGCTCGAGCCCGGGCACGGTGAACCCGCGCGCCATCAGGGCCACCAGCGGGAGCCCGACGGCGGTGCCCACGAGCGCGCCGGCGGAGCACAGCAGCACGCTCTCCAGCGTGATGAGGCCCATCACCCGTCGTCCGCTGGCACCCAGCGACATCAGCACGCCGAACTCGCGGATGCGCTCGATCATGCCGAGGTAGATGCTGTTGACCACCAGCAGGCCCGCCAGGATGAAGAAGATGACCGACACCACCGCCATCACCGGCCGCAGGGAGTCGAGGATGCGCACCAGCATCGGCGACAGCTCGCGCCAGGTCTCCACCGACAGCTCGGGCACGGCGCGCTGCAACCGCCGCGCCGCCTCGAGGCTGGCGCTGTCGTCCTGTACCCGGCGGATGGAGGGGAAGTGCACCTCGACGCGCGACACGGCATCCGGGGCGGCCAGCGTCTGGGCCGCGGCCAGCGAGATCAGCGCGGTGCGCGACGCGTAGCTGGGGTCCAGCACGTCGACCAGCCCGGTCACCGTGTACGAGCCCGCTCCGTACCCCTCGGTGCCGGGGGCGTACATCATGACCTGGCCGCCGATACCGACATCGAGCGCGGTGGCCAGGCCGCGACCGAGCACGATCCCGGCCTCGTCCCCGGCGCGAACGAAGCGCCCCTCCAACGGGTTCTGTCGCAGGTAGCTCTCCCGCAGGGCGTCGGGCCACTGTCGTCCCGACAGCGCCACGGCGCGCGAGCGATCGCCGTGGATGAGCAGGCCGGGGACGTCCAGCGCGCCGACCACCACGCCCGAGCCCGCGTCGGCACGGGCCGCGGCCTCGACCTGCGCGGCGTTGCGGATGAGACCCGCCGAGAAGTCGCGCAGGTCGCGATAACCGGGCACGTGGATCTGGATCTGACCGCCGGCCTCGGTCAGGTTGCTGTACATGCTGTTCACGGCCGCGCCCCCGATGCTGTAGTAGAGCATCGACAGGCACACGACCAACGCCACCGCACCCAGGCTCGTCAGGCTGCGCCGGCGTTGCCGCCACAGGTTGCGCCAGGCGAGAGAGAGCACGGCTAGCGGCACCCCCGCTCGAGCGCGGCCTCGGTGAAGCAACGGTCCGGGACCGGCGTGTGGTAATCGACCTGGGTCCAGGATGCGACCGTCCGGTAGCCGTCCTTCAGCAGGTCGACGACCTCGAAGCGTTCGGGAACGGTCCTGCCGTCCACCTGCTTGAACTCCGCGAAGCTCATGCGCTTGACCGCGTTGCCCCGCTGATCGAAGAAGGTGAGCGACAGCGGAGCGTAGGTGCCGGGCTGGACGCGGAACTCCAGCTTTCCGTAGGGGGTGGGCGCCTCCGGGTGCGGCGTGAGGTCGAGGGTGATGGCGGTGGCGCTCCGGTCGGCGACGGAAGCGTCGTACTGGTCGCGGTACTCCTCGCCGGCCAGATCGTCGTAGGAGAGATCGGACCCCAGGAAGGCGTTGCTGCGGCCCGACGGGGGCAGACGCAGGCTCCGGCCGAGCCGGGGATTGTAGATGAGCAGGTTGGTGTCGACCGACAGGAACGCCTGGCCCGCGTCGCGCGGCGGCGCCGTGACGCGGGCCAGCGAGCGCTTGTCGCCGTCGGTGACGATCTCCATGACGTACTCGGTGGTGCTCTGCGGGCGCTCGACGGTGAGTTGCAACGTCGCCCACTGGCTGACGCCGCGGAGGTTCTCCACGACCCTATCCAGAACGGCCTGCGCCGAGTCCTGGGCGGCAGCGATGCCGGTGACCCCCAGCAGCACGGCGGCGACGA
>CAZTTB010000027.1:0-24462 GCA_964616005.1 uncultured bacterium | reverse complement strand
GGGCCGTGCCGACGGGGTGGAGCAGGAACAGCCAGGGACTGTGCCGCAGGCGCGGAGCGTCGACGGCGTACACCAGGGCAACCGTGGCCACGACCAGCGCGTTGACGACGCGCACCGCGCCGTCCGTCACAGGCAGCAGCAGGAACGGCAGCACGTTGGTGAGGAGCAAGGCGACCACCACGACGCCCAGGCGCAGGATCGAGTAGCCCATGCCGGCGAAGGCGTTCTTCCGCAGGCCCCGCACCGCCGAACCGAGGTCCGGGTACCACGCCAGCGCCACGTCGTCGGCGCCGAAGACCGCCTCCTGCCGCAGCCCTGCCCCTTTGAGGAGCCGCCCCAGCGCCAGATCGTCGTCCGTTCCGAGGCGGATGGCGGCGTGCCCGCCGGCCGTCCGGTAGCCGCTGGCGCGCACCAGGGCGAACGCACCGATGCCGAACGAGGCGCGGCTGCGCGGATCGCGCGCGCGCCAGGGCCGCGTGTGGATCGAGAACAGCAGGCCGAACGCCGCCATGAACGAAGCGAGCAGCGGGCCGCGCGCCTCCAAGCGTGGGAGCACGGCCAGGTGGTCGACACCGCGGTCGAGCGCGTAGCCGAGCGACCGTCGCAGCGCCCCGGGAGCGAAGCGCACGTCGGCGTCGGTGAACAGCAGCCAGCTCCCCGTCGCCGCGTCGGCGCCGCGCTGCAGGGCGTGCGTCTTGCCGAGCCAGCCGCCGGGGAGCTGCCGTACCGTCACCACCCTCACCCGCGGATCGCGCCGTGCCGCGGCCGCCGCGATGGCGCCGGTCCCGTCCGTCGAACGGTCGTCGACCACCACCACCTCCAGCGGCGGACCGTCCTGCGCCAGCAGCGTGCGCAGCGTCTCGCCCAGCGCTCCGGCCTCGTCGCGCGCCGGGATCACCACCGAGAGCGCCGGCCACGCCCCGGGTTCGGGCGAGCGCTCGCGTCGCAGGCTCGCCATGCTGCGCACGCCCAGCGCCCAGTCCAGGGCGAGCCCCCACCACAGCAGCAGGGTGACGACGGCGAGTGCGAGGAGCATCGTCGACCACGCTACCGCCACGGGCCGCGGGCGACCGGGCCGGCGGATACGACGCGGCCCGGTAGAATCGGGCCCGTGCCGATCCTCGCCATCGACAAGCCGCTCGACCTCAGCTCTCATGACGTGGTCGCCCGCGCCCGTCGCGTCCTGGGGACGCGTCGGGTCGGTCACGCCGGCACGCTCGATCCGCTCGCGGGCGGGGTGCTGGTTCTGCTCACCGAGGCCGCCACCAAACTGTCGCCCTACCTGACCGGCAGCGACAAGGACTACCTGGCCTGGGTCGCCTTCGGGATCGGCACCGACACCCTGGACGCCGAGGGCCCCGTGAGTCGGGAGGCCGATGCCGGCACCGTGACGGCGGAGCGCATCGAGAGCGCTCTGCCCCCCTTCCTGAGCCTGACCGAGCAGCGCCCGCCCGCGTTCTCGGCGGTGAAGCGCGAGGGCGAGCGCAGCTACCGGCGCGCCCGACGCGGCGAGACCGTGGAGCTGCCGCCACGGCCCGCCGGTTACCTCCACATCGAGTTGCTGGCGTTCGCCGGCGCGCGCGAGGGCTTGCCGCAGCGCTTCGCGCCCGGCGCCGGAGGGTTGTGGATGCCCGCCCCGGGGGGCTACCGCCCCTCCCTGCCCCCTACCCTGGCCCCGGCCCCGAGCGCCCTGCTGGCGCTGCGAGTGCGCGCCGGCACCTACGTGCGCGCCTTCGCGCGCGACCTGGGCGAGGCGCTGGGCGTGCCGGCGCACCTGGCGGGGTTGGTCCGCACCCGGGCCGGCAGGGTGGGGCTCGAGCGCTGCGTGCCACTCGACGACCTCGCCGCCGCCCCCTCGCTCTCCGCGACCGACGCCCTTCCCTACCCCGCCATCTCCCTGGACGACGCCATGACGCAGCGCGTACGCCAGGGACAGCGCCCGCCGCCGACCTTCGAAGGCCGTGCCCTCCTACTCGACCCCGCGGGCCGGCTCGCCGCCGTAGCGGAGGCGGTCGACGGGCGCGTGCGGCTCCTGCGGGTGTGGGGAGAACCCCTGCCAGATGAGCCGACGCCGTCGACGGAGGCGTGACCACAGAACGCTAGGACACGCCCGCTTTCCGCCGCGGCCAAGCGGTAGACTGACCAACGGACTCCCGGTGCAGAACGCCAGGGAGACCGGGCGGCCCGGCGCGCCGGGCAGGGAGACCATCATGGACATCGGCATTCCCAAGGAGATCAAGGCTCATGAGTACCGCGTCTCGGCCACGCCCGGCGCGGTACACGCGTTCGTGGACGCCGGCCACAGCGTCTACGTCGAAAGCGGCGCAGGCGTGGGCAGCGGCTTCGACGACGACGACTACCGCGCCGCCGGAGCGAACATCGTGGGCACGGCGGACGAGGCCTGGGCGCGGCGCCTGGTGTTGAAGGTGAAGGAGCCCATCGCCAGCGAGTTCGGCTACCTACGCGACGACCTCATCCTGTTCACCTATCTGCACCTGGCCGCCGCCCAGCCGCTCACCGAAGCGCTGCTGGCCGGCGGTACCACCGCCATCGCCTACGAGACCGTGCAGCTCGACGGCGGCAGCCTGCCGCTGCTCACTCCCATGAGCGAGGTCGCCGGCCGCATGGCCACCCAGGTCGGGGCCCACCACCTGAGCAAGTTCCTCGGCGGGCGCGGGCTCCTGCTGGGCGGCGTGCCCGGCGTCGAGGCGGGCGAGGTCGTGATCCTCGGCGGCGGCGTGGTCGGCACCAACGCGGCCAAGATCGCGATGGGCCTGGGAGCGCGCGTGACGCTGCTCGACATCAACCACGGACGCCTGCAGTACCTCGATGACGTCTTCGGGGGCCGTGTCCAGACCCTGGCCAGCAACCTGGCCAACATCCGCGCCATGGTGGAGCGCGCCGACCTGGTGGTCGGCGGTGTGCTCATCCCCGGCGCCCGGGCACCACACCTCGTGACCCGCGACATGCTCTCGCTCATGCGTCCGGGCAGCGTGATCGTCGACGTGGCCGTGGACCAGGGGGGTTGCATCGAGACCATCCGTCCCACCACGCACGACGCGCCCACGTTCGTGGTGGATGGCGTGGTGCACTACGGGGTGGCCAACATGCCGGGCGCGGTGCCCAACACCAGCACGCGCGCGCTCTCCAACCAGACCCTGCCGTACGCGCTGGCGCTGGCGGAGGGCGGAACGCAGGCATTGCTGGCCGACCGGTCGCTCCTGCGCGGGCTCAACACCCACGCCGGGCACCTCACCTATCGGGCCGTGGGCGAAGCCTTCGGCCTGGCCACCGTCGATCCACAGCAGGCCCTGACCGCACGCAGCGCCGTCGCCTGAAGCGAAGCGGCTACGCCGAGGTCCTCAACGCAGGCGTGCCAACGCGCGCCGGATGAGGGCCTCGGCGCTGTCATCCGGGAAATCGGCGACCAGCTCGGCGACCGCGGTCTTCACCTGCGACTCGCGGTAGCCGAGCGCCATCAGCGCCTCGGCGGCGTCCTCGCCCGCACCGGTCAACGCCCTGCGAGGCCGGCGCTCGCCGCCCGGACCCGCCAGCAGCTCCTCGGGGATGCGGTTCTTGAGCTCGAGAACGATGCGCTCGGCCGTGCGGCGCCCCACCCCGGGGGCGCCGGTGAGCAGCTCCGGGTCCTGGTTGAGGACCGCGGCGGCGATGAGCGCAGGGGGCAGCGCCGACAGCACCGCCAGCGCCAGCTTCGGCCCCACGCCGCCCACCTCGAGCAGCCGCCGGAACAGCAAGAGCAGATCGCGGTGGTGGAAGGCGTAGAGCACCGGCGTCTCGTCGCGCACGGTGAGGTGCGTGTGGAGCACCACGAACTCGCCGACCCCGCACTGCCCCAACGTGGCCGCCGGCGCCCAGGCCTCGATCCCGAAGGCTCCGGCCTGCACCACCACGCTGGCCTCGCGGATCTCGCGCACCTCGCCCTCCAGGAAGGCGATCACGACTCCCCGAACAGCGGCGCGAAGAGGATGTCGTAGCCGATATCGGCCAGACAGGAGCAGCCGGTGAGCCGCATGGCGTAGTGGAGCTCCGCCTCCAGGCTCTCCAGGGCTCGATCGCTCTGGACCACCAGCGCCTCGGCTCCCAGCGCCAGGTAGCGCAAGGCGTCGACGCCGTCGCGCACCGGCCCGCCCGCGGCGATGAGCAGCATGCCCGCGACCGCATCGATGACCTCGGGCAGAACCTCCACCGTCGCCGGCCCCCCCAGGTGGGCACCGGCGGCCGACTGCACGACCACGGCCTCCAGGCCGGCCTCGGCCGCCACCTCGGCATCGGACGGCCCGCCCACACCGAACACCCACACCGGGCAACCGGCGGCGGCGCGCAGCTCCGCCAGATCCTCACGCGTCCGCGGGCGCCACACGCCTCGGCCGAACGGCGGCGTGTCGGCGAGCGGCGCCATGTCGAGGCCGATGGCTGGGACCCCCAGCGCGCTGAGCCGGCGCACGGCCGGCATCAACTCGCCCATCTTGGCGGGCCCGAGGAGCGCGATCGCGTCGGTCGGCGCATGATGGGCCGGGTCCGCCAGCACCGCCTCGGCGTCCACCACCTCCAGAGCGCCCCCGTGCACGGAGGCGTCCGAACGTCGGCGCGGCAGCATGGGGGTCGCCAGCTCCCGCCCCAGCACGGTGATGCGGGTGTCGACGTCCTGCACACCGTGGAGGAGCCGCGGGATGAGCTGATAGCCGTCCAGAGCGGCGAACTCGCTGTCGTTCACGGCGCCATCATAGCAGGCGCCGGGCCCCGTCCGGCGGCCGAGACGTCGCGTCCAGCACGGGCCGCACCGCCCTTGACAGCCCCCGGCGTCGCGCCTACAATCCGGCGGTGGCCGGCCCTGGGCCGCCCGAAAGGATCCCCCGTGATCTCCGTGGAGAGCATCAGCAAAGCGTTCGGTGGCGTCACCGCCGTCGATGCGCTGAGCTTCCGCGTCGAGGCGGGCGAGGTGTACGGACTCCTCGGCCCCAACGGCGCTGGCAAGACCACCACCCTTCGCATCCTCGCCACCCTGCTCGTCGCCGATCGCGGCCGCGCCAGCGTGGCCGGCTTCGACGTCGCCAGGCAGGGCGAGGCGGTGCGGCGCTCCATCGGCGTGGTCAACGGCGGGATGGGGTTGTACGACCGGCTGACGGGACGCGAGGTGCTCCACTACTACGGCCGGCTGTACGGCATGTCCGCCTCGGCCATCGACGCCCGCATCGCCCAGCTCGACGAGCTGCTCGAGCTCGGCGACACGCTGTCGCGGCGCGCCGGCGGCTACTCCACCGGCATGAAGCAGAAGATCGTGATCGCGCGCGCCGTGCTCCACGACCCGCCGGTGATCTTCTTCGATGAGGCCACCAGCGGGCTCGACGTGGTCGCCCGCCGGGCCGTGCTCGAGTTCGTGCGCCGCTACCCGGGCGAGGCCCGGGCGGTGCTCTACTCGACCCACGTGATGAGCGAGGTCGAGGAGCTGTGCGACCGCGCCTGCATCCTCTACCGGGGCCACAAGATCGCCGAGGGGAGCATCGTCGAGCTGACCGAGCAGGGCGGCGGCGCGAACCTGGAGGACGCCTTCTTCCACCTGGTCGAAGGAAGTGACCTGCGCGGCGAGACCGTCGGGGCGAAGGCGTGAGGCCGTCGATGATCGGCCGGGTGGCGGGCAAGGAGATCCTGTCCACCCTGCGCGACCAGCGCGCCATCATCTCCACCCTCGTCATCCCGCTCGTCATCCTGCCCGTGATCATGCTAGGGCTGCCGCTGCTGCTGGGGGGGTTGTTCCAGCGCGAGCAGACCACCGTGACGACGGTGGGCGTGCACGGCGAAGCGAACCTGCCTCCGGCGCTCAAGGCCTTGCTGGAGAAGCAGAACGTCAGCCTCACGGCCGTCGCCGACCCGGAGGCCGCCGTCCGCGACGGCACGGTGGCGGTCGCCATCGGCGTGCCGTCCGGCTTCGCGGCGAAGGTCACCTCGGGGCAGGGCGGCGACCTGACCCTGTACAGCAAGAAGGGCAACATGAAGAGCGAGCTGAACGCCGGCAAGGTCCAGCAGGCGGTCGGCGACTACACCCGGCAGCTCGTCTCGGCGCGCCTCGAGGCGGCGGGGCTCGACCCGAGCCTGCTGGAACCGGTCCACGTGCAATCGGTCGACGCCAGCTCCGCAGCCGAGAAGTCGAGCGGTCAGCTCTCCTGGCTCATCCCCTTCTTCATCGCCATCTGGACGCTCACGGGCGGTCAGATGACCGCCATCGACGCCACCGCCGGCGAGAAGGAGCGGGGCACCCTGGAGGCCCTGCTGGTGTCCCCGATCCGCCGCAGCGAGGTGGTGATCGGCAAGTTCCTGGCCACCCTCACCTTCGGCCTCAGCGCCGCGGTGATGGCGATCGTCGGCTACGTGGTGGGCGGCGCCATCCTGAGCTCGGTGTTCGAGCCGAAGCTCGGCGCCCAGGCCAGCAGCATGGTGCAGGTCATGGGCGGGTCGCTCGACATCTCACTGCCCTCGGTGCTGCTGCTGCTGGTGAGCGCTCTGCTGCTCGCCGGCACCGTCGCGGCGCTGCTGCTGGGGATCACGCTCTTCGCGCGCTCGTTCAAGGAGGCTCAGAGCTACGTCGCGCCGCTGTCGTTCCTGCTGATCCTGCCCGCCGTGGGGCTGCAGTTCAAGGACCTGCTCGGCTTCGGCAACGGCATCTACCTCATCCCCATCTTCAACGCCCTGGTCCTCATGGACGACATCGTGAAGGGGACGGCGGCGGCCGCGCACGTGCTCGCCACCTGGCTGACGCTGCTGGTCGTCATCGTGCTGCTGTTGCTGTTCGCCTACCGGAACTTCCGCCGCGAGGGTGTCATCTTCCGGGTGTGATCTTCCGAGTGTGAGGCGTCCGCGGTCGCCGGGGCGGGCTCACCCCGCGCCCTGGCCCGCGTCGCCGGTCAACGCCGTCTGCCGGTAGGGTGTGTCCGCCGCCGGACCGGCGGGAAGCCGCCCGTAGACGTGCGCCAGCTCGTGGAGCTGCCCTGCCAGCCAGGGCGGAACGTCCTCCCAGGCCATGCGCCACGTCCAGTTGCCGGCGGCCCGGCCGGGCGTGTTCATGCGCGCTTCGCTGCCCAGCCCCAGAGCGTCCTGCAGCGGGAAGATGGCCAGGTCCGCAACCGACGCCTGGGCCAGGCGGATGAGCTCCCAGGCGACGTTGTCGTCGTCGCGCCCCAGGTAGCGGCGCACCAGGTCGCGCTCGCGCTCGGGCGCCTGGGCGTACCAGCCGGCGGTGGTGTCGTTGTCGTGGGTGCCGGTGTAGACCACGCTGTTGCGGGGGTAGTTGTGAGGCAGGTAGGGGTCGCTCGCGTCGCCGGCGAAGGCGAACTGCAGCACCTTCATGCCGGGGAGCCGGTTGTCGTCGCGCAGCCGCTCCACCGCCGGCGTGATGACCCCCAGGTCCTCGGCGATGATCGGCAGCTCACCCAGGCCGGCGCTCAGCGCGTCGAACAGCGCCTGTCCCGGGCCCTGGACCCAGCGCCCCTGGACCGCCGTGGGTTCGCTCGCGGGGATCTCCCAGTAGGCCTCGAAGCCGCGGAAGTGGTCGACCCGTACGATGTCGAAGAAATCGAAGGTAGAGCGGAAGCGATCCAGCCACCATGCGAACCCGGCCTCCTGCATGCGGTCCCAGCGGTAGAGCGGGTTGCCCCAGCGCTGCCCGGTGGCGCTGAAGTAGTCGGGGGGAACGCCCGCCACCACGGTCGGCCGACCCTCGGCGTCGAAGTAGAACAGTTCGGGGTGGGACCAGGCGTCGGCGGAGTCCAGCGCTACGAAGATGGGGATGTCGCCGACGACGCGCACGCCCCGCTCGGCGGCGTAGGCGCGCACCGCCGTCCACTGACGGTAGAACCAGTGCTGCCACAGCTCGTGCCGGCGAACGGCCGACGCCAGCTCGCGGCGGGCCTGTTGCAGGGCTTCGGGGCGGCGCAGCCGGACGGGCTCCTCCCAGGTGTTCCAGAGGGCGCCGCCGTGCGCGTCCTTCAGCGCCATGAACAACGCGTAGTCGTCGAGCCAGGCGTGCTCGCGCTCGCGGAACGCCTCGAATGCCTCGCGCTCGGGCGCGGTGGCACCCGCCTCGAAGCGCTCCGCCGCCTGCGTCAACAGCGCCACCTTGGCCGGGATGATCGCGCCGTAATCGATCCGCCGCTGTTCCGGGCCGGCCGACGAGCGCGCCTGCTCCGGGTCGAGCCACCCCTCCTCGGCCAGCCGCTGCAGGCTGAGCAGGTAGGGGTTGCCGGCGAAAGCGCTGAAGCACTGGTAGGGGCTGTCGCCGTAGCCGGTGGGTCCCAGCGGCATCACCTGCCACAGGCGCTGACCGGCGGCCTCCAGGAAGTCGATCCACTGGAGGGCCGCGGGGCCCAGCTCACCGATGCCGGTATCGCCGGGCAAGGAGGTGGGGTGCAACAGGATGCCGGCGCTGCGGTCGAATGCCACGATCTAACCTCCGGTACGAGAGGGGGAAACGGTGTCGTCGGGAAGGCTCCCGATCGCCTCGAGGACCTCGTCGGCGCTGCCGAAGCGGGCCTGAGGGTCCTTCGCCAGCAGGCGCTGGAGCAACGGCTCGAACGGCGCCAGCGCAGCGTCGATCTCCGACGCAGGGGTGGGTGCGGCGTCGCGGTGGGCGCCGAGCACCTCGGCCACGTTGCCGGTGAACGGCACCTGGCCGGTCAGTCCACGGTACAGGATGATGCCGACCGAGTAGAGGTCGCTCCCCGGCGTCACCGGGCCTCCGCGTGCCTGTTCCGGGCTGAGGTAGGCGACGGTGCCGGCCAGGGCCGGGCGGGGCCGGATCTCGTCCACCCGCACCGACAGGTCGAAGTCGACCAGCCGCGCGTGCCCGCCTTTCTCCACCAGGATGTTCTCGGGCTTGACGTCGCGGTGAACGATGCCGTTGTCGTGGAGGTACCTCAGCCCCTCGAGCACGCCCCGCATGGTGTCGAGGAAGGCCTCGCGCCCGGTCGAGCGCACCGGCCAGCGGCCCAGCCGCTCCCCCGGCGCGAAGGGCATGAGCACGCCGGGGAAGCCGGCCAGCTCGACACCGTCCTCCACCGGGTTCAGGTGCGGGTGGTCGAGGCCGCGCCCGATCGACAGCTCACGCTCGGCGCGCTCGCGGTGGGTGGGCGGGAAGAGCTTGAGGGCCTTCACCACGTGACCGTCACTGACGAGGTAGACCCGCGCCAGCGCACCTTTGCCGATCTCCCGGAGGACCTGGAGACCCATCCCGAAGCGCGTCCCGATGACGTCCACTCCCCACCAGGATAGCCGACGGTCCGCCCGATACCTGCGAGGCTTCCTACTCGACGGGCGTGCCCGCGCGCGCCAGCGACGGGCTCAGCGCCGGACCAGCACGCCCTCGCGAACCAGCGCGGCGAAGGCGTGGCGCTCGAGCTCGCGCTCGGGGGCCGAGGCCGGCACCCGCAGCAGCAGGTGGCGGAAGCCGGCGCGCAGCGCCGCGGCGCGGGTGCGGCGCACGAACTCCTGCACCTCTTCACGGTAGGCACGCACCTCCGGCGGGCCGACCTGCAGGCGCCCGCCGTTCTCGGCGTCGATCAGCTCGAGCTGCCCCTCCGAGGGTTCGAGGTCCCCCTCGCTCATCACCTGCAGCAGGCTGGCATCGAGACCGCGCGCGCGTAGCGCGGCCAGTGCGCCCTGCAGCGGCGCGTCCTCCAGGAAGTCCGAGACGACCAGCGCCAGCGCCGCGCCGCGCACCGGCGGGAGCGCCAACGCGAAGCGCTTGAGCGCGCCGATGGGCGCGGCCCCCTCGCCCCGCACGGTCGCGGCCTCCTCCAGGAAGCGCCAGCTCGCACCCACCGCGGCGAGACCCTGGGCGGTGCGGTTGCCGCGGCCGTCGAGCAGGTGGACCTGTGTGGGCGCGTCGCGCTGCGCGACGTAGACGAGCAACTGGGCCAGCAGCCGCGCGTAGCGCGCCTTGCCCCCGAGCAGCATGCTGGCACTGGTGTCGAGCACCAGGTGCATGCGGATGCTGCGCTCGGCCTGGAACAGGCGCGTCATCAGGCGACCGGTGCGGGCGTACACCCGCCAGTCGACGTAACGCAGCTCGTCCCCGAACTGGTAGGAGCGGAAGTCGTGGAACTCCACGCTCTGCCCCGGCTCCGACGCCATCCGCTCGCCCGACTCCCGGCTCAGGGCGCGGGAGGCCAGCGCGTAGCGGTCCAGCAGCGCGCGGCTGCGGGGGGTGATCACGTCCGGCGCCGCCCCACGAAGCCGCTCAGCGGCCGGCGCGGTCGACGCGCTTGACGACCTCGCGCAGGATGCCGTCCGGGTCGGCCCCCTCCACCTCGGCCTCGAAGCTCAGGAGCAGGCGGTGACGCAGCGACGGGAGCACCGAGCGGCGCACGTCCTCGAGCTCGACGTTGGGGCGTCCCGCCGCCAGAGCGTAGCCCTTGGCCGCCAGCGTCATCGCCTGGGCGCCGCGCGGGCTGGCGCCCAGGCGCACCAACGGGTGCTCGTGGGTCCCCTCCACCAGCGCCACCACGTACTCCAGCGCAGCGTTCGCCACCGGCACCGCGCGCAGCGTGGCCTGGAGCTCGAGCAACTCCTGGCGGGTGAAGATCGGCTCCAGCGGCGCGCTCTCGGCGCCGGTGGTGGTGATCAGGATGCGCGTCAGGGTCTCGGCGTCGGGCCGCTCGATCAGGATCTTGAACAGGAAGCGGTCGAGCTGCGCCTCGGGCAGCGGGTAGGTGCCCTCCATCTCGATCGGGTTCTGCGTCGCCAGCACCAGGAACGGCTGCTCCAGCGCGTAGCGCGTGCCGGAAGCGGTCACCGCCCGCTCTTGCATCGCCTCCAGCAGCGCCGACTGGGTCTTGGGCGTGGCGCGGTTGATCTCGTCGGCGAGCAGCACGTGGGTGAACACGGGGCCGCGCTGGAACTCGAAGCGCCCTTGCCCTCCGCCCTCGATGAACACGGTGGTGCCGGTGACGTCGGCCGGCATCAGGTCGGGCGTGAACTGGATGCGCCCGAAGCTCAGGCCGGTGGCATCCGCGAAGGTCTTCACCAGACGGGTCTTGCCCAGGCCGGGCGCCCCCTCGACCAGCACGTGCCCCTGCGCCAGCGCGGCCACCAGTAGATCCTCGACCACGCTCTCCTGGCCGAGGATGACCCCACCGATCGCCGCCGCCAGGGCCCGGAACTTCTCCTGGAAGGCGCCGGGCGTCGCCTGCGCTGTGCGCGTCTCCATGCACCGCCTCCTTGCATCCGTTGCGACAAGCGTAGCAGCATCGGACGCCGCGCCGCGCCTCCTGGAAGCGGCGGATGCAACGGGGGGCGCAGCAGCACGCGGAGTAGACTGACCGCATGACGCCCCGCCACGGGAGGGTGACGCTGCGGCCACTGTCGGATCTGGACAACGACGCCTGGCGCCGCATCCAGAGTCACTTCCGCGATCCGGAGATCGCACACCTCAACGGCACCCCGCCCAACCGCATGCCTTTGTGGCTCCTCAAACGGGTGCTCAAGGCCGACGCCCGGCGTCCCGACCGGGCTACCTTCGGCATCTTCGACGAGACCGAGACCTACATCGGGACCATCGAGCTCTACGACCTGCGCGGCTCGAGCGCAACGCTCGGGATCATCATCGGGGAACGCAGCCACTGGGGGCAGGGCTACGGGCCCGAAGCGATCCACGCGCTGCTCTCCCACGCCTTCCACGAGCTGGGGCTCGAGCACGTGCGCCTCAACACCTTCGGCGACAACGTTCGCGCCCAGGCCGCCTTCAAGAAGGTGGGCTTCCGCGAGGTGAGCCGCAGCAAGGTCGCCGGGGGACGCATCGACGTCCACATGGAGCTCTACCGCGGCGCCTACCTGGAAGCGCACGGCGGTCGCGCGCCGTCGGCGGCGACGGCGCGGGCGCAACGGCGGCTGGCCTGAGCCCGCCCCGGGGCCGGAGTCAACCGCTCGCCGGCGGTCCCTCCTCCAAGAAGAACGCCTTGACGGCCTCGGCCGCTGCCGGACCGACGCCGGGGATCGACGCGATCTCCCGCACGTCCGCCTCCCGGAGCTGATCGATGCTCGAGAAGTGCGCCAGCAGAGCGTCGCGCCGCTTCGGGCCGATGCCGGGAACATCGTCGAGGAGGCTGTGCGTCATGGCCTTGCCGCGACGCTGGCGGTTGTAGCCCACGGCGGTACGGTGCGCCTCGTCGCGCACGTTGATCAAGAGCCGCAGCGCCGGATGCGTGCGAGGTACCAGGATGTCGCGGCCGTCCTCGGTCAGCAGCGTCTCCTGCTTCTTCGCCAGGCCGACCAGTGGCACCTCCACACCGGCCTCGTCCAGCGCCCGCCGGGCCGACGACATCTGCCCCTTGCCGCCGTCGATGAGCAGCAGGTCGGGGGGCGGCAGTCTGTCGGCGAGGCTGCCGGTGAAGCGGCGGAACACCGCCTGGTGCATGCTGTAGAAGTCGTCGGGCTTGTCGAGCCCGTGCACGCGCAGACGGCGGTAGTCGCTCTTCTTGGAGCGGCCCCCCTCGAAGGTCACGATGCTGGCCACGGTGTGGCTCCCCATCAGGTTCGAGATGTCGAAGCCCTCGATGCGCCAGGGGGGCGACTCCAGCCCCAGCAACTGCTGCAGCTCGCGCACGCCAGGGGCCTCGCCGCGACGTTCCAGCAGTGTGATCTCGCCCTCCACCCCGGTGCGGGCGTTGCGTTCGGCCATGCGTACCAGCTCCACCTTGTCGCCGCGCTGGGGCGTGCGGAGCTCGACCCGGCGACCGGCCCGCTCCTCCAGGAAGGCCCGCCACACCCCGGTGTCCAGATCGGTCTCGGGCACCAGCACCAGCGGCGGAACGTGCGTGGCCTGACCGTAGTAGTCGGCCAGGACGCGTTCCAGGATCTCGCCGTCGCCGGCCTGAGCGGCGTTGGTGAGGAAGCGCTTGTCGCGCCCGACCACCCGGCCCCGCCGCATCTGGAAGAGCTGCACCATGGCGTAGTTGCCCGCCCGCGCCAGGCCCAGGAAGTCGAGCTCGTCGCCGCGCGCGCTCACCACGCTGCTGTCGTAACCGGTGAGGCGCCGAAGGGCATCGAGGCGATCGCGGTAGGTCCCGGCCAGCTCGAAGTCGCGACGCTCCGCGGCGGCCCGCATGTCGGCCTCCAGGGCGTGGGCGGTCTCGACCACCCGGCCCTCCAGGAACCCCCGCACCTGCCGCACCACCCGCCCGTACGCCTCGGGATCGGCGGCGCCGATGCAGGGGGCGCGGCATCGACCCATGTGGTAGCGCAGGCAGGGCTTCTTGCGGGCCTGCATGGGCACGCCGCTGTTGCGACGGAGCGGGAAGATGGCGTAGATGAGCTCGAGTACCCGGCGCACCGCCCCGGCGTTGGGGTAGGGGCCGTAGTAGGTGCCGCCGTCCTTGACCACGCGGCGCGTGAACACCAGGGTCGGGAAGGGCTCGGCCGTGAGCTTCAGGAACGGGTAGCTCTTGTCGTCCTTGAGCAGCACGTTGTAGTGCGGCTTGTGACGCTTGATGAGGTTCGCCTCCAGCACGAGCGCCTCCACCTCGCTGCTGGTGACGATGAACTCGACCCGAACGGCCTCCCGCGTGATGAGCTTCGCCTTCACCCCGGCGTGTCCGCCGAAGTAGCTGCGCACACGGTTGCGCAGGTTGATCGCCTTGCCGACGTAGATCACGGTGGCGTCCGCGGCATGGAACAGGTAGCACCCGCTGTGGGTGGGAAGCTCGGGCAGGTCGCCTCGCGTCACGCCATCAGTGTACCGTCGGCCCCGGCGCCGCTCCGTTGCCCTCCCCGGCGCCATCGAGGCGCCCGGCCCCGGCCCGGACACGCCACTGGCACGGGACGTTCGACACTTGGCTGCCCCCTCCCCCCCGGCGGTAGCCTCACGGTGTACGGATGACGTGAGCACCCATGGTCGAGTCGATTCGCAAACGTGACGAGGACGTCGCCCCACTCCCAATGGAAGCACCCCCGGGGCGGGCCGCGTCGCCACGCGTGTCGCGCGGGCGGCCGCATGGACGGTCGGCGGGACGCTTGCGAGAGGGAGGTCGGTCCAAGTGGCAAAGAAGTGGGTCTACCAGTTCGATGAGGTGGCCGAAGCCGAAGCGCTGACGGGCAGCTGGGACGAGGTCCGAGCGCTGCTCGGCGGCAAGGGCGCCAACCTCGGCGACATGACGCGGCTGGGCGTGCCGGTGCCTCCGGGCTTCACGGTCACCACCCAGGCGTGCAACGCCTACCTGGAGGAAGGCGAGCGCTTCCCCGAAGGCATGTGGGAGCAGGAGATGAGCGCGCTCCGCCAGGTCGAGAAAGAGACCGGCAAGAGCTTCGGCGATCCCGCCAGTCCGCTGCTGGTGTCGTGCCGCTCGGGCGCCAAGTTCTCGATGCCCGGGATGATGGACACCATCCTCAATCTCGGGCTCAACGACGAGGTCGCCGAGGGGATGATCAAGCTCACCGCCGACGATCGCTTCGTGTTCGACTCCTACCGGCGCCTGGTGCAGATGTTCGGCAGCGTGGTCCTGGGCGTGCCCGACGAGGTGTTCGAGGCCGTCATCACCGTGCGTCGCAAGCGCGCCGGCGTGAAGATCGACGCGGAGCTCTCGGCCGACGACTGGCGCGAGGTCACCCGCAAGTTCAAGGAGATCGTCAAGACCTACACCGGGCAGGACTTCCCCGAGGACCCGGTCGACCAGCTGCGGCTCGCCACCGAGGCGGTCTTCAAGTCCTGGAACGGCAAGCGCGCGTTCGACTACCGCAACGCCAGCGGCATCCGCCACGACCTCGGCACCGCCGTGAACATCGTGACGATGGTGTTCGGCAACATGGGCGAGGACTGCGCCACCGGCGTGGCCATGACGCGCAACGCCACCACCGGCGAGCCGGAGATCGAGGGCGATTACCTCGTCAACGCCCAGGGCGAGGACGTGGTGGCCGGGACCCGCGCCACCCAGCCGATGCAAGACCTGCGCGCCGCCATGCCCGAGGTGTACGAGGAGTTCCGGGGCATCGCACAGCGCCTGGAGAAGCACTACCGGAACATGCAGGACATGGAGTTCACCATCGAGAACGGCAAGCTCTGGCTGCTGCAGACGCGCGACGGCAAGCGCACGGCGCAGGCCGAGGTCCGGATCGCCGTCGACATGGTCGAGGAGGGCCTGATCACCAAGGAGGAAGCGGTCCAGCGGGTCAAGCCCGACCAGGTCGATTTCTTCCTGCACCCGCAGCTCGAACCCGAGGCCCGCAAGGCGGC
This sequence comes from uncultured bacterium, assembly GCA_964616005.1. Lineage (GTDB taxonomy): Bacteria > Deinococcota > Deinococci > Deinococcales > Trueperaceae > JASBRS01. Next base: position 9,227 of record CAZTTB010000027.1, on the reverse strand, counting down.
CAAGAGGATCGCCGCCGGCCTCAATGTCAGCCCCGGCGCCGCCGTCGGGCAGGTGGCCTTCGATGCCGACACCGCCGAACGCTGGGCGCACGAGGAGGGCCGCGACGTCATCATGGTCCGGCCCGAGACCAAGCCCGACGACGTGCACGGCATGCTGGCGGCCAAGGGCATCGTCACCAGCCGCGGCGGGCGCACCAGCCACGCCGCCCTGGTCGCACGCCAGTTCGGCAAGCCGGCCGTGGTGGGCATCGCCGAGCTCGAGATCAACCTCGAGTCGCGCGAGATGACGATCCACGACCTCACCGTCAAGGAGGGCGAGTTCATCTCCATCGACGGCACCCTCGGTGAGGTCTACGTCGGCAAGGTCCCCACCATCATCCCCGACATCAGCAATCCCTACCTCGGCAAGATCCTCGATTGGGCCGACGATATCCGCGTCCTGGGCGTACGCGCCAACGCCGACTATCCTTCCGACGCCGAGCGGGCCCGTAGCTACGGCGCCGAGGGGCTGGGGCTGGTCCGCACCGAGCACATGTTCTTCGAGCCCGAGCGGCTGCCCACCGTCCAGAAGATGATCATGGCGCGCAACACCACACAACGCGCCGAGGCACTGGACGCGCTCCTGCCGATGCAGCGCAAGGACTTCGAGGGGCTGTTCCGCGCCATGAGCGGGCTGCCGGTCATCATCCGCCTCATCGACCCGCCGCTGCACGAGTTCCTGCCGTCGCACGACGAGCTGATCCGCGACCTGGCCGACCTCAAGGTGCAGCTCCAGCACTTCCACACCCTGAGTGAGGTGGACGCCGCGTTGGCGGTCATCCGCGAGAAGTCGGACCACCTCGAGCGCGTCTCCGAGCTGCGCGAGGCGAACCCGATGCTCGGCACGCGCGGGGTCCGGCTGGGCATCCTCATCCCCGAGCTGACGCGGATGCAGGTACGGGCCATCTTCGAGGCCGCCTGCAACGTCAAGCGCGAGGGCGTGGATGTTCGCCCCGAGATCATGATCCCACTGGTCAGCCACGTGAACGAGCTGCAGCTGCAGCGCCGCGCCCTGGAGGAGGAAGCCAAGGCCGTGATGGAGGAGTACAACCTCCAGGTGCCCTACCAATTCGGCACCATGATCGAGGTGCCGCGCGCCGCGCTGATCGCCGGCGAGCTGGCGGAGTCGGCCGAGTTCTTCAGCTACGGCACCAACGACCTCACCCAGACCACCTTCGGAGTGTCGCGCGACGACGCCGAGAAGGGATTCCTGATGTACTACCTCGAGCACGGCATCCTCGAGGACAACCCGTTCGCGACCATCGACCCACAGGGCGTGGGACGGCTGATCGAGATCGGCACCAAGCTGGGCCGCGCGACCCGCCCCGACCTGGAGGTCGGGATCTGTGGCGAGCACGGCGGCGACCCCGCTTCGATCCACCTGTGCCACGAGCTGGGGCTCGACTACGTGAGCTGCTCGCCGTTCCGCGTGCCCATCGCACGCCTGGCCGCAGCGCACGCCGCGCTCAAGTACGGCCGCCGCGGCCAGAAGGCCGCCGGCGAGAAGCCCGAGGACGCCCCCAGCAAGGAGCCCGTCCCGGCCTGATCGAGGGACCGACCGTCCACGGTGGGAGGGCGCCGCCCCGTCCGGGGTGGCGCCCTCCACGTTTTTCATCGCACAACGCTTCCGGCGGCCGCCGCCGACGCCTACAGGTCCAGCATCATCGCCTCGGGCGTCTGGAGCAGCTCGATCACCCGGCCGGTGAACAGCGCGCCCTCCGCGCCGTCGACGATCCGATGGTCGAACGACAGGCTCAGGTAGAGCATGTCCCGCGCCACGATGCTGTCGTCCTCGAGCACCACCGGTCTGCGCTTGATGGAGTGCACGCCGAGGATGGCCGCTTCGGGGATGTTGATGATCGGGAAGCTGAACAGGCCCCCCAGGCTGCCGATGTTGGTGATCGAGAAGGTCCCGCCGCGGACGTCGTCGGTGGTGAGCTTGCCGTCGCGCGCCGCCGCCGCCAGGCGGTTCACCTCGGCCGCGACCTCCAGGATGGTGCGCCGGTCGACGTCCTTCACCACGGGCACCGTCAGCCCGGCCTCGGTGGCGACGGCCATCCCGAGGTTGACGTAGTGCTTGCGAACGATCTCGCCCTTCGCTTCGTCCATGCTGGCGTTGAGCTGCGGGTACTCCTGCAGCGCGGCCACCACGGCCTTCATGATGAACGGCAGGTAGGAGAGCTTGACGCCGCGCGCCTCGGCCACAGGCTTGAGCCGGCGCCGTAGCGCCACCAGCGAGCTCACGTCGGCCTCGTCGACGTGGAGCGTGCGCACCGTCTGCAGGTGGGACGCCAGCATCTGGTTGGCGATCACCCTGCGCAGCCCGCGCAACGGGATGCGCTCCTCCAATGCCGCGTACCCCTCGGGGCTGACGTAGCGCGCCGGCGCGCGTGCCGACACCTGCCCCGGACCTTGCCCCGACGCCACGGCGGCGCGTCCCTGGTCGGCATGCGCGCGCACGTCGTCGACGCGGATACGGCCGTTCGGGCCGCTCCCCTCGACCTGTTCGATGTCGACCTCGAGCTCGCGGGCGAGCCTGCGCGCCGCGGGCACCGCCAGCACCCGGCCGTAGGGGCCGCGCGCCGCGCCCGCGGGCGGCGCCGACGGAGCGGGTCGGGAAGTGACCGCCGCACCTCCTGGGCGCACCTGGAAGGTCGCCCCTCCCTCCATCTCGGGACCGGGGCGGAACAGCGACAGGCTCGAGCCGTCGTCCTCGTCCGCGACGCCGCCGGGCTCGACGATCGAGCGCTCCTCCTCGGCCTGCAGGCTGGGCGCCGGTCGGGCGCCCGAAGCGCCGGAGACGGACGCGGATGCGGTTGCGGATGCGTCGGCGGCGTCGCCGAAGAGCGCGATCGGCTCGTGCACGGGGACCACATCGCCCTCCGCCACCAGCTGCTTCAGCAACACGCCCGCGTAGGGGCTGGGCAGCTCGACGGTGACCTTGTCGGTCATCACCTCGACGACGGGTTGGTCCTGTTGGACCTCCTCGCCCTCGGCGACGAGCCAACGGACGATCTCACCCTCCACCACCGACTCGGCCAGCTCGGGAAGCCGGAACTCTCTTGACATGCACACTCCTCGCGGCCGCGCCGTGGCGGCCTGCCCTTCGCTTGCGCCACGCTACCAGGACCGCGGCGCCCACGCGCTCCGGCACCCGCCGCCCGGCCGCGCGTCAGTACTCGAGCACCCGCTTGACGCCCTTCAGGATGCGGTTCGGGCCCGGCATGTACTCACGGTCCTGCGCGTACGGATAGGGCGTGTCGAAGCCGGTGACCCGCAGCGGCGGCGCCAGCAGCTGGTCGAGCGCCTCCTCGGCGAGGGTGGCGCCGACCTCGCTCATGAAGCCGTTGGTGCGCGGCGCCTCGCTCACCAGCACCACCCGGCCCACGCGTGCGACCGCGTCCAGCACCGCACCCTTGTCCCACGGCATGAGCGACCGGAGGTCGATCACATGGGCGGACACGCCCTGCTCCGCCAACGCGTCGGCGGCCTTCAGCGTGTCCGGCATGCTGCCACCGTAGGAGACCAGCACCACGTCGTCACCCTGCCTCCGGACGGCGGCATGCCCGAAGGGCAACGCGAACTCGGGATCGTCGGGGACCTCCTCCTTCACCGCCCGGTAGAGCCGTTTGGGCTCCAGGAACACCACCGGGTCCTCGTCACGGATGGCCGTTCGGAGCAGGCCCCGGGCGTCGGTCGGGGTGGAGGGGTACACCACCTTGAGACCGGCCGTGTGGACGAAGTGGGTCTCGGGCGACTGCGAGTGGTGGTGCCCCCCCTTGACGCCACCGCCCGATGGCATTCGGACGACGAGCGGCGCCGCGAACTGGCCGCCGGAGCGGTAACGCAGCTTCGCCACCTGCGACACCAACTGGTCGAAGCCGGGGAACACGTAGTCGGAGAACTGGATCTCCGCCACCGGCCGCAGCCCGTGCACCGCCATCCCCAGCGCCGCGCCGATGATGGCCGCCTCCGACAGCGGCGTGTCGATCACCCGATCCGGGCCGAACCGGTCGAAGAGCTTCTCGGTGGCGAGGAACACGCCCCCGCGCTTGCCCACGTCCTGCCCCAGCACCACCACCCGCTCGTCCAGGCTCATCTCCTGGTCGAGCGTGCGGGCGATGGTCTGGACCATCGTCTGCACGGTCACGCCTCAGCCCTCCCGGCGGGCCGCAGGCCCGCGCGCGTCAGTCGAGGAGATCACGGCGCTGCTCCTCCAGGTGGGGAAGCGGGTGGGCGAACACGTCGTCGAACATCCACGACACCGGGATGGGTCCCGCCGCCTCGGCCTCCGCCGTGGCCGCCTTGAGGGCCTCGTCGATCTCGGTGCGGAGCTCCCTGTCGGCGGCGTCGTCCCACAGCTCACGCCGCTCGAGGAAGGCACGGAAGCTCTGGAGAGGATCGCGTCGCTTCCAGGCCTCGACCTCCTCGCGCGGCCGGTAGCGGCTGTCGTCATCGGCCGAGGAGTGCGCGCCGTAGCGGTACACCAGCGCCTCGACCAGGGTGGGACCGAGCCCGCTGCGCGCCCGCTCGACCGCCTCGCGCATCACGTAATAGCTCGCCAGCACGTCCATGCCGTCGACGGTGTAGCCGGGCATGCCGTAGGCGTGGGCCTTCGCGGCGATCGATTCCGCACCGGTCTGCTTGTGGTATTCGACGCTGATGGCGTAGCGGTTGTTCTCACACACGAAGACGACGGGAGCGCCCTGGGCGCCAGCGAAGTTGAGCGCGGCATGGAAATCGCCTTCGCTGGTCGCACCGTCGCCGAAGCTGGCGGCGGCGACCTGCCCGCTCCCTTGGACCTTCATGCTGATCGCCGCTCCCACGGCCGGCGCGATGTGCGACGCGATGGGGGACGCGATGGTGAAGATGTTGAGGTCCTTGGAGCCGTTGTGCGACGGCATCTGGCGACCGCGGTTGGTGTCCGCCCGGGTGGCCATGGCCTGGCCGAGCATCTCCACGTAGGGAAGACCGAACGCCAGCAACAGGGTGGTATCGCGGTAGTACGGGAAGAGCCAGTCGTGCCCCCGCCGGAGGGCATGAGCCACGCCCACCTGAGCACCTTCGTGGCCCGCGCTGGGCGCCACGAAACTGAGCTTGCCCTGCCGCTGCAAGCGGCTCAGGCGTTCATCCATCATCCTGCCCGCGACGAGGTCGTGGTACATGCCGAGGAGCGCGTCCGGCCCGAGATCGAGATCGAACGTCCCCTTCCACTCGCCGGACTCGCCGATGAGCGAGATCGGGTCGTCGCCGAAGGGCTGGAAGAGCTGCGAATCACGGATCACGCAGGCCTCCTTTCGCCAGCGATGCCAGCGCCGGCACCCGAGCCGTGGCCTCGCCGCCAGACCGAGCCGCCTCCGGAACTCGTTCGACCGAGTCCAAGAAGAAACCCCGGCGATGCAACACCGGGGCTCGGGCGGCACTGAGGTCGCCTAGCAGGAGCACGGATAGCCGAATGTCCGAACGCTTGGTCATCGCGAGTGCCAACGTCGAGTCGCCGTGACGCTCACGGCGCGCCTCGCCTTCCAGGTTCGAGCGCACGATACCACCCCCTCTCGGGCGCCCTTGTAGCCCATCCCATAGCCGGGCAGGCGGCGCCCACGCCACCACGTCGGAGCGCGCGCCCCCGCCGGGACGCTACACTGGGCTGAGCCGGTCCCGTCCGTCCACGACCCGGGAGAGGAGACACGCCAGCCATGACCAACACGCGCCTCGTCGCCTATGCGCTCATCGCGATCGGCCTGGTCGCCCTGCTGTCCCGCCTCACGGGGGACTCGGGCTGGCTGTGGATCGGTCTGGTCGCCATCGGCTTCCTGGTCGTCTACCAGCGCGAGCATATCTACGCCTTCCTGGTGCTGGGCGCCATCCTGATGGGCGTCGCCGTCGGCATCTTGCTCGAGGGAAGCTGGCACTGGCCCGGCGCCTTCCTGGTGAGCCTCGGCGCCGGCGTGGCGGCGATCGACCTGGCGGCACCGCGTGAGAACCGCTGGCCGCGCATCGTCGGGCTCGGGCTCATCGCGCTCGGGGTGGTGACGGGCCTGGCCGAGACCGGCGTGCTGACGTCCTCGGCGTTCGCGGTGCTGCTGATCGCGGCCGGAATCGCGATGGTGGTGCTGTCACGGCGCGGTCCCGCCGGGGCGGCGGCGGCGGGGCCGGGAGCCGCGTCGACGCGTCCAGTGCCGACGGGCGCTGCGGTTCCATCGACCGCGCCGGCGGGCACGGCGCCGTCGGCCACAGGCCCGAAGGAAGCAACACCGACGGACACCGCCCTGCGCGCCGCCCTGCAGGCCTGGCGTCGCGACACCGCGGCGTCCGAGGGCCGCAGCGAGGCCCTGGTGATGAGCGACGCCACGATCGATGCCATCGTGGAGAGCCGGCCGCAGGACGTGCAAGCGCTGGCCCGCGTGCACGGCATCGGCCCGGTCAAGCTCGAGCGCTACGGCGCCGCGCTGCTCGACCGGATCCACGGGACTCCGGTCGCAGATTCCAGGGACCAGGAGCGATAAACCCGCCTGCGAACGCCGCCCCCGCGGCTTACAATGACGAATCGTGGATTCGAAGCAGGTCATCCTCTCCTTTCTCGTCGCCGTCCTGCTCGGCTTCCTGATCGGGCTGGAACGCGAGCGCAAGCGCGAGACGCAGGGCTCGATCTTCGCCGGCATCCGTACCTTCCCGTTGATCGCGCTGTTCGGCGCCGTCGTGGGTACCCTCACGCAGGTGATCTCGCCGTGGGTGCTGGTAGCAAGCTTCCTGCCCCTGGCGGTGCTCATCGCCATGGCGTACTGGCGGGAGACCGTCGGCGAGAAGATCGGTGGCACCACTCAGGTCGCGGTGCTGGTCGCCTACGGTCTGGGGGTGCTGGCGGGCTACGGCCAGTTCGTCCCCGCCCTGGCCGGTGCGGTGATCACGACCGGCATGCTGTCGATGCGCACCGAGCTCAGGCGCCTCGCCGGCGCGGTTTCGCGGGAGGACCTCTACGCCGTGGTGCAGTTCGCGGTGGTGTCGCTGGTCGTCCTGCCGCTGGTGCCGAACGAGACGTTCGGTCCCTGGGGCGTCTGGAATCCCCGCACCATCTGGTTGCTGGTGGTCCTGATCTCCGGGCTCTCGTTCGTGGGCTACGTCGCCTCCAAGCTCATCGGCGCCACCCGCGGCATCGGCTGGAGCGGCCTGCTCGGAGGTCTGGCCTCGAGCACGGCGGTGACGATGAGCTTCAGCGAGCGCAGCAAGCGACAGCCGAAGCTCGCCATCGTCTACGCCATCGGGGTGCTGGCGGCCTCCGCCGTGATGGTGCCCCGCTTGTGGGTGCTGCTGGGCGTGCTGCAACCCAGGCTCATCGTGCCCACGCTGATCCCGCTGGGTGTGCTCTTCGTGATCACCACCGTGGGCGGGCTGTCGGCGCTGCGCAAGCGTAATCGCGACCGCCTCGAGGGCGTCAAGGTCACCAACCCGTTCGAGCTGCGAACGGCGTTGCAGTTCGCGGTCCTGTTCAGCATCATCCTGCTGGCCGCCAAGGCCGCCCAGGTCTACCTGGGGGAACAGGGGCTGTACCTGGCCAGCGCACTGGCCGGCGTCACGCAGCTCGACGCCATCACGCTCACGCTCGCCCACCAGGTCGGCACCGGCCTCGACGTGCACGTCGCCGCACGCGGCCTGGCCATCGCGGCGGCCACCAACAGCCTGTTCAAGGCGGGGATCGCGCTGACCATCGGGTCACGGCCGTTCGGCCGGTCGGTGCTCGTCACGCTGCTGCTGGCAGCGGTGGGCTGCATCGCGGCCGCCTGGCTCATCCCCATGGCGTGACCCCCGTCGCCGGCGAGACCGTTCGAACCCGGCGCGACCGGGGAGGGGTGCGGTGATTGGGTAGACTGGACGCACGACGCAACGCCACCGCTCCCGGGGTCCTCCCTCGAGTCCCGCTGCGTGCGCCGCGCCGAGCGTGCCGAGCAGAGCCAACGCTCATCCCGCGAAACCACGGAGGACTGATGGAACAGACGATCTACCGCGGCCTCGAAGGCGTCCACATCGATACCACCACGATCAGCCGCATCGACGGTCAGCATGGTGAGCTCATCTACCGCGGCTACGACATCCGCGAGCTGGCCGACAAGGCGAGCTTCGAAGAGGTCGCCTATCTGCTGTGGCACGACGACCTGCCCGATCGCTCGCAGCTCGACGCCTTCCACGCCGAGCTCGCACCCAACTTCCCAGTGCCGGAGCCGGTCTTCGACGCCTTCCGGAGCATGCCGGGGACCGTGCACCCGATGCATGCCATCCGCACTGCGGCGTCGTTGCTGGGCGCCCTGGATCCCGACGCCGAGGGTGTGGACGACGCCAACGTGCGGCGCATCGGGATGAAGCTGCTGGCGCAGTTCGCGACCTTCACCGCCGCGTACGAGCGCATCCGCACCGGCAGGGAGCCGGTGGCTCCCGACCCCGAGCTATCGATCGCCGCGAACTTCCTGTACATGCTCAACGGCGAGCGCCCGACGCCGGCGGCCACCCGCGTGATGGATGTCGCCCTGGTGCTCCACGCCGAGCACGGCTCGAACGCCAGCGCCTTCGTGAGCCGCGCCACCGCGTCGACCCTCACCGATGTCTACTCCGCCATCACGGCGGCGGTCGGCGCGCTCAAGGGGCCGCTCCACGGCGGCGCCAACGTGGGCGTGATGCAGGCGCTCGAGTCGATCGGCAGCGTGGACAAGGTCGAACCCTACGTGGTCCAGACGTTGCAGAAGCCCAACGGCCGCGTCATGGGGTTCGGGCATCGCGTCTACAAGGTGATGGATCCGCGTGCGCTGATCCTCAAGGACGTCGCCCAGCACCTCGCCGAGGAATCGGGCGACAGCAAGTGGTTCGAGATGAGCCTCGAGATGGAACGCGTGATGGACCGCGAGATGGCGAAGACGGGCAAGCAGATCAAGCCCAACGTCGACTTCTTCTCGGCCTCGGTGTATCGCATGCTGGGCCTGCCGCGCGACATGTACACGCCGATCTTCGCGGTCTCCCGAATCAGCGGCTGGATGGCGCACCTCTACGAGCAGTACGCCAACAACCGGATCATGCGCCCGCGGCTGACCTACGACGGTCCCATGGGGCGCACGTTCACGCCGATCGAGAATCGCTGACCGCGTCGAGGAAGTCACGCACCCAGCACTCGTAGGCGGCCGGGTCGAGGTTCCAGGCCTCGA
>CAZTTB010000026.1:0-24464 GCA_964616005.1 uncultured bacterium | reverse complement strand
CGTCGAGCAGGATCACCTCGGGCTCGGCCACCAGCACGTAGGCGAACTCCAGCAGTTTCTTCTGGCCGTAGGAGAGATTGCGCGCGGGCACGTCCTTGAGGCGCGTGAGGCCCACGAAATCGAGCAGCTCCAACGCCCGCTGGTGCTCCCCCGACGAGCTCCAGCGCCCGAACAGCGCGCCCCAGCCCTGCCGCTGCGCCGCCACGTGCATGTTCTCCAGCACCGTCAGACGCGGGAAGATGCGGGTGAGCTGGAAGGTGCGGCCGACGCCGAGCTGGAACACCCGGTCGGGAGTGGCGTTGGTGATGGGCTTACCGGCGAAGGCGACCTCGCCGGCGTCCACCGTCTCGTAGCCGGTCATGACGTTGAACAGCGTGGTCTTGCCCGAGCCGTTGGGGCCGATGAGCCCGGTGAGGCTCCCCTTCTCGACCGTGATCGAGCAGCCGTCGAGCGCTTGCACGCCTCCGAATGCCTTCGACACCGACGTTGCCGCGAGCAGGCTCATGCGCCACCCCCTCGTTCCGCGTCGCCCTCGGCGGCCAGCGCCGCTCCTGCCAGGCCGTCGCCGCCCTCAGTGTGCCGTACCGGTCCCGCCAGCGCCTCGGAGCGCGTGAAGCGCGCGCGCAGGGCAGGGATGATGCCCTGGGGCAGGAGCAGGATGATGACCAGGAACAGCGCTCCGTAGATCATCAGGTAGTAGCCCGGCCGGCTGAACCAGATGGTGAAGTACTGTTGGGCCGGCTCCAGGATCACGGCTCCCAGGACCGGACCCGCCAGCGTGCCGAGGCCGCCCAGGAACGCCATCAACGCGACCATCAGGTCGATCAGCGGGTCGAACGCGAAGGCAGGGAAGATCGACTCCACGAAGTAGGCGTGCAGGCCGCCCACCATCCCGAAGAAGAAGGCGGCGATCACGAAGGCGGTGAGCTTGAACGCGCCCGTGCGCACGCCGAGGCCGCGGGCGCGATCCTCGTCGTCGCGGATCGCCAGCAGACCCAGGCCGTACTTGGAGTTGCGGATCCACCACGAGACCGCCAGCGCCAGCAATAGCAGGGCCAGCCCCACGTAGTAGAAGGGCAGGTCGTAGAAGGCGCCGCTCCAGTGGGTGGGGATGGGCAGGCTCATGCCCCTCGAGCCGTTGGTGAGGCCGCGGAGGTTGAACGCCATGAGCTGCATGATGAAGAACATCGCGATGGTCAGGATGACGAAGGTGTGCTTGCGTGTCCTGAGCGCCACCCAGCCCATCGGGACGGCGAACACCACGGCGATGAGCCCGGCGACCGGCAACAGCAGGAAGGGCAGGTAGCCGCCGGGGACGTGCCAGTCCTGACACAGGATGGCGACGGCGTAGGAACCGATCCCGAAGAACGCCGCGTGGCCGATCGAGATGTAACCGCTGTAGCCCGAGAAGGCGTTCCAGGCGGTGACCGCGGTCGCGAAGAGGACGGTCAGGACCGCCACCGTGTCGACCGCGGGGTTGGGGAACAGCAGCGGGAACACGACCGCCAGAGCCAGCAGGACGAGCAGGAGTACGGGGCGCAACGCCTTCATTGCTGCCTACCCGCGAGGCGTCCGAACAGGCCTTGCGGCCGGACCACCAGCACCACCACCAGAGCCATGTAGAACACCGTGCTGGCCCACACCGGCGACCACACCACCGAGGTGACGTCCTCGACGACGAGCATCCCGAGGCCGGCGATGACGGCACCGCGCAGGCTGCCCATGCCTCCCAGGATGATGATCGCCAGCAGTCGTGAGATCAGGTCGTACTGGCTGTTGGGGTTGAACGCCGAGGTCGCGCCGTAGGCCATGCCCCCGGCCGCCGCCAACGCCACCCCGATACCGAAGGTGATCGCCGAGACTCGCTCGACGTCGATGCCGATGAGCTGCGCGGCCGTGCGGTTCTGCATCGAGGCGCGCAGGCTGGCACCGAACTTGGTGCGGTTGAGGAGCAGGTAGAGCCCGGCCACCAGCACCACGCTCAGCAGGAAGTCGAAGATATAGACCCACGCCAGGTAGAAGCTGCCGATCCTCAGCGAGTGGTCGACGTACCAGGCGTGCATCTGCACCAGGTTGGTCGAGAACACGAGCGACAACGCCCCCTGGATGAGCAGCGCGATGGCGAAGGTGACGAGGATGGACAGGGTGGTGCGTTCCCAGCGGATGGGACGCACGAAGGCAGCCTCCAGCGCCACTCCGAGCCCGAACATCACGGGCATGGTGATGAGCAACCCGAGGAACAGGTCGATGTGGAGGTGCTGCTGCAGGACGTAGCTGAGGTAGGCCCCCAGGATCACGAGCGCTCCCTGGCCCACGTTGATGATGTCCATCACGCCGAAGATCAGCGTCAGGCCGAGCGCCATGAGGACGTAGATCCCGCCGGAGAGCACGCCCGTGATGATGGCGTCGACGACTATGCGCATGGCTCGCGTCCGGAATCGGTGACGGCGCGCCGCTCACGCGCCGGCCCCGGCCGACGGGCGCCGCGATGGTGAGGGAGGGACGGCGCTCGCGCGCCGTCCCTCCGGAACCCGGAGCTCCTCACCTCACTTCCAGGCCGGCTTGGGGAACTCGAACGGAGCCACCGCTGCGCTGTCCGGGTAGACGGGCAGGTACTGGCCGTTCTGCCACTGGAACAGGTACGCCTTGGCCGCGGTGTTCTCGCCCACGCTGTTGAAGGTCACGTCGCCGAGGATGCTCTTGAAGGTGTCGCCGGAGTGGAGCTCGGCGATGATCTTGGCGTTGTCGAGGCTGCCCACCTTCTCGACGGCGGCCTGCAGGACCTGGCCCGCGGCGTAGCCCTCGGCCGCGTCACCGTTGATGTCGGCGGCCTTGCCACCGTACTTGGCGATGTAGGCCTTGACGAAGCCGGCGTTGCCGGCGTTGTCGGCACCGGGGTACCAGGTGTTCGGCACCAGGATGCCCTCGGCGTTCTGCGCTCCGCCGACGGCCTGGATGAACTGCGAGCCGAGGTCGGGCCCCGCCGTGGCGACCAGCGCCTGGGGGTTGTAGTGCTGCTGCCGGAAGCGCTGCACGAAGGCCACGATGTCGGGCATGAAGGTGCCCGCCACGACCAGATCGGCCTTCGACTGGATGATCTTGTCGGCGATGGGGTTGAAGTCGGTCGTCTCCGACGGATAGGTCTGGAACGACACCGTCTTCAGACCGGCGGCCTCGAACAGCTTGCGCGAGCGCTCGACCTGTGGCTGCGTGAACGGATCGTCGTTGGTCGCGTAGGCCACCGTCTTGGGCCGTTGCGAGGCCGGCAGCGAGAGGATGTACTGGGTGAAGCTGTCGAGGTCGTTGATGACCGGGAGCGCCACGTCGAAGACGTTGGTCAGGCCGCGGTTGAAGACCGACGGCGCGCCGCCCGCGCCCTCCACCATGGCGTAGCCGTAGCGGTTCGCCACCACCGAAGCGGGCTTGGTGAGCAGCGTCGAGAACGGCCCCAGGATCAACGGCACCTTGTCCACCGTGATGAGCTTCTGGTAGTTGGTCTGGACCTGGTCGGGGCTGGAGTTGTCGTTGACGATGTCGAGCTGAACCTGCCGCCCGAGGAGCCCGCCGGACGCGTTGACGTGGTCCGCCCATAGCTGGTAGCCGTTCTGGAAGCCCTGGCCGTCGGCCGAGAAGTCGCCGGAGAGTGAGAGCGAGATACCGATCTTGATGGGGCCCTGCGCCGCTGCGAAGCCGAGCACTGCCAGCAGCGCGGCTGCGGCGACGAGCGCCGTGATCCTCTTGTACATGTCTGCCTCCAAGGGCAAGCAGGTGATGCCTAAGGTGTTCTGGGCGGCACGTCGGGCGGACCCCACGTACGCTCGGCGCGCCCTGTCAGATGGACCCGCTCACCTCCCCGTTACGCATGGAGGGCCGCGCCGCCGGAGCGTGGGCGACCGCCATGCCGTGAACGAACTCCTCCACAGAGAACACACCGGACGAGGGCCGCGAGGCGGCCGTCAGGGGACGGGAGCGCAGGATCGGCCCGCAGGTACACGCGCCGGTGCGCCGCCGTTGCAGGAATCGACGGGAAGTTCGATAAGTATTCGTGGTGTGGTGGTCATACCACCGGAAGTTCGATGAACGACGTCGCATGCGAGCGGCTCCTTGGATCGTGGACAGCTTCGCCAAGTGAAGCGGTGCCCGGGCCGCTCGAGCGTAGCGGTGAGGGTACCATAATCAAGTTGTGGACGCCGCTCAAACTAGCACAACGGCGCGGGGCTGTCAAACCCCGATCCGGCGCCACGTTCCTTGACAGGGACGCGAGCAACATGCTACGTTCACGACGAGCCTGAGAGGTATGACCACCATACGTCCTGCAAGACATTACATCCTGTGTATGCGCTTGCACTCCGGCGGACACTCCAGCGATCCTGGGCGCGCGGCGTAGGCCGCGGGCGCCCGAGGTCCTGTGGCGGCCCGCCGAGGACGGCCCCCGACGAAGGAGACAGCGGATGGCCTACCACCCCTACAAGGACCACGCGAGCTGGAAGATGCTCATCGGCGGGGAGTTCGTCGACGGCAGCGGCGCGACGGCGCTGGAGGTCATCAACCCCGCCACGGGGCAGGTGCTCGGCGAGGCCCCGGCGGCCGGCGAGGACGACGTCGACCGGGCGGTCGTCGCGGCCCGGCAGGCCTACCACGGCTGGCGCTGGGTCCGTCCCGAGGAGCGCGGCGCGATGCTGTTCGAGATCGCCCGCCGCATCCACGAACACCACGATGAGCTCGTCGACCTCGAGACCTGGGAGAACGGCAAGCCGCGCGTCCAGTCGGCGCGCGACGTCATCAACGCCGAGCGCACCTTCCGTTTCTACGCCGGCGCAGCCGACAAGTTCTACGGCCAGAGCGTCTACGACGGCCTGAGCGAGATGCGCAAGATCGTCTACGAGCCCTACGGCGTGGTGGCCGTCATCATCCCCTGGAACTGGCCTCCGATGCACACCGCGGACTTCGCGGCGCTGGCGCTCGCCACCGGCAACACCGTGGTGCTCAAGCCCGCGCCCGAGACGCCGCTGTCGTCCCTGCGCATCGCCGAGCTGGCGGCCGACGTGCTGCCGCCGGGCGTACTCAACGTCGTCACCGGCGGGGTCGAGACCGGAGTGCAGCTGGTGGCACACCGTGGCATCGACTTCATCGCCTTCACGGGCTCGGACCTCACCGGGGAGAAGATCCTCGCCGCGGCCGCCACCCGCATCCTGCCCACCATGATGGAGCTGGGCGGCAAGAACGCGTCCATCATCTTCCCCGACGCCGACCTCGGCCGGGCGGTGCAGGGCATGGTGCGCAGCGCCTTCTTCAACAGCGGTCAGGCGTGCTCGGGCAGTGAGCGGGTGCTGGTGCACGAGTCCATCTACACCACCTTCATGGAGCGCTTCACCTCGGCCGTGGCCGGCCTGAGCGTCGGCGAGGGGTTCGACGAGCGCTCCATCGTGGGCCCGATGGTGAGCAAGCGCCAGCAGGAGAAGGTGCAGGGCGCCCTGGACCGCGCCGTCGCCGCCGGAGCCTGCATCCCCACCCGCGCCGAAGTGCCCTCGGACGCACGCCTGGCGGGCGGCTTCTGGGTACCGCCCACGATCGTCACCGAGGCCGCGCCCGATGCCGAGATCATGACCGCCGAGGTGTTCGGGCCGGTCGCCGGCGTCCTGCCCTTCAAGGACGAGGACGAAGCGGTGGCCATCGCCAACGCCGTCGACTACGGACTCACCAGCGGCGTGTGGACCCGCGACCTGGGCGTCGCCCACCGCATGGCGACGCGCATCGAGGCGGGCATCGTGTCGGTCAACCGTGTCAACAGCGGCGAGCTGGGCCTGCCCTTCGGCGGCTACAAGCGCAGTGGCGTCGGCCGCAAGAAGGACTTCCTCGAAGCGATGCGAAGCTTCAGCCGGGTGAAGGCCATCCAGATGGACTTCTCGCAGGGCGGCTGAAGGGCGACGACGACCCGCCCCCGGCGTCGATGCCCTACTTGCGCGCCCAGTAGTCCTCCGACGCACGCGTCCGGTCCATCGCATCCCTGGTCTCGAAGCCCGGGGCCAGCGAGGCGTCGCCGAGGTCCAGCACCTCGTGATGCCCGATGTTCAGGAGCCTCAAGAAGCTCTGCTGACCGAGCGTGAGGCCGATGAAGTAGCCGAGCTCGACCAGCTCCGGCTCGCTGAAGTGCCGGTGCAGGCGTGCCCAGTCGTCGTCGCTCAGATCGGAGTGCCAGGCCATCGCCTGGGCCAGCGACAACGCGGCCTTCTGGCGTTCGTCGTAGCGCTCGGAGGTCTCGAACTCCATCAGGGCCCGGTAGTCCTCCTCCTGGAGGCCGTCCCGGGCCGCCGTCATGGAGCGCTGGTTGCCGCAGTACTCGCACTTCACCGAGCGCGACACGTACACCCGGCACAGCTCCTTGATGCCGTGGTCGCACACGCCGTGCTTGAACACATCGCGCCAGCCGTTCGCGAACGACCAGAACACGGCCGGCACGTGCGCGCGCACCGCCGAGCTCTCCGGCCGGGGTGTGCCCTCGCGGGCGCAACGCTGGAGCTCCTCGAGCATCTTCGGATCCTCGAGCGTCTTGGGGTCCACGTAGCTGATCCGTTGCTTCTCCACGGTCTCACTCCTTCCGGCCCGTGCCGCGCACGCGCCTTCGAACGTTGCGGTCGCACCCCCCGCTCGACGCGGTCCCACCCGACCCGCGGCTCACCGCGCGACCGCTCCAGCCTCCGCGGGCGCCACCCCGCGCGACGCCGACAGCACCCCGAGGATGACGCGCAAGGCCGCGATGCCCTCCTCCGCCCCCGTCTCAGGCGCCTCGCCCGACCGGGCGCAGTGCCCGAACGCCTCCAGCTCGTCGGCCAGCATGTCGCGCACCTCGAACGGCACGCGCCGGCTCTCGCCACCCTCTTCCAACGTCAGGGTGGTGCCCGCGTCCATGCGCTCGGCCTCCGGCCACAGCGCCATGGCGGTGCGCAACTCGAGGTTGGCGCGCGTGCCGTAGAGCCGGATGCGGTAGGTCTTGGGCGAGACGTAGCTGCACGCCACCACCGAACGCGCACCGGAGGCATGCTCGAGCACCGCAACGGCCACGTCGTCGATGTCGGCGTCCGCGGCGACGTGCCCCAGCGAACCGTGTACGCGCACCGCGGGCCCCAGCCACGCCTGCAGCGTGTCGGCGTGGTGGACGCCGAGCTGCGTCATCGGCCCGCCCGGCAAGCTCGCCCGGCTCGAGCGCCAGTTGCCCGGCGCGAACGCCCCCGGCAACGAGAAGTTGGCCTCGGCCAGCACCACCGTACCGAGCGCCCCCGAGCGCACCAGGCGCTGGGCGGCTCGCGACGCACCCAGCCGCCGGAAGGCGTGGCCGACCTGCAGCGTCACGCCCGCGCGGGCGCAGGCCGCCGCCATCCGCCGGGCGGCCGCCTCGTCAGGGGCGATCGGCTTCTCGACGAACACGTGCAGGCCGCGCTCGGCAGCGGCCAGCGCCAGCGCCTCGTGGCTGGCGTTGGGCGTCGCCACCACCACGGCCTCGACCTTGCGGTCGTCGAGCAGCGCCTCCAGGGTGGGTGCCGCCGCGCACTCCAGTGTCCGCGCGGCCTCCTGACGCGCCTCGGGCGTGCGCGCGTAGCAGCTCACGAGCGTCACGCCGTCGGCCCGGCGCAGCGCCGCACCGAGACGCAGGCCCCAGCGCCCTACCCCGATCAGGCCGACGCCCACAGGACGCACGCGCGCGGCTCGCGCAGCGGCCGACCCGGCGCGGGGCGCAGCGCTCATGCCGACGTCACCACCGGCTCGAGCGGCACCGCGTGCAGCGACTCGGCGCCCGCGTCGGTGACCACCGTGAGCGCCCCGAGTTGCAGCCCCATGCGCTCGTCGGGGGTGATCGGGTTGGGCTGGATCACGATGGCCATGCCGGCCTCGAAGCGCCGCCCCGCCGGCGCGGGACGGCCGTCGTCCCAGGGCCAGTAGCGGCAGCAGGAGCGGTCGATGAGCGGAGGATGGATGTCGACCCCGTAGCCGTGGATGAGATCGTCGTAGATGGCGTAACCGCGCTCGCCGATGACCGAGGCGGCACGGATGACGTCGCCCTCGCCGGCGCCCGGCCGGATCGCCTCGGCCATGCGCAGGTAGGCCTCCCGGGCGGTGTCGAACATGCGTTGCCAGGCGGGGGTGGGCTCGGCCCCCACGAACACCGGACGGTGGATCTGACCGGAGTAGCCCCACCAGGAGGCGCTGATCTCGGTGATGATGACGTCCCCCTGCTCGATGCGCCGGTCCGAGGGGTTCTGCGCCGGCAGGCAGCCGTTGGGGGCGTCCATCGGCATGGAGCGCAGGAACGCGATGTGGGGCTGGCCCCCGTCGGCCCGGTAGGCGTGCTCGATGATGTCGAGCAGGGCGTACTCGGGCATCCCCGGCCGGACCTCGGCCTGCAGGGCACGGATGGTACGGTCGGTGAAGCCCGCCGCCTTGCGCAGCCAGGCGATCTCCTCGCCCGACTTGACGGCGCGGAGCGCCGCGAAGGCGCGGGTGACGTCGACGGTGGTCAGCCCGGGCAGGGCCTCGTGCAGCGCCCGCAGGTGCGCGTAGGGCATGCCCATGCCGAACGTGGCGTTGACGCCGACCAGACCCAGGCGCGCCCTCCCCAGCCCCTGCTGCTGCAGCCGGGCGGCCACCGTCGCGGCGGGGTCGTAGCCCCCCCAGGCGATCTCCGGCACGTCACTGACCTGCCGGGCGTTGGGGACATGGTTGGTGAGCCCGGTGTAGAGCGCGGCCGGCAGACCCTCGTCGCGCGGCGCGAGCAGGTAGCAGTGGTGCAGGTCGAGGTGGTTGGAGAGCCAGAAGACGTTGGCCTCGTTGTGGCGGTTCACTCCCGAGTTCCCGAACAGCAGCAGAGCGTCCAGCTCGTGTTCGTCCATGAGGCCGCGTGCGCGGCTCCAGCGCCGCGCCATCTCGCCGGGGGTGAAGCGGTCAACCACGCAGCCGCTCCGCCATCCAGTCACCGGCCAGGGGGCGATACTTGTAGGGCAGGTTGTTGCAGACGTGGTTGCCGTCGGGGTACATGACCAGCTCGGCGTTCGGGGCCTCGGCCGCCACCCGCTCGGCCTGCTGGTAGGGCACCAGCCGGTCGAGCTTGCCGAAGATCACCAGGAACGGCTGGTGCACCGCCTCCGCCACCCCCTCGAGGCTGAGGCGGCTGGCGACCGCCTGAGCCGCCTCCAGGCTGTCGGTGCCGGAATGGTGGAGGAAGGTCTCGCGCGAGATGGCGGGACGCTCGGCGAAGAACTCGCCGAAGTCGTAAGGCCCGCCGATGGAGCACACCGCCTTGATGCGCGGCACGAAGGCGGCGGTGCGCGGCGCGTAGTAGCCCCCAAGCGACACCCCCACCACGCCCACGCGCTCCAGGTCGAGGTCGCTGCGCTCGGCGAGGTGGTCGAGCATGGCCGCCGGGCCGACCTCGTAGTTCGGATGGATGACGGTGTGGTAGCCGGTCTCGCCCTGACCGGGCCCGTCCAGCGAGAGCGTCGCCATGCCCCGTGCCAGGAAGACGTTCTCCCAGTGGAAGAACTCCTCCTTGGTGGAGTCGAGGCCGGGTAGGAGCAGCACCAGCGGCGGCCGGGCGCTCCCGGCCGGGCGCCGCAGGTTGCCGACCATCAGGCCGCCCTCGAAGGGCACCTCGAGGCGTTCGGCGCTGGGGTCGAGCAAGCGGTGGGCCTGCCGCAGCGCGTTCACCGCGCGGTCGGCGGTGGCGCGGTACTTCGCCAGGTCGACCCGCCACACGAACTTGGCGAAGTGGTAGCTGAGCGCGGCCCGCACCCACGCCTCCCCGGCCGACAGCGCGCGGCCCCGCTCCTCGGCCTGGCTGGCCAGCTCGGCGTGGACGTCGCCGTTGGCGCACCAGGCGTCGAGCCAATCCTCCCAGCGCTCCAGACCCGCGGTGACGCGCACGAAGTCGTTGTAGTCGACGCCCTGCGACGTGAAGCGCGGGGCCCAGTTGAGAACCGCGGACTCGATCTTCTTGTCAGGCACGCTGAACGACCTCCTCGAGGCTGGTCCCGAGATCGGCGAGCATGACCATGGCCGCGTTGCGGCCCGGCCCGGCGGACACCGACCCCCCGGGATGGGTGGTGGCGCCGGTCTGGTAGAGACCTTCGATCGGGGTTCTGTGGCCCGCCCAGCCGGGCGCCGGGCGCAACGGCCCCGACTGCGCCGGCGAGGCGTCGCCGCCGTGGCAGGAACCGTGCCAGTTGTGTTCGTTGAAGCGCTCGAGCCCCAACGGGCTCTCGATCACGCGCGCCAGGATGGTGTCCTCCGTCAGATTGGGGGCGTAGCGCCGGAGCTGCGCCAGGTTGGCCTCCGATACCTCCTGCTCGAGCGCGTCCCAGCGCTCCGGCCCCTCCGGCAACTCGTAGGGCTGGAAGCCCACCACCTTCAGGGTGTGCCTGCCCTGCGGCGCGCGCGAGGGGTCGGCCACCGTCTGGCACAGCACCAGCAGCACCGGATCGTCGGCGGCCACGGCGCCGCGGCGGAACTCGGGCGCGACGCGCAGCATGCGCGCCACCGAGCCCGGCGTGCCGCTGGCCGACGCCGTCAGGGTGCCGCCCTCCACCGCGAACTTCGGCGGCTCGCTGGTGGCGTAGTGGGTGACGAACATCGACACCCCCGCCTTCCAGGTGCGCACCCCGTAGAGGAAGTCCTCGCCCCAGGCCTCGGCCGGGGCCATGTCGATGAGGTGCTTGATGTGGACGGTCGAGAGCACGGCCTTCGTCGCGCGGTGCTCCTCCCCGTCCTCGGTGACCACGCCGACGCAACGCCCGTGCTCGAGCACCAGCCGGTGTACGCGGCGGCCGGTGAGGATGACCCCGCCCCGCTCCTCGATCAGCCGCGCCAGCGCCGCCGGCAGCGAGCCGGACCCGCCCCTGGGCAACGTCCAGCTGTGCTTCTGACGGCCGTACACCAGCGAGTACGCCAGCCGCCCTGTGCCCGGGCGCTCGGGCGGCTGCATCGTCATGAACGCCATCCACAGCATGAACGCCCGCACCGGTTCGCTCTCGTAGGTGTCCTCGATGATCTCGTACGCGCTCATCGCCTGGCGGCGCAGCCAGCGGTTGCCGTGCGGGTGCTCCGCCAGCCGCTCCGCCAGGGTCGGGCCCCAGCCGATGGGGGTGTAGCGGTGGCGCCCGAAGACGGGGGCCACCTCCTCGTACTCGGCCAGCGCCCGCAGGTAGGCGGCGGCGTCGCGCTCGGAGAAGCGCGCCAGCTCCGCGGCGGTGCGCTCGGGGTCGCGCCACTGCGTGATCGAGGAGCCGTCCGGGAAGGGGACGTGCACCACCGGGTCGGGGTGGAGGTAGCTGAGCCCGTAGCGCTCTAGGCCCAGCTCGTCGTCCCGGATCAGCGGACTGCTCTGCAGCAACGTGTGCGCCGTCGAGCAGGCGTCGTGGCGGAAACCGGGCAGGGTGAGCGCCTCGGTGTTGGTATCGCCCCCCACCTCGTCGCGGGACTCCAGCACCAGACAGCGGAAGCCCGCCTTGCTGAGGTAGGCGGCGGTGACCAGACTGTTGTGTCCGGCCCCGGCGACGACGACGTCGAAGGCTTCGCTCACGCCGGCGCCGTCCCTTCCCGGGAGCGATCGACGTCCATCATCGACCTTCCGCCCGCACGGAGGCGGACAACCCGAACAGCCGCTCGGCGTTGCCACCCAGCAGGGCCCGCTCCTGCACCTCGGGGAGCTGCAGCGCCCGTACCTCCTCGACCGAGCGGGTGGTCCCCATGTCGAAGGGCCGGTCGGTCCCGAGCAGCACGCGCTCGTGACCGACGTAGTCGACGAGCGAACGGAGCAGGTCGCCGTCGAAGGTGACGGTGTCGTAGTAGAAGCGTCGCAGCGAGTCGTCGAAGGCGCCCTGCAACCGCGCTCGTGCCTGCGGCTGGAAGGACGCGCCGTGGCGCAGCCGCCCGCGCAGGGCCAGCAGCGCACCGCCGCCGTGCGCGAGCAGCACCCGCAACTGCGGATGGCGCTCCATCACTCCCGCCATCACCATGTGCGCGGCCGTGACCGCGGTCTCCAGGGGGTTGGCGACCGTGTTCCACAGGTAGTAGTCCTCGAACACCGGCAGCCCGAAGCCCTTGGTGGTCGGGTGGACGAACACCAGCGCACCGAGGCGCTCGGCGGCCTCCCAGAACGGCAGGAAGCGATCGTCACCGAGGTAGGCGCCCTGCACGCTGGCGGCGGTCTCCACGCCCAGCATGCCGGGCAGCGCCATGACGCGCTCCAGCTCCTCGGCGGCGCGTTCCGGATCCTGCATCGGCACGGCGCCGAGCCCGCTCACCCGGCCCGGATGGGCGCGGGCCGCGCGGGACAGCGCCTCGTTCTGTAGCCCGCACACCGCCAGCGCCTCGTCGACCGCGAGGCCGAGGGGGAGCAAGTTGACCCACGGCGAGACCACCACGTGGTCGATGCCCTCGTCCGCCGCCTCCTCCAGCATGCGGTCGATCCGCACGAACTCGCGCACCGCGGAGCGGATGCGCTTACCGCGGTAGGCCACCACCTGGGCGCCGTCCTCCCACGTGACCGACGGCCGCCAGGGCTCGTCGCCAGCCGCTCCTCGCAACATCTCCGGGACGATGGCATGGCAATGGACGTCTACGTTCACATCGGACTCCTCGCACCGGGCGGCCTCCGCCCCCAGGCGGCCGGGCGCCGCGGGAGGCGACGCCGACCGGCGTGGCGCGGCCGGCGCTCAGGCATCTCGAACGGTGCCGCCGAGGTAGAGGTCGGCGATCTCGGGATGCTCGAGGACCTCGCGGGCGGGGCCGTTGAGGCGCACGCGGCCGCCCTCCAACACCACCCCGTAGTCGGCCGAACCCAGGCCCAGCCGGACGTTCTGCTCCACCAGCAGGATGGTGCGACCGCGGTCGCGCATGCCGGCGATGAGGTCCCACACCTGCTTGAGGCTCTTGCGGTCGAGGCCCAGCGAGGGCTCGTCGAGCAGCACCAGGGCGGGGTCGAGCATGAGACTGCGCGCGAACTCGACGGCGCGGCGCTGCCCGCCCGACAGGTTGCCCGCCTTGTCCGAGGCGCGGTCGTGCACCAGCGGGATGAGCTCCTCGACCTCGCGGTAACGCTTGCGGACCAGCCCCGGCTTGCCCCGCAGGATGTAGGCGCCCATCAGCACGTTGTCCTTGACGGTGAGGCTGGGGAACAGGGCGTTCTGCTGCGGCACCTGGACCACGCCGAGCGCCAGGATCTGGCTGGGCGACAGCGTCGAGAGCATGTCCGAGCCGTTCAGCCGGATGCTGCCCTCGAGCGCCCGACACACGCCGCTGATCGTCTTGAGCAGCGTCGACTTGCCCGCGCCGTTCGGCCCCACCACGCAGGTGATGGCGCCGGACTCGAGCGCCAGGTCGACGCCCTGCAGGACGCGAGCTCCGTGGTAGCCCGACACCACTCCGGTCAACTCGAGAACGGCCGCCATCAGGCCCGCGCCTCCTCGAGCTCGGCCTCGCGGTTCCAGTCCTCGCCCAGGTAGGCGTCGAGCACCACCGGGTTGCTCTGGATCTCGTCGGGACTGCCCTCGGCGATCACGCTGCCGCGCGCCATCACCAGCATCGAATCGCACAGGTCGAGGACCATCGGCATGTTGTGCTCCACGATCACGAAGGTGAGGCCCTGCTTGTTGAGGGCGCGGATGGTGTCCGAGATGCGCTCGATCAGGCCGGGGTTGATGCCCCCGGCCGGCTCGTCGAGCAGGATCAGGCGGGGCTCGAGCATGAGGAGCTGCGCCAGCTCGACCAGCTTCTTCTGGCCGAAGGAGAGCTGCCACGCCGGCTGCGGCCCGAAGTCGGCCAGCCCCACGAAATCGAGGAGCTCGAGCCCCCGCTTGGCCTCGCGCCCGCTCACGGCGTCGGCCGGGAGCAGGGACCAGTCGAAGCGCTTCAGGGGCGCCACCACGTTCTCCATCACGGTCAGCTTGGGGAACAGCCGGGTGCTCTGGAAGGTGCGCCCGAGCCCGCGGTACGCCCGGTCCCAGGGCTGAAGCGCATCGATGCGCTCGCCGGCGAGCCGGATGACGCCCTCGTTGGCGCGCATCATGCCACTGACGAGGTTGAACACCGTGGTCTTGCCCGAGCCGTTGGGGCCGATGAGGCCGGTCAGGCTGCCGTCCGCCACCTTGAACGAGCAGCCGTCGACGGCGGTGATGCCGCCGAAGCGCTTCACCAGCCCGTCGACCTCCAACAGTGGCGGAGCGGCACCGGCCGCCCGCGGCGACGCGCGGCCCCGCCCGACCGCCAACGGCGGTGTGGTGAGCTCGAGCACGCTCGGCACGCTCTGCCGCCGTTCGAAGGCGACGGTGGACTTGCGTCGGCTCTCGACCCAGCCGCGGAGGGTCGGGATGAGCCCGCGCGGCAGGAACATCACCACCGCCATCAGCACCAGACCGAACACGAACAGGTGCACGCCCTGTGCCGCCATGACGTTGTTGGTCACCTCGTTCATGGGCACGACCAGGAACGCGCCGAGCACGGGGCCCCAGATCGTACCGAGGCCGCCAACCAGGGTCGCCAGCACGATCTGGACGCTCACCAGGATGGCGAACATGCCGCGCGGGTCGATGAACGTCAGGAAGTACGCGTACACGCCGCCGGCCACGCCGATGAGCACGCCGCTGGCAACGGTTGCGAGGATCTTGTAGACGCTGGTCCGCACGCCGATGGCGGCCGCCTTGTCCTCGTCCTCGCGGATGGCGATCAGGCCCATCCCGAACTTGGTCCGGCGGATCCACCACGTCATCAGGACCGACAACAGCATGAGGCCGAACAGGGCGTAATAGAACGGCATGTTGCCGATGCCGAGACCCCATGACGGGAGCGGCAGCGTGACGCCGTCCGAACCCCCGGTGAAACCGGGCGCGTTCAGACCGATGGCCTGCATCAGGAACAGGAAGGCGATGGTGATGATCACGTAGGCGTGCTCGCGGGTACGCATGATGGTGGAGCCCAGCAGCGCCGCCACCACCGCCGCCACGATGCCGCCCAGCGGCGCCAGCAGGAAGGGCGAGACGTGCACGACCCGCGTGAGCAGGCCGACGGTATATGCGCCCAGCCCCAGGAAGGCGCTCTGGCCCAGCGAGATGTAGCCGGTGAAGCCGGCGATCACGTTCCAGCCGGTCGCCATCACCCCGAGCACGAAGATCAGGATGAGGACGGTCTGGTGGTACTGGTCTCCGGGCCGCACCAGCGGGAAGGCGACCAGCGCCACCCCGGCGAGGGCGAGCGCGACGTTGCGCCAGCTGAGGAACGACCGGCGCGGCACGGCGGCTCGGGGGTTCGTGGTCACGCCACCACGTCCTTCCGGACGCGGGCGCCCATCAGGCCCTCCGGGCGCACCATGAGCACCACCAGGATGACGAGGTAGAAGACCACCACCGCCCACTGCGTGGAGATGTAGGTGGCGGTCAGGGTCTCGGCGGCTCCCAGGATCAGCGCCCCCAACACGGCCCCGGGCAGGCTCCCCATGCCGCCCAGCACGATGATGCCGAGGGTGCGGGAGATCCACACGTACTGGGAGGCCGGGAAGATCGGGTAGAGGATCGACATGACGGATCCGCCCACGCCGGCCGTGGCGGCGCCGATGGCGAACGTCAGCGCCGCCACCGTGCCGATGTCGATGCCGACGAGGTGCGCCCCCTCGGGGTTCTCCGACGCGCCGCGGATGGCGCGCCCGATCCAGGTCTTGGTGAGCAACAGATAGAGCAGCAGCAGGACCACCACGGCGGCGATGCAACCGAAGACCTGGGCCTTGGGAAACACCAGCGCCCCGAGGTGGAACGATTGGTTGAAATAGGGGGGCGTGACCGAACGGAAGACGTTCTTCCAGGTCATCCCCATGGCGCCTTCGAGCGCGATGGCGAGGCCGAAGGTCAGCACGACCGACATCGAGACCGGCCCCGAACGCACCCTCGCGATGAGGCCCTTGTAGACCAGCCATCCGAGCGCGAACATCACCGGCGTGGTGACCAGCGTGAGGAGGAGCGGGTCCACCCCCAGACGGGACCACAGCTCGTAGGTGAAGAGACCGGCCAGCACCAGGAACGCGGGGTGCGCCACGTTGACGATCCCCATGACCCCGAAGACCAGCGTGAGACCGGACGCGAACAGGGCGTAGACCCCCCCGATGAGCAACCCCAGGAAGATCGTCTGGACCAACAGCGTCATGGAACTCCTCGTGCGCCGGCGCTGGAGACGTCCACGAGGACGCGCCTCGCCAGCGGGGTCCTGAAGCGGAGCGGGGCCCCCCAGCGGGGGCCCCTTCCGCGCGTATGCGAGAGGCCTACTTCCAGCCGGGCTTCGGGAAGGTGATCGTCGGCGACGTCGCGACGTCGCGCGGCAGCACGATCTCCGCCTTGCCCTTCTGCCACTGGGCGAGCAGGAAGTTGGACTGCGGAGCGCCCGTCTTGTCCCAGGACAGCGGTCCGAGGATGGTCGGGACGGTGTTGGCGTGCAGGTAGTCCTTGATCTTGGTCTGGTCGAGGGAGCCGACCGCGGTGACCGCCGTCTGCAGTACCTGCGCCGAAGCGAACGCGTCGGCGGCGTCCTCGGCCGGGATCTGGCCCGCGCCGTACATCTGCTGGTAGGTGTCGACGAACTGCTTGTTCATCGGCGTCGGGAGGTCCTGGTGCCAGCTCACCGCGTAGAAGATGCCCTCGGTGTTGGCCGCACCGATGCCGCTGGCGAACTGCTCGCTCTCGGAGGGGGCCGACGTCTCGAACAGCACCTTGGGGCTGTAGCCCAGCTTCTGGAACGAGCGGATGATGCTGACGCCGTCCTGGAAGACCGCACCCTCGGCGACCAGGTCCGCGCCGCTGTTCTTGATGGCGCTGGCGATGGTGTCGAAGTTCGACGTGTCGGGCGGGTAGGTCGTCTGGTAGACGGTCTTGATCCCGGCCGCCTCGAGCTGCGCGCGGATCCCCTCGATGACCGGCTTGGTGAACGGGTCGTCCTGGGTGGGGTAGGCGGCCGTCTTCGGTCGCTGATCGGCCGGCAGCGAGAGCACCCACTTCACGAACTGGTCGCCCTGATGCGTGGCCGTCGCCTGCTGCGCGAAGAACAGGTACTGGAAGCCGCGCTCGAACATCTTGGGCGCGCCGCCGGCGGGCTCGACGTACACCATGTGGTACTTCTCGGCGACCGCCGAGGCCGGCAGGTTGAGAAGCGACGAGAAGGTGCCGAGCACGAGGTCGACCTTGTCCTGCGTGATCAGTCGGTTGTAGTCGGAGACGATGCTGTTCTGGTCGCTGGCGTCGTCCTTGATGACGAGGTCCACCTGGCGTCCCAGCAGCCCGCCGTTGTCGTTGATGATCTTCTGCCAGACCTTGTAGCCCTTCTGCGCAGCTCCGCCCGGCTGCGAGAACATGCCCGTCAGGGGGAGCGAGATCCCGATCTTGATGGGACCCTGCGCCATGGCGAGCCCGGTCACGGCGAACACGCTCGCCGCGATCACGAGTGCAAGTCTCTTGAACATCTCACTACCTCCAGGTCCTGCGTCTTCCGGTCGGATCCTCGGCTGTCTCGATCCATCCGTGCCCCTCGGCGTACGGTTCGCTCAGGTGGTCGCGGTCACCTCCCTCCGGGGATGCGGCGTGGCATGAACGGCTCGACCCCGGCTATCGCGGGTTGAGCGTCAGCAGCTTCATCTCGCTCATCTCCTGGATGGCGTAACGCAGCCCCTCGCGTCCCGCGCCCGACTGCTTCACGCCGCCGTACGGCATGTGATCGACACGGAAGGTGGAGACGTCGTTGATGTTGAGGCCTCCGACCTCGATGCGGTCGAAGGCCTCGCGGATGACGCGCGTGTCGTTGGTGAACAGGCCCGCCTGCAGGCCGAAGTCGCTGGCGTCGACGGCGTCGATCGCCTCGTGCACGTCGGCGTAGCTGTACAGCCCGATCATGGGCGCGAAGACCTCCTGGCTGCACACCTTCATCGAGGGCGTGATGGCCTCGAGCAGCGTGGGGGGCCACAGGTTGCCCAGGCGGGTCCCGCCGGCGAGCAAGCGCGCGCCGCCCTCGATGGCCTCGGCCACCCAGGCCTCGATCCGTTCCGCGGCATCGGCATCGATGACCGGACCCACGTCAGTGGCGTCGTCGAGTGGATCGCCCACCCGCAGCGCCTCGACCTGCGGCACCAACGCGTCGCGGAAGGCGTCGTAGACGTCCTCGTGCACGTAGACCCGCTGCACCGACACGCACGACTGGCCCGAGTACTGGAAGCCGCCCCAGATCACGCGCTCGGCCGCGAATGCCAGGTCGGCGTCCTTGTGGACGATGACTCCGGCGTTGCCGCCGAGCTCCAGTGTGACGCGCTTGCGGCCGGCCCGTCCCTTGAGCGACCAGCCGACCGCCGGACTGCCGGTGAAGGTCAGCAGGCGGATACGGTCGTCCTCGACGAGCGGCGCGGCATCGGCCGTGCGACTGGGGACCACGCTGAAGGCGCCCTCCGGGAAGCCGGACTCCTGCACGATGGCGGCGAGCTTCAGCGCGCTCAGGGGCGTCTGGCTGGCAGGGCGCAGCACGATGGCGTCGCCGGCGGCCAACGCCGGCGCGACCTTGTGGGCGACCAGGTTCAGCGGGTAGTTGAAGGGGCTGATGCCCGCCACCGGTCCCAGCGGGACGTGACGCACCTGCGCCTCGCGCCCCTCCAGGCCGGGGATCCAGTCGAGAGGAACGATCTCGCCGTAGATGCGCTTGGCCTCCTCGGCCGCCACCTTGAAGGTGAAGGCCGCGCGGTCGACCTCGCCGCGCGCCGCCGAGATCGGCTTGCCGGCCTCCAGCGCGATGGTCTGGGCCAGGTCCTCGCGGCGTTCGCGGAGACCGGCGCTGATGGCCTCCAGGGCCTCCGACCGCTGCCAGACCGGCATGTGGCGGGTGGTCTGGAACGCCGCCGTCGCCTGCGCGATGGCCGCCTCGATCTGCTCCGGGCCGGCCCGATGCACGACCGCCACCAGGCTGCCGTCGAAGGGGCTCAGGACCTCCAACCGGTCGCCCGTGCGGACCCACTGGCCGGCCACGTAGCACCCGAACTCGCCCAGCCGGGGCTGCCCGCCGGCGGCAGATGCGCGGCGCTCGCCCGAATCGCGGCGCAGTCGCTCCGCTGCCACGAGCTCAGCTCCCCCCGGAGAGACGCGAGAGCACCTCGAACACGATGGCGAAATCCTGCTTGTCCAGCCCCAGCCCGCGGGCGGCGGTCAACATCTCGTTGGTCGCGGCCGTGGTGGGCAACATGACGTTGACCTCCTGACCCAGCTCGAGGGCCAGGTTCATGTCCTTCTGCATCATGTTCACGTCGAACCAGGCCTCGTCCGGCATGGCCAGTACGAAGGGGCCACGGTACTTCACCATCGGGGACGCGATGACGCTGTTCAGCAACACCTCGGTCGCCGTCTCCCGCGCGATCCCGCTGCGCTCGGCCAGCAGCAGCCCCTCGCTGAAGGCCAGCATCTGCACGGCGAGGCTCAGGTTGGTGGCGATCTTCATGGTCACCGCCAGCCCGTTGGCGCCGACGTGTGTAGCCTTCGGCCCCACGCACAGCAAGATGGGCTCGACCTTCTCGAAATCGCTGCGCTCGCCGCCCACCATGAAGGTGAGCTTGCCCTGCTCGAGGGTCTCCACGCTGCCCGACACCGGCGCATCGAGCATGGTCGCGCCGCGCTGCTTGACGCTGGCGGCGAGATCCCGGCTGTAGGCCGGGCTGACCGTGCTCATGTCGATGTAGATCTTGCCCTCGACGAGTCCGGCCAGGACGCCGTCCTCGCCCTGCGTCACGGCCTCCAGGGCGGTCGTGTTGGTCACCATCGTGAACACGATGTCGGAGGCCTCGGCGACCGCCCGCGGGGTGACGCCCCAGGCCATGCCGGCGTCCTCCAGCCAGCGGGCCTTGGCGCGCGTGCGGTTGTAGCCGGTGACCGTGTGGCCCGCATCCATCAACCGCTTGGCCACGCGGCCGCCCATCACCCCGAGGCCAACGAATCCTAGTCTCGCCATGTCACGTTCTCCTCCACACTGTGCGCGACGGTGTCGCCGGCGCGCTCGGACGCCTGGGATACCCCGCAGGCTGCCGCTCCGACCGCCCCGCACTCGGCAACGCACGCTCGATAACTATTAGTGGTGTGGTGGTCATACCACCGAACGGAAACGATCACTTCGGGCGCCTGGACCACCCCTCTGGTTGGGCCGGATCTCCGCCCCGGACAGGGCTGGACGCGCCGGCTCGCAAGGAATCGCAAAGCCTACATAATCTAGTTGTGGACGCGCCCAACGTTAGCACACCGAGATGGGCGTGTCAAACCCCCGGGACCCTCTCGTTTCCTTGACAGGCCGCCTAGGCACATGCTAGGTTCGCACCATCCCAACAGAGGTATTACCACCATACCTCCTGCAAGAGATTTCATCTGATGCATGGGTTTGCACTATGACGGATGTGCTTCAACACCGCAAGCTCTACGAGCAGGTCGTGGAGAGGATCCGCCAACAGATCCTCTCGGGCGAGCTCACGAGCGGGGACCAGCTGCCCAACGAGCGCAGCCTGGGGGAGCGCTACGGCGTCAGCAGGACCGTCATACGCGAGGCCATGAAGACGCTCATCCAGAGCGGCCTGGTCGAGGTCCGCCGCGGTCAGGGCACGTTCGTCGTCGACGGCACCGCCAAGGCCTTCAAGCAGTCGTTGCGCCTCATGATGGGGTTCGCCTCCGAGGAGCGCATCGGCGGCATGGTCGAGGTGCGGGAGCTGCTGGAGCCCGAGATCGCCGCCCGCGCCGCCCTGCGGCGCAGCGACGCCGATCTCGAGAGCCTGCGGTCCGCCGTCCACGACATGGACCTCGCCCTGGACGACGCCAAGGCCTTCATCGAGGCCGACAACCGCTTCCACGTCGCCCTCGCCGTCGCCACCCAGAACCACTTCATCCCCCGCCTGCTCGACTCGGTCGTGGATCTGTTGCAGGAGCTCAGGGGGCACATCTTCCAGGTGAGCGGCGGCCCGACGCGCGGCCAGCGCCACCATCGCGTCATCCTCGCCGCCATCGAGGCGGGGGACGCGGACGCGGCCCGGACAGCGATGCTGGCCCACCTCGCACAGGTGCGCGAGGACAGCCGGCAGGCCCTCAAGACGACAGGTTCCGAGACCGGCAACCATGACGACGAGCTGGACGGTGACGCCGCCTGAGCCGCCATCTGCGGCCCCGGCCGGCTCCCGCTCCATGGGGAAGGAGCACCGCGTGACGGGTCGACCCACAGCAAGCAAGTCCTCCGCAGGAAGGACGGGCCGCAAGGCGCCGGGGGCCGGCGTGTCCGCCGACTCCGATCCCCCGCGGCACCTGCACAGCTACCGGCAGATGATGCGCATCCGGGTGTTCGAGGAGCACGCCAACGACCTCTACCTGAGCGCCAAGATGCCCGGCCTCACCCACATGTACGCAGGGGAGGAGGCGGTCGCCGTCGGCGTGTGCGACGCCCTCACCCGCGAGGACTACATCACCAGCACCCACCGGGGGCACGGTCACTGCATCGCCAAGGGCGCCCGGCTCGACCTGATGTTCGCCGAACTGCTGGGCAAGGCGTCCGGCTACAACCGCGGCAAGGGCGGGAGCATGCACATCGCGGACCAGGAGAACGGCAACCTCGGAGCCAACGCCATCGTCGGCGGCAGCGCCGGGATCGCCACCGGCGCGGCGCTATCGGCCAGGATGCAGGGCACCGACCGCGTGGCCGTGTGCTTCTTCGGTGAGGGCGCGCTCGGGCAGGGGCTGCTGTACGAGGTCATGAACATGGCGCAGCTCTGGAAGCTGCCCGTGCTCTACGTGTGCGAGAACAACCTCTACAACGAGTACACCCACTTCGAGGAGACCACCGCCGGCGCCATCCTCGACCGTCCTCGCGCCTTCGGCATCCATACCGCCGAGGTCGACGGGCAGGACGTGACCGCTGTCAGCGCAGTGGCCGGCGAGCTGGTGGCCCGGGCGCGTCGGGGCGACGGCCCCTCGTTCCTGCTGGCTCACACCTACCGCTACTACGGGCACCACGTCGGCGACATCCAGCGCGACTATTACCGGTCCAAGGACGAGGAGTCGCACTGGAGGAGCGAGCGCGACCCACTCACGCTGTACGCCGCCTGGTTGACGGAGCGGGGCATCGTCACCGCCGCCGAGCTCGAGGCCGTCGAGGCCGAGGTCCGGGCCGAAGCCGAGGCGGCTGTGACCTTCGGGCTCGAAGCGCCCTACCCGGACGAGAGCGAGGTCACGCTGCATGTCTACGCCTAGCCGCACGCTCTCCAAGGAGGGTCCGGCCCGCACCATCACGTTCTCCCAGGCCGTCAACGAGGCGCTCGCCGAGGAGATGCGCCGCGACCCGCGCGTGTTCATCCTGGGTGAGGACGTCGCCGAGGCCGGCACCCCCTTCAAGGTGCTCTCCGGCCTGGTCGAGGAGTTCGGCCCCGAACGGGTGCGCGACACGCCCATCAGCGAAGCCGGCTTCACCGGCGTGGCGGTCGGCGCCGCCATGACCGGCATGCGTCCGGTGGTCGACCTCATGTTCGGCGACTTCCTGACGTTGGTGATGGACCAGCTCGTCAACCAGGCCGCCAAGACGCACTACATGTCCGGCGGCAAGCTCAAGGTGCCGATGGTGCTGCGCACCACCCTCGGCGCCACCCGCAGGAGCGCCGCCCAACACAGCCAGAGCCTCCACGCCTGGGTGAGCCACATCCCGGGGCTGAAGGTGGCGCTGCCTGCCACGCCGCGGGACGCCAAGGGCCTGATGAAGGCGGCCATCCGCGACGACAACCCGGTCGTGATCGTCGAGGACAAGCTCAGCTTCCAGGACAAGGGGCCGGTGCCCGAGGGCGAGCTGATCATCCCGCTGGGCCAGGCCGAGGTCAAGCGTGCCGGCACCGACATCACCTTCGTCGCCACCAGCAGCATGGTCCTGGTGGCGCTGCAGGCGGCCGAGCAGCTCGAGGCCCACGGCATCTCCGCCGAGGTGGTCGACCCGCGCTCGCTCGCGCCCCTCGACGCCGACACCCTCATCGCGTCGGCCAGGAAGACCGGCCGGGTGGTGGTGGTGGACGAAGGCCACCAGAGCTACGGCGCCAGCGCCGAGCTGGCGGCGGTCATCGCCGACGGCGCCTTCTACTACCTGGACGCGCCGGTGCGGAGGATGGGCGCGATGGACGTGCCCGTGCCCTTCTCCCCCGTCCTCGAGGACGTCACCGTACCCACGCCCAAGCAGCTCACCGCGCTCGCGCGCGAGATGTGCCCTCCCGCCTGACGCGGAAGCGCACCCGACCCTGTACCAGGGAGGCGGAATCCTGATGGCCATCCATACCCACGGCGTCATGGCGGTCGACTGGGAGGAGCGCGTCAACTTCGAGCGCCTCCGCAACGAGCGACTGGCACGCATCAAGAAGGTGCTGGCGGAGTCCGAGGCCGGAGCCCTGCTGTGCTTCGACATGAACAACGTCCGCTACATCACGGCCACCCACATCGGCACCTGGGCACAGGACAAGGTGGCACGCTTCACCCTGCTGCCGCAGGGTGACGAGCCCATCCTGTGGGACTTCGGCTCGGCGGCCAAGCACCACCAGCTCTACGCCCCCTGGCTCGACGGCGAGAAGCGCTCGCGGCCCGGCGTGTCGATGCTGCGCGGCACCATCAGCCCCGAGATGGGCCGCGCCGAGAAGGTGGCGCGCTGGATCAAGGACGAGCTCGACCAGCGCGGACTCGCCGGCGACCCCGTCGCCATCGACATCGTCGAGCCGCCCGTGCTGTTCGCGTTGCAGAAGGCGGGCATCACCGTCATCGACGGCCAGCAGCTCATGCTCGAGGCCCGCAAGATCAAGACCGTCGACGAGATCATGCTGCTCACCCACGCCTCCTCCATGGTCGACGCCGCCTACGACCAGCTCTACGAGAAGCTCCGCCCGGGGGTGCGCGAGAACGACCTGGTCGGGCTGGTGAGCGACTTCCTCTACCGCCACGGCAGCGAGATGGTCGAGGGCGTCAACGCCATCAGCGGCGAACGCTGCAACCCCCACCCCCACGTCGCGTCCGACCGCATGCTGCGCCCCGGTGACCCCGCCTACTTCGACATCCTGCACAGCTACATGGGCTACCGCACCTGCTACTACCGCACCTTCGCCGTCGGCAGCGCCAGCCAGGCCCAGGTCGACGCCTACGCCAAGTGCCGCGACCTGCTCGACCACGCCATCAGCCTCATCAAGCCCGGCGTCACCACCGCCGACGTGGTCAGCATCTGGCCCAAGGCCCAGGAGTTCGGCTTCCCCAACGAGGAGCTGGCCTTCGCCCTGCAGTACGGCCACGGGCTCGGCCTCAACATCTGGGAGAAGCCCATCTTCAGCCGCCTGTTCAGCCTCGACCACCCCGAGGTCATCGAAGAAGGCATGGTGTTCGCGCTCGAGACCTTCTGGCCCGCCAGCGACGGCTGGTCGGCCGCCC
>CAZTTB010000025.1:0-27698 GCA_964616005.1 uncultured bacterium | reverse complement strand
CCGAGGACGCGCCGGCCGCGGTCGCAGCCGACTTGGCGGCCGTGACCGCGGCCGTCCCCGGCGACCGGCACGCGAAGCCCAAGGGCCGGACCCGCCCGCCGGAGGCGAGCGAACCCTCGTGGGCGCGTCGTCGGTGCTACCGTGACTCATCCAAAGTCGAAAGGGGTGGCGAGGCTTATCGGATGCTCGTACGGATCGCTGGTGGATTCCCTGCCGGCCGCTGCGAGCGGCCGGGTCTGAAGGCTCGGGCGCCCCGAGCTGTCGGCCGAGAACACGGCCGTCTCGGCGCGCCCACCCGGGGGGAGGCCCTCGGGGAGGGAGGAAGCATGGACGCACGCACGTTGGCATCGCACGCCCGCCGCGGTTGGGGGCTGGCCGTCCCCGTCGCCACCCTGGCCCTGCTGGCGGCCTGCTCTCCGAGCGCCGCAGGCGGCACCCAGACGTGCACGGCCAGCGGCCAGGGCGACTTGACCGTCACCGTCACCGCCCCCGCCGGCGTGACGCCGGCGGTTCGCGTGACCGGCCCGGGCGGGTACCAGGTCGACCTCACCGCGACACAGACCCTCACCAACCTGACCGCCGGCGTCTACCTGGTCGAGACGTTGCGCGTGACCCAGGCGCCGTCGGGCGGCAGCCCGGTGGGCATCGCCTACGGGGCCGGCACCGACCCCGTCGTGAGCGCCTGCGTGGGGAACGCCACCACCGTCAGCGTGACCCGGGGCTACGTCCTGCAACCCGGCGCGCACATGCTGTGGGCGGGCAACGAGATCGGAGGGGCACTGGTGGGCTTCACCGCCGCCGAGCTCTCCGCCGGCGGCAGCCAGGCCGCCAGGGTCGTCGACCTGACGGGGTCCACCCTCAACACCACCTATGGCTTCCAGCTCGCGTTCGGCCCGCACGGCGACCTGTGGGTGTCCGATCCGGTGGGCGGCAGTAGCGGCAACGGCCAGCTGTTGGTCTTCGACCAGAACGCGCTGGCGAGCTCCGGCGCACCCGCGCCCGCGCTCACCGTGGAGGCGGCGGCCTTCGCGCGGCCCGGCCAGCTCGCGTTCGATAGCGCGGGGGACCTCTACCTCCTCGACCGCGACGCGAACCAGATCCTGGAGTACACGGCCGCTCAGATCCGCCAGATGCTGGCCGCCGGCGGCAGCCTCGACACGGCCCCGGCGCACACCTACAGCGGGTCGGTGCTGATAGACCCGGTCGCGATGGCGTTCGATCACAACGGCAACCTGTGGGTGGTGGTCGACGACGCCGCGGTGGCGACCGGCGACGTGCAGCTGGTGCGCTACGACGCGGCCGCTCTCGGAAGCGGCGGCACGCTCAGCGCGGCGTACCGCATCCGCGGCACCACCGCCGCGGAGGTCATCGGCTACACGGGGCTGGCCTTCGACGACGCCGGCAACCTGTGGGTGGTGGGCGGCGGCACCTACCGCTACGCCCAGAGCGAACTGACGGGAACGGGCACGACGACGTCGGTGACGCGGACCACCATCTCGGGTTCGGCCATGGGCGCCGGACCCGCCGCCGACGCCGACGCCATCGACGCCCTCGGGAACGTGTGGGTCTCCGGGAGCCAGGGGCGGCTCGACCGCTACCTGCTGGCGTCGAGCACCGTCCAGACCGACTGGCTCACCTCGTCCGACCTCACCTACCCGATGGGGATCGCCCTCTATCCGTCGCCACTGGCGGGAACGCTGCCGTTGCGCTAGCGGGCCGCACCCGGCTCTCCGAGCAGCTCCACCACCGTAGCCTCGCCCTGCCCGACGCCCACGCACAGCGTCGCCAGGCCGTAGCGCACGGCCTCTCCCGCCTGCGACCGGCGTCGCATCTCGTGCAGCAGGGTGGTGAGGATGCGCGCGCCGGAGCAGCCCAGCGGGTGGCCGAGCGCGATGGCGCCGCCGTTGACGTTGGTGATCGCCTCACTCAAGCCGAGCTCGCGCATCACCGCCAGCGCCTGCACCGCGAACGCCTCGTTGAGCTCGACCAGGTCGAGGTCCTCGATCGTCAGGCCGCTACGGTCGAGCGCCTTGCGGGTCGCCCCCACCGGCCCCAGGCCCATCACGCGCGGGTCGATGCCGGCGGCGCCCGAGGCCACCCAGCGCGCCATCGGGGCCACGCCCAGCTCCGCGGCGGTCTCCGCCGCCATCAGCACCAGCGCCGCGGCGCCGTCGTTCAGACCGCTGGCGTTGCCCGCCGTGACGGTCCCGCCCGCTCGGAAGGCGGGACGCAGCTTGCCGAGCGCCTCCAGATCCGTGTCGACGACGTAGCGGTCGCCCTCCCGCCGATACCGCGGATGCTCGTCCACGTCGACGATCCGTGGCTCGCCGCGCCGGCGCGGGAGCGTGACCGGCACGATCTCGTCCTCGAAGCGGCCGCCGTTGATGGCGTCCACGGCCCGCCGGTGGCTCCGCAAGGCGAAGGCGTCCTGCTGCTCGCGGGTGATCTCGCCGCCGGCCACGGCGCCCTCGCGGCTCCGCCGGTGGATGTTCTCGGCCGTCTCCCCCATCGCCTCCAGCGGGTAGAGGGCCTCCAACGCCGGGTTGGGGTAGCGCCAGCCGAGGGTGGTGTCCCAGGCGGTGACGTCGCCGGGAGGTCCGAAAGCCTGGGCGTTCTTGGGCAGCGAGTAGGGTGCGCGGGTCATGCTCTCCACGCCCCCCGCCACGAACACGTCCCCCTCCCCCAGGGCGATGGCACGCGCCGCCTGGTTGACGGCGTTGAGCCCGCTGGCGCACAACCGGTTCACGGTCACGCCGGCCACGCCGTCGGGTAGGCCGGCCAGCAGCAGCGCCATGCGGGCGACGTTGCGGTTGTCCTCGCCGGCCTGGTTGGCGCAGCCGAGGTAGACCTCCTCGATCGACTCGGCCGGCACGCCGGCGCGGGCCACCGCCTCCTTGACCACCAGGGCGGCCAGGTCGTCGGGGCGCACCTCGGAGAGCGCGCCGCGGATGCGCCCGATGGGCGTGCGCACGGCGCTGACGATCACCACCTCGCGGCGGCCGGCTGGGCTCATGACGTCCTCCTGCGGGTCCTTGGCGAGGGCCCCTGTCGCACATCGTTGCGGTTGCGCGCTCCGGATTCCATTCTCGCCGAGCCCCCCGCCCGGCACAAGCGGCCGCCCGCCCTTGGCACGGGGGCCGCCGGGACGTCAGGATGACGTCACACCAGGAGGTGGCCATGCCCGCATGCCCCGTTCCCCCGTCCGGATCCCGCGCCGTCGGCGAAGCGTTCCGGCGGTGACCGCGCCCTTCCTCTCCGGGCGGCGTCTCGCCGCCGCCTACCGATCCGGCGAACTCACCCCGACCGGCGTCACCGAGGCGCTCCTGCAACGCATCGCCGAGCTCGATCCCGACCTCAACGCTTTCGCGCTGGTGCTGGCCGACAGCGCGCTGGCCCGGGCCGAGCAGGTGCAACACGAGCTCGCAGCCGGCGTCGACCGCGGCCCACTGCACGGCGTGCCCGTCGCCATCAAGGACCTGATGGCGGTGGCGGGCGCCCCGACCGGTTTCGGCTCCCGTGTGGGCCGTGTCGAACGCGCCGAGCGCGACGCTGCCGTGGTGGCGCGCCTGCGCGAGGCCGGGGCGATCCTGGTCGGCAAGACCAACCTGCTCGAGTACGCCTACGGTGCCGTCCATCCGGAGGTCGGTCCCACCCGCAATCCGCACGACCTCGGCCGTACCGCCGGCGGTTCGTCGGGCGGGAGCGCGGCGGCGGTCGCCGCCGGCCTGACCACGCTCGCCATCGGCACCGACACCGGAGGGTCGATCCGCATCCCTGCCGCCTACTGCGGCGTCTTCGGCCACAAGCCGACCTACGGCCGGGTGCCCGTGGACGGCGTCTTCCCCCTCTCCTGGACCCTCGACCACGTCGGGCCCCTGGCACGGACCGCCGGCGACGCTGCCGATCTGCTGGTGCTGATGGCGGACGGCCCCGAGGCACTGCGCCAGCGAGGAACGCGTCCCGACGGCGACACGCCGCCGCTGACCGGCCTCCGCTTCGGTGTCCCCCGCGCGTACGTCGACGCCGTGGACCTCGAACCGCCCGTGCGCGCTGCGCTGGACGCTGCCGAACGCGCGCTCGCCGAGGCCGGCGCCGCGGTCATGGATGCGCCGCTGGGTGCGTTGGAGCGTGCCAACGAGGCGCTGCTGGACATCCTCTACCCCGAGGCGAGTGTGCTGCACGAACAGTACATGAGTTCCTCCGCCGAGGGATACGCCGCCGCCACGCGGTCCCAGCTCGAGTACGGATTCACGGTGCCGGCCACGCGCTACCTGCGGGCGTTGGAGACGCGCCGTGCCCTCACCGCGGTCTCCGACGACCTGCTCGCGGGCTTCGACGCGCTGCTGATGCCCGCGGTCAACACCGTGGCGCCGGCCGAGGATCCGGTGGTCAGCGGACAGGAGGGAGCGGTCGAGATGCACTTCAGCGGCCCCTTCGACCTGGTGGGCGCTCCCGCCGTCACCGTCCCGTTCAACGCCCGGCCCGGACTCCCGGTGGGCCTGCAGCTCGTCGCCGCTCGCGGCGCGGACGCGCGCCTGCTCGAGCTGGCCGGCGCGTTGGCCGCACTGGCACCGGTGACGCCACGGCCGGGTCCGCCCTTCGGTCCCGGCTGAGGAACGGCCGCGCACCCGTTCCGCCGGCGACGCGCCCGCGAGATGCCGCCCCAGGCTGAATCTCCATGCGATTGACGGCAACAATTCGCTGTGTTATGTTCCGCCATCACAGTTCGCAGGGCGGTGAACGGGCGCTTCGACGGCCGACCTGTAGCTGGAGAACCCTAGGGAGGTAGGCATGAAACGGCTCACAACGCTCGCCCTGGCCCTCCTGGCCACCCTCGTGCTCGGAACCACGTTCGCGCAGCAGCGTGGGGGACAGCTCGTCTTCGGACGCTACGCCGACTCGCTGTTCCTCGATCCGGTCCTCAACGACGCCAACCTCGACATCTGGGTCCTCACCAACCTCTACGATCCGCTCCTCCAGCCCACGGCCGACGGCAAGGACGTGGCGCCCGATCTGGCCACCGCCTGGAGCTTCTCCAGCGACGGCCTGACCCTCACGTTGACCCTGCGTGACGGCATCAAGTTCGCCGACGGCAGCCCTATCACCGCCCAGGACGCCAAGTGGTCGCTCGATCGCGCCCGCAACCCGGACAACGGCATCTGGAACTTCACCCTCGCCGCCATCGACTCCATCGATGCCAGCGGCAACAAGGTGATCATCCACCTCAAGCACCCGGACCCGACCATCGTCCCGGCGCTGTCCATGTTCAATGCCGCCATCATGCCCGAGAAGCTGTTCGAGGCGGCCAAGGGGTCGACCGACGCGGAGAAGGCCAAGGCCTTCGCCGAGCACCCCATCGGCTCCGGTCCGTTCGTGCTGTCCGAATGGAAGCGCGGCTCCTACATGGTGATCACGCGCAACCCGTACTACTGGGAGAAGGGTACCGACGGCAAGGCGCTTCCCTACCTCGACAGCATCCGCTTCGAAATCGTCCCCGACGACGCCACGCGCATCCTCAAGCTGCAATCGCGCGAGCTCGACGCGGCCGAGTTCATCCCGCTGTCGCGCGTCGGTGAGCTGCAGAAGGACCCCAACATCAACATGGAGCTGTTCCCGTCGACCCAGGTCAACAGCGTGCTGATGAACAACCGACCCACCCTGCCCAACGGCACCCCGAACCCGCTGTCCAGCCTCGAGGTGCGCCAGGCCCTCAACTACGCCACCAACAAGCAGGCGCTCATCCAGGTGGTGAACTTCGGCATCGGCACCCCCATGCAGTCGTTCATGTCGACGACCACCCCGTACTACGTCGCCACCCGCAGCTACGCCTACGATCTCGAGAAGGCCAAGTCGCTGCTGGCTCAGGCCGGGTTCCCCAACGGCTTCACGGTCTCCGCGCTGGCCACCGCCGGCAGCCAGAACGACCTGGCGCTGCTGACGGCTCTGCAGAGCATGTGGGGCGAAGTGGGGATCAAGCTCAAGATCGAGCAGCTCGACGCCGCCACCAAGACCGAGCGCTACCGCAACAACGACTTCCAGATGCGGACCGCCGGCTGGACCAACGACATCAACGACCCCAGCGAGATCACCAGCTACTTCGCGGTATACGAGAACATCCAGTCGCTGCACACCGGCTTCAAGAGCGCCGAGATCGACAAGCTCTTCGCCGAATCGCAGCAGGAGCTCGACAAGACCAAGCGCGCGGAGGAGTACAAGCAGATCCAGAAGATCTTCATGGACGCCGCCCCGATCGTGTTCCTGTACGAGACACCCTACCCGGTCGCGATCCGCAAGACCGTCACGGGCCTGAACCAGATCCCGCTCGGCAACTACATCTTCAAGACTGCATACAAGACGACCAACTGACGTCCGACTCGCCTCCGGGGCCGCTCGCATCGTGCCAGCGGCCCCGGCTCCCCCGGCTGCGTCCGCTCGCGGCCGGACCCGGTCCCGGGAGGTAGCCGACGTGAACCGCTGGCAGTACGCCCTCACCCGGATCCTGCAGATGATCCCCACGCTGCTGGTGATCATGGTCCTGGTGTTCGCCATGGTCCGGCTGCTGCCGGGCGATCCCGCCGTCGCCATCCTCGGCGACCGCGTCACCGATCAGGCCGTCGCCCGCGTGCACAAGGAGCTGGGGCTGGACAAGCCTCTGCCCGTCCAGTTCTGGTACTTCCTCGAACGCGTGGCGCGCGGCGATCTCGGCACCAGCATCAACCTCAAGGTGCCCGTCACCCAGCTCATCGCCGACCGCATGCCGGTAACGCTGTTCCTCACGCTCTACGCCGGCGTCCTGGCGGCGCTGCTGTCGGTTCCGGCGGCCGTGCTCTCGGCCCTGAAACGTGGCACCTGGGTCGACAACCTCATCCGCGCCATCTTCCAGGTCGGCCTGTCGCTGCCGGTGTTCTATCTTTCGCTGCAACTCCTGGGCTTCTTCGGCGCCCGGCTGCACTGGTTCCCGGTGGGGGGCATCGGACCCACCGCGGCGTCGGATCTGTACTATCTGTTCCTACCCGCTCTCTCGCTCGGCTTCTATCTGGCCGCCATCCTGATGCGCAACCTGCGCTCCTCCATCCTGGAGGTGCTCGACGCCGAGTACGTCGACTTCGCGCGGGCCAAGGGCATCCGCCCCCGGCTGGTGCTCTTCAAGCACATCCTGCGCAACGCCCTCATCAGCACCGTGACCCTGTTCGGGCTCTCGGTCGGCCAGCTCATGGGCGGCGCGGTCATCACCGAGACGGTCTTCGCCATCCCGGGGGTGGGCCGGCTCATGGTCGACGCCATCTTCGGACGCGACTACGCGGTGGTGCAGGGGCTCACTCTGGCCTTCGCGGTCGTCATCATGGTGGTGTTCCTGCTGACCGACCTCGCCTACAGCACCCTCGACCCCCGCACGAAGGTGGCCTGACATGGCGCTCCCATCGGCCGTGACGACCGCTCCGCGCACCCGCCGGCGCCCGCTGCGCGTCCGGCCCAAGCCCACCCTGTTGATCGGGCTCGCCATCGTCACCGCCCTGCTGGTGATGGCGCTCTTCCCGCACCTGATCGCCCCGTACAACCCGAGCAAGTTCGACTACGGCGCCATCCTCAAGGGTCCCAGCGCGCAGCACCTGTTCGGCACCGACAACTTCGGCCGTGACGTGTTCTCGCGCGTGATCTACGGCGCGCGCGTCGACCTGCAGATCGCGTTGTTCTGTACGCTGTTCCCGTTCCTGTTCGGAACCCTGGCCGGCGCCATCACCGGCTACGTGGGCCGCTGGCTCGACGCCGGCTTCGGCCGGCTGGTCGACGTCGTGATGGTGTTCCCGTTCCTGATCCTCGTCATCGCCATCGTCGCTATGCTCGGCCCCGGCCTGCGCAACATGTACCTGGCGGTCAGCGTCGTGGGCTGGGTGTACTACGCCCGCCTGGTGCGCGGCGAGACGCTGGTCCAGAAGCAGTCGGAGTACGTGCAGGCGGCCCGCGTGATGGGTTACTCGCCGGGACGCATCGTGTTCCGCCACATCTTCCCCAACGCCGTCACTCCGGCCATCGTCTACTGGATGACCGATATGAGCCTGGGCATCCTGCTGGGCGCCTCGCTCGGCTACCTCGGCCTGGGCGCCCAACCGCCCACCGCCGAATGGGGGGTGATGGTGGCGGACGGCAAGAACTTCATGGTGACCGCCCCCTGGATCTCCACCTTCCCCGGCCTGGTGCTGACGCTCGCCGGCGTGGGCTTCAGTCTGGTCGGTGACGGCCTCGCCGACCTGTTGAGGCCGAAGCGATGAGCCCGGTCCCAACCACGAGCGCCGGGCCGCTGCTCAGCGTCCGCCACCTCGACACCACCTTCCACACCTCACGGGGTCCTCTCAACGCCGTCCGTGACGTGAGCTTCGACGTGGGCGCGGGCGAGGTGCTCGGCATCGTCGGCGAGTCCGGGTCGGGCAAGAGCGTCACGCTCCGCTCGATCCTGCGGCTGCTGCGGCCCCCCACCAAGGTGACGGGCGAGGTGCGTTGGCGCGACGAGAACCTGCTCGACGTCAGCACCCGCCGCATGCGCCAGGTCACCGGCGGCGAGATCAGCATGATCTTCCAGGAGCCGATGACCGCCCTCAACCCGGTGCTGACGGTGGGCGAGCAGATCCTGGAGAGCCTGCGCGAGCACGAGGGGCTGAGCGGCGCCGCCGCCACCGATCGCGCCGCGGAGCTACTCGACCTGGTCGGCATCCCCTCGCCGCGCGAACGGCTCGGAGCCTACCCCCACGAGTTCAGCGGCGGCATGCGCCAGCGCGCCATGATCGCCATCGCACTGGCTTCGTCGCCCAGCCTGCTGCTGGCGGACGAGCCCACCACCGCCCTCGACGTCACCATCCAGGACCAGATCCTCAAGCTGCTGCTGCGCCTGCGCGAGCAGCTCGGCATGAGCGTGATCCTGGTGACGCACGACCTCGGTGTGGTCGCGCAGACCTGCGATCGGGTGGCCGTCATGTACGCCGGACGGCTGGTCGAGACGGC
Organism: uncultured bacterium; assembly: GCA_964616005.1. GTDB lineage: Bacteria > Deinococcota > Deinococci > Deinococcales > Trueperaceae > JASBRS01. Next base: position 18,701 of record CAZTTB010000025.1, on the reverse strand, counting down.
GCCGGTGCGGGCCCTGTTCATGCACCCCAAGCACGCCTACACGCTGGGCCTGCGGCTGTCGCTGCCCAGCGGAGGCGCCAACCGTCAACCGCTCAAGCCCATCCCGGGATCGCCCCCCGACCTCAGCGGGCTGCCCCCCGGCTGCCCCTTCGGGCCGCGGTGCGGCTTCGTGACCGACGCCTGCCTGGCCGAGGAGCCGCGGCGTCGACTCGTGGCGGAGGACCATACCAGCGCCTGCCTCCACCACGCCGACCTCCCCGCCCCCGCCGAGGTGTCCGCGTGACCGCCGCCGCACGGCAGGGCCCCCGACAGACCGTCGACGTCGCCGGGCCGACGGGATCGGCCGCTGCCTTCGAGATCGACGGCCTGGTCAAGACCTTCCCGGTCCAGCGCACCCTCTTCGACCGGCTCAAGGGCGAGCCCAAGCTGGCCGTGCGGGCGCTCGACGGCGTCACGCTGCGCGTCGAGCGTGGCGAGACGCTCGGCATCGTGGGGGAGTCTGGTTGCGGCAAGTCGACGCTGGCGCGCTGCCTGGTCCGGCTCCACGAGCCCGACGCAGGGTCGGTGCACTACCGGGGTGACGATGTCCTGGCCCTGCAGGGCGACGCCCTGCGCCGCTACCACCGCAAGGTCCAGATGATCTTCCAGGACCCCTACTCCAGCCTCAACCCGCGCATGAGCGTGGGCCAGATCCTGCGGGAGGCGCTGGGCGTCCACAACATGCGGCCCCCCAAGGCCATCCCCGAGCGCCTGCGTGAGCTCCTGGACATGGTGGGCCTGCCCGTCGATTCCGCGGACCGCATGCCGCACGAGTTCTCGGGCGGCCAGCGGCAGCGCATCGGCATCGCGCGGGCGCTGGCGCTCGAGCCCGAGACCCTCGTCGCCGACGAGCTCGTCTCGGCACTCGACGTCAGCGTCCAGGCGCAGGTCATCAACCTGCTGCTGGAGCTGCAGGAGCGCCTCCACCTGACGGTGCTGTTCGTCGCGCATGACCTGCGGCTGGTGCGGCACATCTCGCACCGCGTGGCGGTCATGTACCTGGGCCGGGTGGTCGAGGTCGGCGAGACCGAGGCGCTGTTCCACGACCCGCGCCACCCCTACACCCGCGCACTGCTCTCCGCCGCGCCGTCGCTGGACCCCGAACACACCACCACCACCGAGGCGGTGCGTGGCGAGCTCCCGAGCCCGCTGCGCGTACCCAGTGGCTGCGCCTTCCACCCGCGCTGCTCCAGCGCCTTCGAGGGCTGCAACGTCCACGTCCCCGAGCTGGTCGAGCGCGACGGACGCGAGTGCGCCTGCCACCTGTTCGACCCCGACGGCGCCGTCGCGCCGGCGAGCGGCGTCGAGCGCCGCCCGGAGGCGCGGCCGTGACCCGCTCCGGCCCCTCGGAGACTCTGGACCCGGCCGTGGCCGCGGGCGAGGCGCGCGACCGTCCGGCCGCGCCGCAGCCGGACGCCGCCATCGAGATCCAGGCCGGCTCGGCCCCCTGGCGTCTGGCCTTGGACCGCGACCTCCCGCTGCCGGTCGGCGTCCAGTTGCGAGGCCAGATCGAGTACGGCATCGCCACGGGCGAGATCCCGCGGGGCATCAAGCTACCTTCGGTGCGCGAGCTGGCGCGCCTGCTCCACCTGGCACCGGTGACGGTCTCGCAGGTGTACCGCGAGCTGCGCCAGCAGGGGCTGCTGGAGAGCCAGCAGGGCCGCGGCACCTTCGTGCCCGAACGCCTTCCGCCACAACAGGCCACGGAGGCCATGCTGGCGCTGAGCCACGCCGTCGACGAATTCTTCACGTCGGCCGAGGCGCTCGGCTTCTCGCGCAGCGCGGCCGTCGAGGCGGTGACGGTGCGCGCTCAACGACCCGCCCGCACCGGACGCGGCGTCCACATCCTGTTCGTCGGCATCTTCCCGGACGCGACGGTGGCGTACGTCGAGGCCATCCGTCGCCACCTCCCGCCCGGCGACGTGCTGGAGTGGACCACCTTCGACGCCGACGCCATCGCGCTGCCGGGCTCGAGCGACACCGCGCCCGACGTCTACGTCACCCTTGCCAACCGCGAGGCCGAGTTGCGTGCCCGGGTGGGCGGCGACGTGCCCGTGCTGAGCCTCACCTTCCACCCCTCGCGGGAGACGCGCACGCGCCTCGCCGCGGTGCCCTCCGACGCCTGTGTGATGGTGGTCGCCAGTATCCCCGACTTCCTGCCCACGTTGCGTCGCAACGTGACACGCTTCTGCCCGCACGTGCGCAAGATCGAGGCGGTGCCGCTCGATCCCGCGGCGCTCGCCCTGGCGCACCGCCGCTGCACCGTGATGGTGTACGCCAGCGGCAGCCGGGACGCGCTCGCCCACGTTCCCCCCGACGTCGACGCCTTCGAGTTCCGGTACGAACCCGAGGTCGGTTCCATCAGCCGCCTCCTGCTCCCCACGCTCGAGAGCGTGCGGCAGGAGCGCGACGCAAAGGAGTGAGGCGTGTGATCCACGCGATGAATTGGATGCAGGTCGAGAAGCAGCTGGAGCGCGACGATCGCGCCGTCGTCCCGATGGGGAGCACCGAGCAACACGGCTACCTCAGCCTGGCAGTGGACAACATCCTGGCCGAGCGCGTGGCGCGCGAGGCCGCGGCGCCGTTGGGCGTGCCCGTCTTCCCCACCCTCAACTACGGCGTGACGCCCTACTTCCTGTCCTACCCGGGCTCGGTGAGCCTGCGCCTGGATACCTATCGCCGCATCGTCGAGGACATCCTGGAGAGCCTCGCGGCCACCGGCTTCAAGCGGGTGCTGTTCGTCAACGGACACGGCGGCAACAGCGCGGCCGGTTCGGTCGTCCAGGAGTGGATGAACACCCACCCGGGCGTGCGCGTGAAGTGGCACAACTGGTGGAACGCGCCGGCGACGTTCGCCGCCGTCCACGCCATCGATGAGGCCGCTTCGCACGCCTCCTGGATGGAGAACTTCGCCTGGACCCGGCTCGAAGGCGTGCGCCCGCCGGACGGCGCCAAGCCGATGACGGACATGACGCGCATGCGCCTGATGACCGCGCCCGAGGTCCGCGACCTGCTCGGCGACGGCAACATGGGCGGCGCCTACCAGAAGCCCGACGAGGCGATGGAGACCGTGTGGCGCGCCGGCGTCGCGGAGACGCGCGCCGCCCTGGAGGGACCGTGGAACTGAACGACGACGCGCCGGCCGGGCCGCGCCTACGGGCGCTGGTGTGGGGTGCGGGGGCCATCGGGGGCGTGGTCGGCGCGCATCTGGCACGCGCAGGCCACGACGTCACCTTCGTGGACGCCAACCGGGCCCACGTGAAGGCGGCGCGCCGTGACGGCCTGCGCATCGTCGGTCCCATCGACACCTTCACGGTGCACGCCCCCTTCGTCGGACCCGACGAGGTCGACGGGACCTGGGACTGGGTGCTGCTGGCCGTCAAGGCGCTCGATACCGAGCGTGCCGCGGCGGGGCTCGCACCGCACGTGTCCGAGCGGGGCTGCGTGGTGTCGATGCAGAACGGTCTGAACGAGGTCGTGCTCGCCCGGACGGTGGGCGCGGAGCGCACCATGGGTGCGTTCGTGAACTTCGGCGCCGATGTGCTCGAGCCCGGGATCGTGCAGTTCTCCGGCCGCGGCGCGGTGGTGCTCGGCGAGCTCGACGGGCGCGCCAGCGAGCGGCTGCAACGGCTGACGGTCGCCCTGCGGGACTTCGAGCCCGGCGCTGAGACCACCGACAACATCTGGGGCTACCTGTGGGGGAAGATGGGCTACGGCGCGATGCTGTTCGCAGAGGCGCTGACCGATGCCAGCATCGTCGATACCCTGGCCGACGCCACGGTCCAGCCGGTGCTGGCGACCCTGGCCCAGGAGGTCATGGAGGTGGCGAGCGCCCACGGCGCCACGCCGGTCGGTTTCAACGGCTTCGATCCGGCGGCCTTCGCGCCGGGGGGAGACGCCGCGGCCCGCAAGGCCTCCTTCGATGCCATGGTCGCCTTCAACCAGCGCTCGGCCAAGACCCACTCGGGCGTGTGGCGCGACCTCGCCGTGCACCACCGCAAGACCGAGACCGACGCCCAGTTCGCGCCCATCCTCGGCATCGCCGAGGAGCACGGGGTCGCCGTTCCCTACCTGCGGCGACTGGTGGAGCTGATGCACGACGTCGAGAACGGACGGCGGGCGCGCGCCTGGGACAACCTCGCCGCCATCGCCGAGGACCAGCCGGAAGGGGATCCGCATGCAGCTGCGCTTTGATGGCAGGACCGCGCTCGTGACCGGCGCGGCGCACGGCTTCGGACGCGCCATCGCCCTGGGGCTGGCCCGGCTGGGGGCGTCGGTCTTCGCCAGCGACGTTGCCGCCGCCGAGCTCGCCGAGACCGGGCGACTGGCGCAGGACGCCGGCCACCCGCTGGAGGTAGCCACCGTCGACGTCTCCGATCGCAAGGCCGTCGACGCCTGGGTCGCGCACGCGCTCGCCGCCAGCGGTCGCCTCGACATCCTCGTGAACGACGCCGGCGGCGTGCTCGGCCAGGTCGGGAGGCCCCTCGAGGAGGTCCCGGACGAGGACTGGCGACGCATCTTCGCCGTCAACCTGGACGGCGCCTTCCACACCAGCCGCGCCGTCGCGCCGACGATGAAGGCCGCCCGCGCCGGCCGCATCGTGAACATCTCCAGCGGGGCGGGCCTGGGCGTCAGTCTCACCGGCATCCAGGCGTACGCCGCGGCCAAGGCCGGACAGATCGGCCTCACCCGCCAACTGGCCCACGAGCTCGGGTCCTGGGGGATCACGGTGAACTCGGTGGCACCGGGCTTCGTGCTCTCCAATCCGACCACCGAGAAGCAGTGGGCGTCGTACGGCGAGGAGGGGCAGCGCAAGCTGGTGCAGGGCATCGCGCTGAAGCGCCTGGGCACGCCGGAGGACATCGTCAACGCGGTGCTGTTCTTCGCCAGCGACCAGGCCGGTTGGATCACCGGGCAGACGCTGTCTGTCGACGGGGGGCGCTGAGCGGTGCCCGCCCACGGCGACCGGCCGGACGCGCCCTACACAGCACCGGACACAGCGCCGGCCGGCGGCGACGCGGTCTCCGCCCTGCTGGCCGGCGGCTACGAACGCTCGCTGCAGCTACTGCGCGACTTCGTGGCGATCCCGTCGGTGAGCACCGACCCGGAGCGCGCCGGCGAGGTGCGGCGGGCCGCGGCCTGGGTGGCCGAGCGGTTGCGGGCCATCCCCGAGCTCGAGGTCGAGGTGTGGGACACGCCCCGGCATCCTGCCGTCTACGCGCGCTGGGACGCCGCCGGCGCCGGCGCGCCGACGGTTCTCGTCTACGGCCACATGGACGTTCAGCCGCCGGAGCCGCTGGCGGCGTGGCACTCGCCCCCGTTCGAGCTCACCGAGCGCGACGGGCGGCTCTACGGTCGCGGCGTCAGCGACGACAAGGCCTCCATGCTCATCCCGATCCTGGTGACGGAGGCGTTCTCACGGGCCGGCGAACGACCTCCCGTGAACCTGCGCTTCCTGTTCGAGAGCGAGGAGGAGATCGGCAGCCCCAGCCTGGGGCCGCTGGTGCGCGAGCGCGCCTCCGCCCTGGCGTGCGACGTGGTGCTCTCGGCCGACGGTGGCATGTGGCGGCCCGACGTGCCCACCCTGGTGACCGGCGCGCGCGGCATGACCACACTCGAAGCGACGGTGCGCGGCCCCGGCAAGGACCTGCACTCGGGCCGCCACGGCGGCGGCGTGGCGAATCCGCTGCACGCCGCCGCGGAGCTGGTGGCGAGCCTCCACGACGGCGGGCGCGTGGCGGTCGCCGGCTTCTACGACGGCGCCGAGCCCCCCGACGACGCGACGCTGGCCGCGCTCGAGCGCCTGCCGTTCGACGAGGCCGCGTACCTCGACGAGGTGGGGGCGTCCGCGCCCTTCGGCGAGCCTGGCTACGGCACGCTGGCGCGCCAGTGGTACCGGCCCACCCTCGAGGTGAACGGGCTCTACGGTGGCTACCAGGGCCCGGGCAGCAAGACGGTGCTGCCGAGCGAGGCGACGTTCAAGTTGAGCTGCCGTCTGGTGCCCGGGCAGGACCCCGACGTCGTCGGCACCGCGGTGCGCCGCCACCTCGAGACCCACTGCCCGCCCGGCGTCACGCTGGAGGTCCGGGGCCCCGGAGCGGGCGCGCCCGCCTACCGCGTGGCGGACGACCACTGGGCGGTCCGTGCGGCCGCCGACACACTGCGGAGTGTGTTCGGCTCGGCCCCGACCCTCGTGGGGATGGGCGGCAGCGTGCCGATCACTTCCACCTTCCGCGAAGCGCTCGGCGCCGACACGGTGTTCTTCTCGTTCAGCACCGGAGATGAGGACATCCACGCTCCCAACGAGTTCTACCGGCCGGAGCGCTTCCGCCTGGGCCAGCAGGCCTGGGCGCGCCTGTGGCGCGCGCTGCCGTCGACCTGGAGGAAGGCATGAGGACGATCGAACGGGTGCGCAGCCACGTCGCCGAGATCAACGACCTGCTGTGCGCCGTCAACCTGCTGACCTGGGACGCCCGCACCCAGATGCCACCGCAAGGCGCGGCGGCGCGCGGCAAGCAGCTCGCCACCCTGTCGAAGGTGGCACGCGAGCGCCTGCTGTCGCGCGAGCTCGTCGGGGCGTTGCAGGAGGCCCGCGCCGAGAGCGCGAGCGCCGAGGAAGCGGACGAGCTCGATCAGCTCGCCGATGCGCTCGAGCTGCTGCAGCGCCTGCCCGACGGCCTGGTCGAGGCGCTCGCCGAGCATCGCTCGGTGGCGCAGGCCGCCTGGGAACGCGCCCGCGCCGACGACGACATGGCGGCCTTCACACCCGCGCTGGAGCACATGCTGGAGCTGCAGCAGCGCCTGGCCCAGGCGATCGGCTACCGGGAGCATCCGTACGATGCCCTGGTCGGCCTGTACGAGCCCGGCATGACGGCCGCCCGTCTCCAGGACCTGTTCGGCGCCCTGCGCGGTGGCATCCTGCCGCTGCTGGAAGGGATCCGCGCCAGCGACGTGGTCGCGGACCGGCGTTTCCTGCAGCGGGACTACCCGGAGGGCGCGCAACGTGACGCGGCGCTGCACTTCGCCCGGCTGATCGGCTACGACCTGGGGCGCGGGCGGCTCGACGTGTCGGCGCACCCCTTCGAGATCTCCTTCACCCGCGACGACGTGCGCATCACGACGCGCTTCCGGCGCGACTACCTGCCGATGAGCCTGTTCGGCACGCTGCACGAGGCCGGCCACGCGCTCTACGAGCAGGGGGTGGACCCCGCCTACGTGCGCACCGTCTTCACCACCGACGTTCCGGGGCTGTACGCCGTGGCGGGCAGCAGCTACGGCACCCACGAGAGCCAGTCCCGGCTGTGGGAGAACCTGGTCGGCCGCAGCCGGCCCTTCTGGCGAGCCCACTTCGGGGCGCTCCGCGACCATTTCGCCGAGCAGCTCGCCGACGTCGACGCCGAGGCCTTCTACCGGGCCGTCAACCACGTCGAGCCCAGCCTGATCCGGGTCGAGGCCGACGAGGTGACCTACAACCTCCACATCATGCTGCGCGTGGAGATCGAGATGGCCCTGCTCGACGGCTCGTTGAGCGTGCGGGACCTGCCCGAGGCCTGGAACGCGGGCGTCGAGGCCACCCTCGGCCTCGAGGTGCCCGACGACGCGCGCGGCTGCCTGCAGGACATCCACTGGTCGACCGGGCTGTTCGGGAGCTTCCCGACCTACACCATCGGCAACGTGATGAGCGCGCAGTGGCTGGAAGCGGCTCGTGCGCAGGAACCGGCGATCACGCCGGCGTTGGAGCGCGGCGACACCGCTCCCTTACGCGCCTGGCTGCAGGAGAACGTCTACCGGCACGGACGGCGCTACTCCCCGGATGCGCTGCTGACGCGCGCCACCGGCCGCGGCCTCGCTCCGGAGCCCTACCTCACCTACCTCGACGGCAAGTACCGGGAGTTGTACGACCTGTGAGGCACGGCTCGTGAGGTACCGCGCGTGAGGTACCGCGCGTGAGCGCCGGCGACGCCGCACGCCTGCTCGCCCCGGCCCTGGCCGACGGCGGCGTCAGCTGCATGCTGTGCGACCGCGGCGTGGCCCGCGCCACCGGTCCGGTGTGGCAGGTGCACCTCGGCGGGGACTTCGCCGGCGTCGCACGCACCGTGTCCGCGCCGGACGGCGACCTGGCGGCGGTGCGCGCAGGCGCGCAGGCGCTGCGACCCGGCGAGGTCCTGGTGATCGCGGCGGCGGGCCTCGAGGCCGCGCTATGGGGCGACCGGCTCACGGCCGTCGCCCTGGAACGCGGCGCAGCCGGCGTGATCGTCGACGGCTACGTTCGCGATGTTCGCGCGGTCGCCGCCACCGGCCTGGCCGTCCGCGCCCGCGGCAGCCTGCCGGCCCGCGGCGAGCCGACCTCGGCCGGATCGCTGGATGTCGCCGTGGAGGTCGCGGGGGTGAGCATCGCTCCCGGCGATCTGGTCCTCGCCGACGCCGACGGTGTGATCGTGGTCGCCGCCGAGCGTACCGAGGAGCTCCAGAACCACGCACTCGCCTGGCTGCGCGCGGAGCGCGATCCGGGCCACGAAGGGACGGACGCATGAACGACACCACAGTAGGCACGCTTCACGGCAAGGTGGCGCTGGTGACGGGGGCCTCGAGCGGGATCGGGGAGGCCACGGCCCATGCGCTGGCCCGCGAAGGCGCCAGCCTCGCGTTGAGCGCCCGCCGAGCCGACCGACTCGAGGCGCTGGCCGCCGAGTTGCGCGGGGCCGGCAGCGAGGTCTTCGTGCACGTCGGCGACCTCGCCACCCGCAACGGCGCACAACGGGCGGTCGACGCCACCGTCGAAGCGCTCGGCGGCCTCGACGTGCTGGTCAACAACGCCGGCGTCATGTTCCTGGGGCCGATCGAGGAGACCGACCCCGCGGACTGGGAGCGCATGATCGATATCAACCTGCTGGGATTGATGGTGGCGTGCCGAGCGGCGATCGCCCCGATGCGCTCGCGCGGCGGCGGGCACATCGTCAACGTCTCGTCGGTCTCCGGACGCTTCGCGGGCCCCACCCAAGGGGGTTACAACGCCACCAAGTGGGGCGTGAACGGCTTCAGTGAGGCCCTGCGGCGGGAGGTCAACGGCGACGGCATCAAGGTGACGCTCATCGAGCCCGGGGTGGTCGCCACCGAGCTGACCGACCACATCCCCCACGCCGCCACCAAGGAACGCTACGAGACCAACATCGCCAAGATGGAGATGCTGCAGAGCGAGGACATCGCCGACGCCATCCGCTACGTGGTCACGCGGCCGAAGCGGGTGAGCATCAACGAGGTGCTGATCCGTCCTCTCGAGCAGGGCTGAGCGGGAGCCGGACCGTGGCTCCGATCCGCCCTCCCGACGGCCTCGCACCCGGCTCGCGCTGGTCCGGGCTGCTGGCGCCGCTAGACGAGGCGCCCCCCGTGCCATGCCACGTCCTCCAGGGTCGAGCTGCCGGCCCCACCCTGCTGGTGACCGCCGGCATCCACGGCGCCGAGTACGCGTCGATCGCAGCCGCCCAGCGGCTGGCCACCCTCGATCCCGCCGCGCTGACGGGACGGCTCGTGATCGTACCGATCGTCAACACCAGCGCCTACGTGGCGCGCAGCATCTACCTGAACCCGCTGGACGGCAAGAACCTCAACCGCGTGTTCCCGGGTCGCGCCGACGGCAGCGCCAGCGAGCGCCTGGCGTTCTGGCTCGTCCGGGAGCTCATGACGGGCGCCGACGCCTATCTGGACCTGCACGGCGGCGACCTCATCGAGGCGCTCACACCGTTCGCCATCCACTGGCGCGATGACGCCGCCAGCGCCGCCATGGCCGACGCGTTCGGACTGCCCTTCCGGATCGAGGAGGCCGGGGCCGGCATGACCTTCGCCGCCGCCCACGACCTGGGGATCCCGGCCGTGCTGGCGGAGGCCGGCGGGCAGGGGCTGTGGCCCGACAGCGCCGTGGGCATGCTCGAGGAGGGCGCACGGCGCGTCCTGGCGCACCTCGGCATGGGCGAGGGGGGCGTTCCGGCCGGCGAACCGAGCCGGGTCATCGATACCTTCGCCTGGGCGCGCAGCGAGCACGCCGGTTGCTGGTACCCCGCCGTCACGGTCGGCGAGCACGTGCATCCCGGTCAGGCGCTGGGGACCGTCACCGACCTGCTGGGCGAGACGCTGCAGCGAGCACGCAGCACCGTCGACGGCACGGTGCTGTTCGCGGTCACCAGCCTCGCCATCAACGCCGACGATCCGCTGGTGGGGATCGGCGTTCCGGCGGCGTGAGCCGCAGCAAGGCGGCTACTGCCCCAGGATCAGCGCGAACATGAGCGGCGCGACGATGGTGGCGTCGGACTCCACGATGAACTTCGGCGTGTCCACCGAGAGCTTGCCCCAGGTGATCTTCTCGTTGGGCACGGCGCCGGAGTACGAGCCGTAGCTGGTGGTGGAGTCGCTGATCTGGCAGAAGTAGCCCCACATCGGCACGCCCTCGCGCTGCAGGTCCTGATGCAGCATCGGTACCACGCAGATGGGGAAGTCGCCGGCGATGCCGCCACCGATCTGGAAGAACCCGATGCTGCGTTCCTGCGCGGTGCGGGTGTACCAGTCGGCCAGGTAGGTCATCGCTTCGATGCCGCTCTTGACGGTGTGGACGTTGCCGATCTCGCCGGTGATGACGTGGGCGGCGTACATGTTGCCGGTGGTGGAGTCCTCCCAGCCGGGCGTCACGATCGGCAGGTCCTTCTCCGCCGCGGCCAGCAGCCAGGAGTCGCGCGGGTCGATCTGGTAGTGCTCCTCCAGCGCGCCGCTCAGCAGCAACCGGTACAGGAACTCGTGCGGGAAGTACCGCTCGCCGGCCGCGTCCGCCCGAACCCACGCCTCCAGCAGGGCCCCTTCCAGCCGGCGCATCGCCTCCTCCTCGGGGATGCAGGTGTCGGTGACGCGATTCATGTGCCGGTCGAGCAACCCCCTCTCCTGCTGCGGCGTCAGGTCGCGGTAGTGCGGCACCCGCTCGTAGAAGTCGTGGGCGATGAGGTTGAAGACGTCCTCTTCGAGGTTGGCCCCGGTGGTGCTGATGGCATGCACCTTGTCCTGACGGATCATCTCGGCCAGCGACAGGCCCAGCTCGCCGGTGCTCATGGCGCCGGCCAGGGTGACCATCATGGAGCCGCCTCCGTCGAGGTGGCGCCTGTAGGCGTCGGCCGCGTCCACCAGGCTGGCGGCGTTGAAGTGGCGGTAGTGGTGCCGCAGGAAGGCGCCGACCGCCCCGTCGGCGTGAGGGGTGGGATTGGCTGCGCTCATGCCGTTCATCCTATGCCCTAGCCGCCCGGCGGCGCTCACCCCTCGATCATGGCCGCGACCGCCCCGACCGTCCGCCAGTTCCGCCCCGTGCTGGTGGTACCCAGCGCACGGTCGAAGTAGGCGTTGGTGAGCCGGGTGCGGGCCACCCCGTTGGGGAGGTGCAGGTAGATCTCGCGCCCCCGCACGGCGAAGGCGTCGGGCGCCGAGCGCTCCGGGTCCAGGCCGGCGACCGCGGCCGGATCGGGCTCACTCGCCAGGAACAGCACGTGCAGAGCCTTCTCCTCGGCGCCGGCGGCGAGGAACGGGTTGCCGGCGAGGACCGCTCGGAGCTCGAGCTCCGAGCGCACCACCACCGGCACCGGGAAGCCGAAGCGGACCTCGGCCCGGGGCTCGAAGCCCGCGGCCAGCTCCCGGGCGACCGCCTCCTCGGCCCGGAAGACGACGTTGCCGCTCTGGATGTAGGTGCGCACCTCGCGCGCACCGAGCTCGGCGAAGAAGGCCGCCAGCTCGCGCATGGGAACCTTGTGCCTGCCACCGACGTTGACACCGCGCAGGAAGGCCGCCCAGCCGAAAGTGCGGCCTTCCGCAGCGCGGCGTGGAGGATCGGCCATACCCCATCGTGCAAGGGCGGAGCGCATCCTGGGGCGGCCTCCGCCACGTTGATAGGTGGAGTCTCTACGCGCCATGACATTTATACTTTACATGTCCTGCTCGAACGACTACGCTTCGGTCGGAGCGACCTTCCAGGTCCGACGAGAGGAGCACGCACGTTGCACAACACCATCAAGGAGCACCGGCTCGGGCGCGGATGGTCCCAGGCGGACCTGGCGCAGCGTCTGGGGCTGTCGCGCCAGGCGGTCAACGCCGTCGAGACGGGTCGGAGCGATCCCAGCCTGCAGACGGCACTACGCCTCGCCTGGTTGTTCGACAACCACGTCGAGGACCTGTTCCTGATCGACCTGGAGGAGAAGATGACACTGCTCGAAGAAGCGTGGGAGTACCAGGACCGCGCCGCCACCGCCATCGACGAGGTCGGGGTCATGGACGAGATGGGCCGCCAGGGTTGGGAGCTGACCGGCTTCGGCCCGCTGGTGCTGCACTTCCGCCGTCCGGAGAAGCCGGAGCTGCGCGAACCGTGGCGCTACCTGCGCCTCACCGAGGTGCTCAGCACGCGCCAGCGCGAACGTACCGAGCGGGAGGGCTGGACCTACTGCGGCAGCTGGATGGGTACCCTCCACTACTTCAAGCGTCGGGAGGCCACGGCGACCTGAGGGTCCGCCGCCTGGCGCCCTGCGATCAGCCGGTCAGGTCCTGACGCCGGAAGGCCGCCACCGCGACGGCCAGCAGGACCGCCGTGTACAGGGCGATGAGGAGGCCCGCCGCCAGGCGGCCGTCCCCGCCTCCGGCGAGCAGCGTCCGGCTCAACGACGACGGCAGGTAGGCGCCGATCCGCGGTGCGAGCTGGCCCACGATCGGCTCGACCAGCAGCGCCAGCAACAGCACGCCACCGACCGGCACCGCCACGGCACGGGTCCCCACCGCCAGGCCCAGCGAGAGCGCCACGTACGGCAGCACGCCGAACGCCATGGCCAACACCGCCAGGGCGAGGCCGTCGAGGCTGAGGTGGCTGGCGAGAAGCGCGGCCTCGAGGCGGCCGAGCGACAGCAGGAGGCCGACGGCTACGGGTACCAGTGCGACCAGCAGCAGTGCCGGCAGGGTCGCCAGGAAGCGCGCCAGCAGCAACGGCCCGCGGGCCACCCCCCGGGCCAGCCACAGCGGCAGCGTCCGCCACTGATACTCCTGGGCCAGGGCGGCCCCGGCGATGGCGGCCAGCACCTGGCCCGCCAGGATGCCGAACGGCACGGCGAGTTCGAGCGCGCTCGGCCGCTCGCCCGCCTCGGGCGGCGCCGAGAGGGCGATGGCGACGGCGAGGAGCACCAATGCCGCTCCGACGGCGCCCAGGAGCAGCCACAGCGGCGGCCGGCGGAAGAGCTTGGTGAGCTCGACCGAGGTCAGCGCGATCACGCCTCCACCCCCGTCCGCGTACCGTCTTCGGGAGCGGTGAGCTGCAAGAAGAGCGTCTCCAGGTCGGGACGGCCGCTGGTCACTTCGCTCGGCACGTGGCCCGCGCCCACCAGGAACGCGACCAGCCGTTGCGGATCGACCCCCTCGACCTCGAGGTAGGAACCGTTCGCGTCGAGGCGTGTGACGCCCTCCAGCGCCTCCAGGCGTCGCGCCGCGGCCACCGGGTCGTCCACGCGCACACGCACCATGGTGGCGTCGGGCAGCAACGACGCCACCGGGCCGCGGGTCACCAGCCGCCCCCGGTCGAGCACGGCGACCTCGTCGCACACCTGTTCGATCTCGTGCAACAGGTGGCTGCTCAGGAAGACGGTGACCCCTTCGGCGGCAGCCTCCCGCAGCAGGTTCTTGACCTCGCGGCGCGCCGCCGCGTCCATGCCGCTGGTGGGCTCGTCGAGGATGAGCAGGTCGGGCTCCTCCAGCAGGGCCATGGCCAGCCCGAGACGCTGCTTCATGCCCGTCGAGAACGTGCCCGCCCGCCGGTGCGCGGCGTCGCCCAGGCCCACGCGGCGCAGGGCGGCGTCGATGGCGGCGCGTCCGTCGTGCCCGGGCACCAGGCCCGCCAACAACGCCAGGTTGCGCCGGGCACTCAACGACGGGATCAGCGCGGGGGCGCCCACCAGCGCCCCGACCCGTCGCAACGCAGCGGGATCCCCCGGCCGCACGCGCCGGCCGAGCACCTCCACGCGGCCGCGCGTGGGGTGCACCAGGCCCAGCAGCATCCCGATGGTGGTGGTCTTGCCTGCGCCGTTCGGCCCCAGAAAGCCGAACACGGTGCCGCGCGGCACCTCGAGCGTGAGGTCGTCGACGGCGATCACCTCGCCGAAGCGCTTGGTCAGGCCCTCGACGCGCAGGGCCGGGGTCGAGATCGGCGGGGTCAAGGTCGGCGGTGCCGACCTCTCGATCGCTGCTCGGTCCATGATCGGGGTACTGCTGGGCATGCCGACCTCCTTCCACCCCCTCTCGACACCGTAGCGGTGAGGGTGGAAGGCGCGCGAGGGACGGCCGTCCCCGCTCCGCTGGCAGGGTCGGTGACGGCGGCCCGCCTTGCTGGGCGCTCAGCTGCGGGGAGCGAGCACCTTCGCGAAGAACGCCGCCGTCTCGCGGTGCGCCCGCGCCGTCACCTCCGGGTTCGGCGCGAACGTGACCTCGCCACCCGCCCCTTCGTTGGCGTGCGGATCGTTGACCGTGACGGCGGATCCCGGGCGGTCGAAGGCGTGGGTGGCACCCTCGTAGACGATCACGCGCACGTGCCTCCGGTCCTCCTCCGGCAGCGCCGCCACCAGGTCCGGGCAACCGGAGGGACGATCGTAGGTGTCCTCCGCTCCGGCCTGCAGCAGCACCGGAGCGCCCGTGAGCCCCGAGAACTCGTACCCCGGCCGGTGGTTGTAGGCCCAGCACACCGGGTAGAAGGGCGCGTGCGCCGCGAAGCGCTCGGCCCCGTCACCGACGATCTCCCGCACGTAGCGGCGGGTGGCGGTCAACATCGACACCCCGCCGCCCCACGAGAAGCCGGTGATGCCGACCCGGTCCCCATCGATCCCGGGGCGGCCCGCCAGGTAGCGCAGCGCACCGAACGCGTCGGGCAAGGTCTCGGCGGCATGCTCCGGACGCGACAGCGCACCCGCCAGGCTGCGTGGGCTCCACATGTCGATCTCCAGCGTGGCGATCCCCACGGCGTTCAGGGCCTCCGCCATGGCTGCGCCGCGGCCGTCGACGCCGAACGAGCCGTGAACGATCACCACGGCCGGGAGCGGGCCGGCAACGTCCTGCGGGATACGGAGCTGCCCGGCCACCATCAACGGCTCGGCGTGGAGGGTCGGGAAGGTCACGTACCACACCCGCGGCTCCCTAGGGAACTCGCCAGTACTCGGACCAGGTGCGCTCATGCTTCGGCCTCCGGGGGCGTGGCGGCGGCGCCGGACGGAGCGGATGCGCCCGTCACGGCCGCCGGGTTCATCACCATCACCGGGAACGGCTCGGTGACGCTGCCGGTGTAGAGGGACACGTGGGGGAACGGGAGCTCGATCCCGAGCTCGTCGAAGCCCGCCTTCACCTCACGGGTGATGCGGTTGCGCAGCTCGAGCCAGTTCTCGCGCTTGGCCCACACCGAGAGCTGATAGTTGATCGACGAAGCCCCGAAGCCCATGGCGATCAGCAGCGGCGCCGGATCCTCGAGGCACAACGGGTCGCGATCGGCGATGTCGAGCAACGCCTGTTCGACCTTGGCCAGGTCCTCCTTGTACGCCACCCCCACCTGCAGGTCGAAACGTCGGATCGGCAACCGGTTGTAGTTGGTGATCAGGGTGGTGACCATGGTCTGGTTGGGGATGCGCACCATCAGGTTGTCGAAGGTGCGCAGGCGAGTGGACAGCAGGTCGACCGACAGCACCTCGCCGACCGTGCCGCTGACGTTGATCACGTCACCGATGGCGATGGAGCGTTCCAACATCAGGAACAGGCCCGAGATCATGTTCGAGGCCGACGTCTGTGAAGCGAACCCGACCGCCACCGTGAGGATGCCGGCGGCGCCGAGCAGCACGTCGAAGCGGAAACCCGCCTCCCTCAGCGCGGACGCCAGGAACAGCGCCAGGACGGCGTAGCTCGCCAGCCGCCTGAGGAGCACACGCTCCTGGGCACCCATGTGGCGCGTGGCGCGGGTGACGGTGACGGCGGTCAGGCGCGCCAGTCCGATCCCCAGCACCACGTAGACCCCGGCCCGGACGGCGGCCGCCACCTGCGCAGGGGTCACCTGGAGATGTAGCGTCGATGTGAGCCAGCCCACCTTCCCTCCCTCCTCACACGCCCAGCAGCCGCCCGAAGGCGTTCAGCGAGAAGCGTGACGGCGTGGTGACGCGGGGCTCGGCGATGCGCTCGGCGTCCACGCCCGGTACGTTCGGCCCCGCGCCCACCGACGCCTCGGCCACGCCGCCCCCTTGCTTGCGCTCGAGCGTGACCTGGTCGGTCCATAGACCGCTGCGCTGGGACGTGTAGAGCACCAGGCCGGCGACCGGCACTTTGAGCTTCTCGAGCACCAGCGTCTCGCGCGCTCCGTTGACGACGACCACCTTGGTGATGGCCCGGTGCGGGCGGCGCGGCAGCTCCTCGAGCTCGAGCCTCGCCGCCGTGCGGATGGCGTAGGCAAGCTCCCCCTCCAGCGTGTTGGGGCCGAACCAGGTATCGGAGAGGCGGAGGCTGGGCTCATCGAGGAGCGGAACGTTGCCGCCGGCACGCGCGACGATCCACACCGGCGTGGTGACGTAGAGCTCGAGCCTCACCCCGGCCGGCACCGCCACCGGGGTGTCGGGGCGCACCACCACGTCGCGGTCGGCCAGCGCCGGCCGCAGCTCGAGGACCGGACGCGCCGAGCTCAACCCCACCCGGGTGAGCGCCGCCTCGGCCGGCACCTCGGCGTCCTGCGCCTCGGCGCCGAGCACCACCTCCTCACCCATGGCGTCGACGCTCGACAGGCTCCACAGGCGCCACTCCAGTGCCATCGCCCGCACCCACAGGCGGTAGGGTCCAACGTGCCAGTGGCGAAGCTCCCCCGGCGTCAGCTCCATCTCACCCCACCACGGACTGTCCAGCGCCGCCTCGCTCATGCCTACCGACATACCACGCTCATCGCGGGCTCAGCACGCCCCAGACACGCCCTCACGGTCGTCTCCGGCCCGTTCCGGGGAGCGGGTGGGGATTATCCTTGCCGTGGATGGCGTCCTCGGGCATACCCTCCTCGCACACCCCCTCCAGGGTCCTCGGCCTACGGCGCTATCCCGTCACGCTGACGCTGCTCGTCGTGCTGGTCGTGGTCGGCATGCTGACCGGCAGCGCCTGG
The DNA here is from genome assembly GCA_964616005.1 of uncultured bacterium. GTDB lineage: Bacteria > Deinococcota > Deinococci > Deinococcales > Trueperaceae > JASBRS01. The sequence goes on along the minus strand of CAZTTB010000025.1, from coordinate 1,492 downwards.
CACACGGTGCCTCGCTACGTGATCCACGATGCCGGATTCCGGCCGACCGACGGGCTCACCCTGGATCTTTGGCGGCTGCTCAGCGCCGCCTGGTTCACCACCGACCCCTGGAGCCTGCTGCAGGCGCTGGCCCTGACCGCCCTCGGCGTGGGCCTGCTCGAGCGCCGAGCAGGCAGTTGGTGGGCGGCCCTCGCCTTCCTGGGACTGCACATGCTGTCGTTCCTGACGCTGGCGCTGCTCTACGTGCTGCCGCCCACCGCGGGGCTGGTACGCAACGCCCGCGACATCGGCGCGTCGGCCGGCTACTTCGGGGCGCTGGCGCTGGCCCTGGCGATGACGCCGCGCTGGCGCTGGCTGGTGCCCGCCTTCGCGGTCGTCACGGCGGCGAGCTGGCTCAGCGCGGCGACCGCACACGGCGTGGCAGGTCGCGACATCAACGCCGGCGCAGAGCACCTCTTCACGGTCGTCTACGGCGGCACGCTCGGCTGGCTGCTGGGTGCGCGCGCCCGACGCGGCGCGAGGCAGGCACCTTGAGGCGAACATCGTGAGGCGAACACCGTGAGGCGGGGCCTGCACCTCGCCGCCGGCGGGTGGGTACGGCTGGCGGTGCTGCTGGTGTTCGCGGTGGGCCTGGTCGACATCTGGTCGGCGGCCAAGGCCGTCGTGCCCGAACGCCTCGACCTGCTGCGGGCCGTGGTCCCGTTCGAGTACCGAGCCGCCAGCCGCCTCGCGGCCGGCCTGGCAGGCTTCGCCCTGCTGGTCCTGGCACGCGGGCTGGCACGACGGCAACGCAACGCCTGGTGGTTGAGCGTGGCGGTCCTGAGCCTGGGCACGCTGGCGAACCTGCTCAAGGGGCTCGAGCTCGAGGCGGCCGCCTTCAGCCTGCTGATGCTCGGCCTGCTGTTGCTGGGCCGGCACCAGTTCGTGGCGCGCCACGACCGCCCGACGGCGCGCATGGCGCTGCGCGTGCTGGCGTTGGCGGTGTTCGTGACGCTGCTCTACGGCACCCTCGGCTACGCCGCACTCGACCGCGAGTTCCACCTGCGGCTGAGCCTCCCGCAGGCCCTGTCGGCCACCGTCTCGATGTTCACCTTCGGCGCCCCTCCCCTGCCGCACACACGGCTCGCGCACTTCTTCCTCGAGAGCATCTACCTGCTGGCGGCAGCCAGCCTCGGGACCGCCGTGGTGATGGCCCTGAGGCCGGTGGTGGAGCGCGACCGCGCCGGCGAGCCGGAGCGCCGGGCCGCGCAGGCCATCGTCGAGAGGCACGGTCGCTCCAGCCTGGCTCACATCGCGCTGCTGGGCAACAAGCAATACCTGTTCACCCCGGGCGGATCGGTCGTCGCCTACAAGCCGGTCGGCAACGTCGGGCTGGCGCTGGGCGATCCGATCGGCCCGGACGACGACGCTGCCGCCGCGACCACCGCGTTCGTGCATTTCTGTCGAGAGCGCGCCTGGCGGCCGGTCTTCTACCAGGTGCGGCCCGACGCCC
>CAZTTB010000024.1:0-28410 GCA_964616005.1 uncultured bacterium | reverse complement strand
CCCGGTGGTGCTCGGCCTGTGGGGTACGGCCATCGCCAAGCAGCGCAACCTGCCGTTGCTCGCCAGTTACCACACCGACATCACCCAGTACGCCGAGGCACTGCGCCTCCGCTTCCTATCCGAACCGTCGCGCATCTTCCTTCGCGACGTCCACAACCAGGCCCACGTCAACTTGTGCACGAGCGGACCCATGGTCAACTCGGCGCGCGGCCTGGGCATCCGGCGCGTGCGACTGTGGCCCAAGGCGGTCGACACCGAGCTGTACCACCCGGGCAAGCGTTCCCACGCCATGCGGGTTCGCCTCACCGACGGACACCCGGACGAACCGCTGATGGTCTACGTTGGCAGGCTGTCGTTCGAGAAGCGGCTCGACTGGCTGTACGCGCCGATCACCCAGCTCCCCAACGTGAGGCTGGCTCTGGTCGGCTCGGGGCCGGCCGAGTCGGTACTGCGCGAGCGCTTCAAGGGCACGCGCACGGTGTTCACCGGCTACATGTCGGGTACGGAGCTGGCGGCGGCGTACGCGACGGCCGACGTCTTCGCGTTCCCGTCGGATACGGAGACGCTCGGCTTCGTCGCGATGGAGGCGATGGCGTCCGGGGTGCCGCCCGTGGGAGCCCGAGCGGGCGGCATCCCCGACGTGATCCGCGACGGAGAGACCGGCTTGATGTTCACGCCCGGCGACCTCGGCGACCTCACCGAGAAGCTCGCCGTGCTGCTGACCGATCCCGCGCTGCGCGATCGCCTCGGTGCTGCAGCCCGGCGGGACATGGAGCGCTTCGGCTGGCGGTCGGCCACCGAGGGTCTGGTCGACTTCTACCGGCTCGCGGTCCGGGTGCGCGACCGGTTCGACCCGCCCAGCGCCGCCTGAGCCGGCACGCCGGTCCCGCGTCGACTGCGATCAAGGATCGGCCGCGAGCGCACCTTCCGGCAGGTGGGGCACCACCAGCGGGCGTGCCCCGATCGTGTGAACGTCGACGCGGGTACCGTAGACCCGGGACACGAGCGCCTCGGTGAGGACCTGCGTAGGGGTTCCCTGGGCCACGACGCGCCCCGCCTGCAGCACGACCAGACGGTCGCAGAAGCGGCTCGCAAGGTTGAGATCGTGGAGCACGACCAAGGCGCCGACGCCACGATCGACCTCCCGGCGCGTGTACTCGAGCATCTCCACCTGGTAACGCAGATCGAGGTGATTGGTGGGCTCGTCCAGCAACAGGTAGCGCGGCCGCTGGGCGAGTGCCCGCGCCAACACCACGCGCTGGCGTTCGCCGCCGGAGAGCCGAGTAGCCTCACGGTCGGCCAGCGCGACGGTGTCGGTGGCGCGCAGGGCCCGATCGACGGCCCGCCGGTCCTCCACGCGCTCGGGTCGCAGCAGCCCCAGGTGGGGGGTACGCCCCATCGCCACCAGCTCGCGCACGCTGAAGCCGGCCGGGAGCTCCGGCAGTTGGGGGACCACAGCCAGGGATCGTGCCAGCTCCAGCCGCCCGATCCGCGCGAGCGCCCGGCCGTCGACCGTGACACCGCCGGACCGCGGCGCCAACCGACGTGTGAGCACGCGCACCAGCGTCGACTTGCCCGCTCCGTTCGGCCCGATGACGCCCAGCACCTCACCGGGCTCCACGCGCAGCTCACAAGCGGCCAGCACGTCTCCCCTGCCGTACCCCGCGTAGAGCTCAAGGACCTCGATGCTCACGGGAACCTCATCGGCTGCGCTGCCTTCGGAGCAGCAGCAGGAAGAAAGGGCCCCCCACCAAGGCCGTGACGATGCCGACGGGAAGCTCGGCGGGGGCCAGCACCGTACGCGCGAACAGGTCGGCGAGAACCAGGAACACCGCACCCCACAACGCCGACAGGGGTAGCAGGCGCATGTGGCGAGCCCCGAACGCCAGTCGCACGGCATGGGGGACCACCAGGCCCACGAAGCCGATCACGCCGGCTACGGCGACCGCCGCGGCGGTCGCCAGCGTGGCGGCGGCCAGCAGCGCCAGCCGGACCCGTTCGACCGGCACCCCGAGCTGGGCCGCGGACTCCTCGCCGAGTTGCATCACGTCCAGGGCGCGGCCGGCGAGTAGGAGAGGCACGGTGGCCACGACGAGCAGAGGCAGGACGCTCAGGACGCGGTCCCAGCTCGCGAACGCGAAGCTGCCGAGCAGCCAGCTCAGGATCCCCGCGGCGCGGTCGCGCGCGGCCAGCATCAGGAACGAGGTGCCGGCGCTGAGGATCGACCCGAGCACCACGCCCGCCAGGATGAGCGAAACGGCCGGGAGCCCGCCGTCCCGGCGAGCCAGTACCATCACCAGCACCACCGTCGCCAGGGCACAGGCGAAGGCCGCCCCCGGCACACCGAGCCGCGTCAGCCACGGTACGCTGCCGGCCAGCACCAGCACGGCGCTCGCCCCGAACCCCGCCCCGCTGGCGGCCCCCAGCAGGTAGGGGTCGGCCAGCGGATTGCGGAACACGCCTTGGAACGTCGCCCCGGCGAGCGCCAGAGCCGATCCCACCAGGGCGGCGAGCAACACGCGCGGCAACCTGAGCTGCCACACGATCGTCTCCGCGGGGCCGTGCGCGTGGCCCTGAACTCCGTCGACCACCGCCGCCACCAGAGCGAACGGCCGGATGGCGACACTGCCTACCGACGCCGCCGCGACCAGGACGACGACCAGGGCGACCAGCGAGAGCACGACGGGCGCCATCCCCTTCCGTCGCGACTCCACGTAGAACGACAAGGCGCGCGCCACGGCTCAGAAGCGACCCGGATGGAGGAGCCTGGCCAGCAGCGATACCGCGTCTCCCATGCGCGGTCCGGCGCGGCTGAGGAGGTCGACCTGGCGCAGGTCGAGCGCCACCACGCGACCGCTCTTCACGGCGCTGAGCCCCGCCCATCCCGGCCGCGCCTCGGCCGCGGCGACCGTCTCTCCGTACGGGGCGTCCATCAGCAGGACGACCTGGGGGTCCTGCTGCACTACGAACTCGGGATCGACCTGAGGGTACTGCCCCATCGACGCCCGCACGATGGTCCGGCCCCCGGCCTTGGCGAGCAGCGTGCCGAGGTACGAGGTCGGCCCCACGCTGTAGGGCGTGCCGTCGAGCTCGACGAAGACGCTTACGGGAGGGAGCCCGGCGACCTCGGAGGCGACCGCAGCTACCTGCCCCTCGATATGTCCCCGGACCACGGCGGCCGCGGCCTGGCGATCGAGCAGCCGGCCCATCGCTTCCAGGAAGTCGAGTGCCTGCGCGTAGGTCTGCGGCGTCCCGGCGTAGACCGGGATGCCCAGCCTGCGGACCCGGTCCGCGAGCCCGCTGTACTCGTCGGTGAGGACCAGATCTGGCTTCAACGCGACCAGCCGTTCCAGGTTCGGGTCGTTGGCGTTGCCGAGCCGGGGCAGCGACGCGACCGTCGCCGGCCAATCGCTGAGGGCGTCGACCCCGACCAGCCGGTCGCACGCTCCCAGCGCGCACACCGTCTCGGTATCGCTGGGGATCATCGACACGATCCGCTTCGGCGGGCCGGTCAACGTCAGCATCACGCCGAGCTGGTCCCGGATCGTCAGGGGGTAGGCCGTCGCCAACGCCGTCTGGAGCGCCAGCAGCAGGACCACGAGGAACGTCGAGCGCTTGATCACAAACGCCTCCTCAGCTCCTGCGATTGGAGAAAAAGAGATCCATCCCGGAAGGGATGGACGCCGTTGGCCGCGATCGCGGCTTCTGGGCAGCCCTTCCTCGTCCTCGCAAGGGGGTGCTTCGTCGGGTCGCGGTATTCGGGCTACGGCCTCTCGGGACCTTACCGTTGCGGGACAGCGCCGGAATCGCACCGGACTTCCCCGTGAACCGACTCTCAAAGGGTACGACGCCCCCAGCGGGGTGTCAAACGGTCGGAACCGTGCAGCGCGCGCTTCCGGCGGCGCCCTACGAGCGTGGTAGGCTCCCCGCTGTGACGCAGCTACGCTCCCTGTCGGAGCTCAGCGCCCCCGGGGCGGCGCGCGCCGATCGGTTGGTGCCGCCACCGCGCTTCGAGCGCGTCTCCTTCGAAGGGTATCGGCCCCAACACCCCAGCCAGGCGGTCGCGCGGGAACGGACACGAGCCTTCGTCGAGGAGGCCGAGTGCGCCCTCAAGGCACCCCCACCGCGCCGCTTCCGGTTCGCCGGCCGTCGCCGGCCGTCGCCGGGCCGCGGGCTCTACCTCGACGGCGGCTTCGGCGTCGGGAAGACCCACCTGCTGGCAGCCGCCTTCTTCCACGCGGACCTGGAGGCCAAGCACTACCTCAGCTTCCAGGAGCTCGTCTACCTCATCGGGGTCCTGGGCATGGAGCAGGCCCGCGCCGTCCTCGGTGGTGCGCGGCTGCTCTGCATCGACGAGTTCGAGCTCGACGATCCGGGCAACACGTTGATCGTGAAGACCTTCCTGAACGCGGTGACGGAGGCCGGCGGCTACGTGCTCACCACTTCCAACACCGCGCCGGAGGCACAGGGTCACGGGCGGTTCAACGCCGAGGACTTCCGGCGCGAGATCCAGTCCCTGGCCGACCACTTCGAGACCCTCACCATGGACGGCCCGGACTTCCGGCACCGGAGCCGCTTGGGCGTTCTGGCACCGCGCCCCGAGTTCGAGCAGGCATGCCGTCAGGAGCGGGCCGGAGCGCCACGCGTGTTCACGGAGTTCGGCGCGCTGTTGCAGCTCCTCGGGGGCCTCCACCCTTCACGCTACGACGGGCTGCTGCGACAGGTGGGCACGCTCTATCTGGCCGACATCCGCCCGCTGGCGACCCAGAACGACGCCCTGCGCTTCGTGCACTTCGTGGACAAGCTCTACGACCTGGGGGTCGGGCTGCGGGCCAGCGGAACCACCCCGCTCAGCGAGCTGTTCGACGCCAGTTACCGCGACAGCGCTTACGCCAAGAAGCACCTGCGCTGCCTTTCCCGTCTCAGCGAACTGCTGAGCGAGAGCCGGCAGGACGGCACGATCGTGGAGCGCACCGCGGTCGCCGCAGGCAGCTGACGACACCGCAGGCCGGAGCGTCAGCCTGCCCGGTCGTACCCTCCGCGCAGAGCGGGCACGACCCGCGACGCGCGCTCGAGCAGGTCGAGCGCGATCGCCCGGCTGCCGCCGGGCGATCCCATACGCTGGCGGCCGATCCGACCCGCCTGGGCCCTGGCCTCATCGTCGCCGAGCAGCCCGCGGGCGGCCGCGGCGATGGCGCCGGGTTCGGGGTCACTCAGCGTGAGCGCTTCCCCCAGCAGGCGCTTCTGGTTCAGGAGGAAGGCAAGTCCGTAGGAGGGCTCCAGGGGGAAGGACACCACCGGCACGCCGCGTGCCGCCGCCTGCTCGTTCGCGGTCCCTGCCGTGCCGATGGCGATGCGGGCACTGGCGAGCACGTCACCGAAGCGCCCCTCTACCACCCACAGCCGGGTCGCGCCGCGCCGGAATGCAGCCACCCGTCCCGACACCGGCGCGGCCCCGCGGTCCTCCTCCCAGCCCGGCAACGGCGGCAGCGCTCCTCCGCTCCACGCCACCAGGCCCGTCACATCGGGAACGCTGGCCAGCGCCTCGGCCATGCAGGCCAGCGCGGAGGGCGTGTGGGCACGGGTACCGGGCAACAGGGCGACGGCGACGTGCCCGTCGATCCCCTCGAGCGCCCGCCCCTCGATCCGATCCACCATCGGGTTGCCGAGCGCCAGCACGTTGCGAACCCCGCGCGCTTCCAGCCAGGCGGCGGTGGCCTCGTCACGCGCGTACACCACCGAGGCGAGGTGGCGCATCAGCACGCGCTCCGGGTAGCGGATGCGCTCCATGAAGTAGCGGTTGGGCCGCGATCGTCCGGCGCCCGAACCGTGGTGCGCGGAGACGAGCGGCTGCACCACGGCACGGAACGTCGAGCGCGTGAACGCCGCCAGTGTCTGGGCGTAGATGTCACCCACCACCACCACCACGTCGCTGTGCAACCGTGTCAGGCCGGCGAGCTGGGCCAGCGTCATGCCGACGAGACCGGCGCGTACGTCGGCGACGAGACTCGCGGTCGAATGCAGGGTGAGGCCGCCGCTGGGCAGCGCCCGACAGGGGCCGAGCCTGGGGATCGCCTCGGAGCGGTAGGCCGACCCCTCGTCGACCACGGGGAAGGCACGGATCGTCGCGCCCGGCACCCGTTCCCGAAGGGCGCGCGCCAGCGACGCTCCGATGACGTCCTCACCATGTCCGTTGGAGACGATCGTGATGCTCGGCACGCCCGACCTTCCGGAACACCGCGCTTCGGAGCGCGGGCTCAGCCCTCCCGCATGCGGGGAGGGGCGCCCCAGCCGAGCTTGAAGCGCAGGATGTCGAAGAAGCTGTGCCGCCCCGAGGACACCAGCATCAGATCGGTCGGCGCCGCCGCGATCGTGAAGCGGTCGCCCCGGCGAAGATCGATGCGTTCCTGCCCGTCGACCACCAGCGCCAGCTCGTGAACGTCGCTCTCCACCCGGAAGCTCACGAGCACGCCCCCCTCGACGACGATGGGCCTGTTGGTGAGCGAGTGGGGGGCCATCGGTGTGATCACGAAGGCGCGCAGCGACTGGCTCACGATGGGACCGCCGAGCGACAGCGAGTAGGCGGTGGAGCCGACCGGAGTGGACACCACCAGACCATCGGCCCGGTACTGGATGGCGTGCGCGCCGTCCACCTCCATGGCGATGTTCACGAGGCGCGCCACCACCCCCTGCGAGACCACCACGTCGTTGAGCGCGAAGGTGGGCTCGCCGCCGCCGTTCAGCCACACCTGCAACATGATGCGCGGGTTGATGCGCCAGTCGTCCGGCGTACGGCCCTCGAGGTACTCGCGGACCTCGTCGGCGCTGAACTCGGCCAGGAACCCGAGCTTGCCCAGGTTGACGCCGACCACCGGCGCGGCGGACCCTACCAGCCGCCGTGCGGCACCGAGGAGGGTGCCGTCACCCCCCACGGAGAACACCACGTCGGCGTCGTGAGTGCGCTCGCCCAGCGGCATGGTCCCCTCGAGGTCGAGCTCTACGCTGGCCCCCAGCTCGCGGAGTCGGTCCGTCAGCTCGCGGGCGAGCGCGTGCGCTTCGGGCTTGTAACGGGTACTGGTCACGATCACCCGGCGCAGCTCGGCGGCCGGCGTGGTGAACGCCCTCCCGGCATCGATCGAGGGTCCGGAGCTCAAACCGCACCCACCCCGGACAGCGCCTGCATGACCCGGTCCACCACCTGCTCCAGCGTCAGATCCCCGGTCTCGACGTGAACGGCGTCGGGTGCCGGCGCGGACTGCGCGGCGTCGAGGCGATCGCGACGAGCGATGGCCTTCGCGACCGCCGCCAGGTCCGCCGATCGCTCGCCGACCCGGCGCCGCGCCCTCACCTCGGCGGGCGCCGTCAGGAAGAACTTGAAGCCGGCGTCCGGGAAGACCGCGGTGCCCATGTCCCGACCGTCGATCACGAACGGCCCGGGGATCTCGCGCAGACGCTCGGTGACCCAGTCCCGCACGCCGGGATGGCGGGCTACCGCCGATACCGTGCCGTCCACGGCATCGGTGTGCAGCTCACCGGTGACGTCGCGACCCTCCACCAGGACGCGGTCACCGGTCAGCGACGGCACCAGCCGCACCTGCCTCTCGGCGAGGATTCGGAGCACGCCGCCCTCGTCGTCGGGGTCGCCCCGCAGGTCCTCGATCAGCCACGTCGCCGCGCGGTAGAGCAGGCCGCTGGAAACGAAGGGGACGCCGAGGCGTTCCGCGACCCGGCGAGCCACGCTCGACTTGCCCGAAGCCGCCGGTCCGTCCAGCGTGATCACGGTGTGCGCGAAGCTGCCTTGTCCGGTTGTGACGTGCCCCTGGGACTGCGCCATGGAACCGCGTTCCCTTCCGTTCTCCACCGTCATGATAGCCTCCCGGCCAGCAGCCCGAGGAAGTCCTCGAAGAAGCGCGGGTAGGTCTTGGCGACGCAATTGGGGTCACGGATGGCCACGCCCGGCAGCCGGGCGCCGACCACCGCCAGGGCCATCGCCATGCGGTGATCGCCGTAGGTCTCGAGCACCACGTCGGCCGCGGGTGCCGTGGCGAGCGGGTGAACCGTGAGGCTGGCATCCTCCTCCTCGACCTCGGCACCCAGCCGGCGCAGCTCGACGGCCAGCGCCGTGATTCGATCGGTCTCCTTGATGCGCAGGTTCCAGACGTTCCGGATGTGGACAGGGGCGTCGGCGAAGAGCGCCACGCAGGCCAGCGTCTGCGCCTGGTCCGGCATGTCGTTGAGATCGAAGGTGCCGCCGTGCAGCCGCCCCGGGCGCGGACCCCGCACCTCGCAGGTGCCCTCGCCCCAGCGCACCTCGCACCCCATGCGCTCCAGCACGTCCGCGAAGCGCGCGTCTCCCTGCTTGGTGCGGCGGCCGAGGTTGGCGATGCGTACCCGCCCCCCGGTGATGGCGGCGGCGGCCCAGAAGTATCCGGCAGCCATGGCGTCGCCCTCGATGTCCAACTCCCGGGATCGGTATCGTCCCGGCGTGACGGTGAAGCGCCGGTAGCCTTCGCGCTCCACCGTCACGCCGAAATCGGCCATCAGCGCCAGCGTCATGTCGACGAACGGTTTGGACTGGAGCTCCCCGGCCACCTCCAGGGTGACGGTGGCGTCGGCGTACGGTGCCACCATCAGCAGCGCAGAGAGGTACTGCGAGCTCCTGCCGCCCTCCACCGCCACCGCGCCACCGCGCAGGCCGCGTGCCCGGACCACCACCGGCGGGCAACCGTTGCCGGACTCGCTCTCGGCCTCGACGCCCAACCCTTGAAGCGCGTCCAGCAGGTCCTGGATGGGCCGCTCCCGCATGCGGGCGGTGCCGTCGAGCCGGAAACGGCCCCGTCCCAGCGCCACCAGCGCCGTCAGGAAGCGCATGCTGGTCCCCGACAGGCGCACGTCGAGGTCCGCCGAGGTCGCCGGCACGCGGCCGCCCATGCCGTGCACGACGATGTGAGGCCCGCGTGCCTCGAGCCGATAGCCGAGGCGGCTGAGGGCGCGGACCAGGACCTCGGAGTCCTCCGCCACCAGAGCGCCCTCGAGGTGGCTGGCACCGGCGGCCAGAGCGGAGATGACGAGGGCCCGGTTGGTCAAGCTCTTGGACCCCGGGATGCGCACCGTTCCGTCGACGGCGCCCTGCGGCCCTACGCTCACGATCGATGGCAGCGTCGACATCGTGTCGAAGGATACCACCGGCCCCTCACCCTTCGCGCCGTCGCCCCTTCCCAGACGACGTCCGGCGGACGTCGGCGAGGCTAGTCTGGCAGTTGTGAGCATTCCGGCCCCCCTTCAGTCGATCGTCGACACCTTCCAGAAGGCTCCGCGGAGCCTGAAGTTGCCGCTGCTGCTGGAGTACTCCGGCAAGGTGCCGCCGTTGCCGGCAGGCATGGACGCGGAACTGGAGAGGGTGCACGAGTGCCAGACGCCCCTGTTCCTCAAGGCGGAGGTCGCGGACGACGGCGGTGTGCGACTGTACTTCGACGCCCCCGAGGAGGCGCCCACCACGCGCGGCTTCGCCGGGGTGGTGCACGAGGGACTCTCGGGCGCGAGCGTCGAGGAGGTCCTGGCGACGCCCGATGACTTCTACCAGAGCATGGGCCTGGCGGAACTCATCTCTCCACTACGGTTGCGGGGGATGGGCGCCATCCTGGCCCGCGTGAAGCGCCAGCTGCGGGAGGGCGGCGGCGCGCGGCGCGCGGCGCCGGGCTAGCGAGCCGGCGCCCGGGTCTGCTACAGTGGCTGGGCTTCGAGAGCGAACCCGAGCGCCCCTACGGGCCGGCGCCGGGCGGAGGACGAGCGATGAAAAAGGACATCCACCCCAAGATGGTGCCGTGCAAGGTGATCTGCGAAGGCAAGGTCGTGCTGGAGACCTACAGCACCAAGGCGGAGCTGCACGTCGACGTATGGTCGGGCAACCATCCCTTCTACACCGGGCAACAGCGCTTCATCGACACCGAAGGACGCGTCGAGAAGTTCCAGAAGCGCTTCGGTGACAGCTACCGCAAGAACGTCAAGACGAAGTAGCGGCGCGCACCACCGGCAAGCTTCCATCATGCGGCCGCCCCTGGGGGCGGCCGCGGTCGTTCTGTGGATCTACTCGGGCACGGCCGCCATCACACGCGTCCCGAGGCCGGGTTCGCTGACGATCTCGAAATGACCCCCGCGTGCCTGCACGCGCTCGCGCATCTGGCGCAGTCCCAGCCCACCGGCGCTGGTGACGCGATCGCCCACCTGCACCGGATCGAATCCCCTGCCGTCGTCCTCCACGCTGATGAAGGCCATGCGTCCGCCGTCGGCTCCCACCCGGACGTCGACGGTGCGTGCCGCGGCGTGCTTGGCGACGTTGTTCATGGCCTCCTGGAAGATCCGGAACAGCACCGCCTCCGACTTGATGCCGAGCTCCGGCAGCTCGCCGAGCTCGAGACGCACGTGAACGTCGTTCTGCTGACCGAAATCGATGGCGTAGCGTCGCACCGTCTCCACGAAGCCGTGACGCTCGAGGTCGATCGGCCGGAGCGCGAAGATGCTGCGCCGCACCTCCTTGATGGTCTCGCGCACGGTGTCCTTGGCGGCGTCCAGCTCGATGGTCGCCTTGGCCACGTCGCGCTTCAACAGGCGCGCCACCAGATCGAGCTTGAGGGCCGCGAAGGCGAGTGACTGCGCCACTCCATCGTGGATCTCGCGGGCGATACGGGCGCGTTCCTCCGCGATCGCCAGCTCCTCGGAGTGCAGGTAGGCGTTGGCGTTCCGGACCGCCAGACTCACCTGGTTGGCCAGCAGCCCCAGGAGCGGCAGGTTGGCAGCGTCGAAGTGGTCGGGGTCGGAGTGGGTGAGCACCACTACGCCGAGCAGGCCCTCCTCGGCGTAGACGGGCGTGGTCACGGCGCTGCCCGCTTGCGCGAGCAGCGGACCGCCGTCGGCCCGGTCGGCGACCGAGAGGCGGCTGACGATGCTGGGCTCGCGTGACTGGGCGCTGCGACCCACGAGGCCCTCGCCCAGCCGCACCGGCAACTTGCCCGCCTCCTGGGGGACGCCCTCGGCCGACCGCAGCTGCAGCAGGTTGCCCTCGTCGAACAGGTAGACGCCGCCGGTGAGCGCCTCCACCCGCGACATCATCTGAGCCAGGAGCGTGTGCAGCAAGCGCTCCAGGTTCCCCTCCGCGCGGATCGAGCGGTCGACGTCGAACAGCGTCATCAGGTCGCGGGCACGGCTCCGTGTGGCTTCGGCGGCCGCCGAGAACTCGGAGGCGAGGATGGAGAAGGCTTCACGCTGCCGGTCGTCCGGGTCGGCAGCGTAATAGGCGTGGAGCGAGCCTTCCAATTTTCCCCCCCAGGTCAGCGGCACGGTGAGCACCCAGCCGTCCCGGTCGGCGATGCGGCTCCGTTCACCGAGGGGCTGTAGCACACGGAGCGCGCGATCGCGCTCCAGCGCATCGCGTTCGTACTCCGGGGTCAGCCCCACACCGCTGGTGACGCCCAGCTCGGTGGGGCCGACCAGCACCGCCACCGCCATCGCCCCGGTGACGTCGCGGATGCCACGGGAAGCGGCCGATAGCGCAGCCTCCAGGTCGGTCGCCGCGGCGAACTGCTCGGTGACCTGTTGGATGGCGGTGAGCAGCTCGTGGCTGCTCCGCAACTGGTCGAACAGGCGCGCCAGCTCCTCCTGCGCCTGCTCGCGCAGGCGCACCTCGGTGGCGATCCAGTTGAGGGTCACGAAGGTGGCCAGCGGCCCCAGGATGCTGTAGAACAGCAGCTGCGCCCAGAACTGGTAACGTTCGCCTCCCAGCGGCACCACCACCAGCTGGTGGAGCAGCACCACGCCGACGATGGTCAGCGGGAGCCACAGCCGCGCCAACCGGACCTGGTCGTAGAGGCTGCCGGGGTGCTCGCTGCGCGGCGCGTGATCTGCGCCGCGGATCACGCCTCCTCCTCGACGTCCCTCCGCTTCCTGCTCGGCCGGAACTCGCTCATCAGGATCGGGTAGACCAGCAGGTAGGCGCCGAACACCAGCAGCATCTGCACCCAGAACTTCCCCAGGCCCGGAACGCCGAGGCTGCTGAGGACCATCACCACGACCGTCAGCAGGATGGCGAACACCAGGGACTTGAGCAACAACCGCACCATCTTGCCCGCCGTGATCTTGCGGGCCTCCTCGACGCTGCGACGCTCGGCCTTGCGCCGTTGATTCTTCTTGGACATGCCACATTGTAGGACGGCCGTCGTTCGCCGGTCGCCTGGCGCCGCGCTCGGGCCTGCCGCCCCTTGCGGGGCGGTGCCGCAGCCAGCGACACTGGCGCTCGTGAGGCCACCATTCCTATCCCATCTCCAGGAGGCGTTCGAAGGGGCCAACGGCCGACCGCTGGCACAGGCGGCCAGCGTCTCCCCCGCCGGGATGCCCGAGGTGCGCACGGTGGTGCTGCGCCACCTCGCTCCGGACGGCTCCGCAACGTTCGCCAGCGATGCTCGCAGCGCCAAGATGGCAGCGCTCACAGCGGGCGGCTGGCTCGAGCTGTGTCTGTGGCGCCCCGAGGTCGGACTGCAGTTGCGCCTGCTGGGGCGCGCCCAGGTGCATCGCTTCGACGACCACGCGGTTGCCGTTTGGACCGCCCTCCCGCTCGACACCAGGGAGCTGTTCGCGTCGCCGGCACCCGGCAGCCCGCTGCGCGACGCCCCGGCGACCGAGGCAGCGGGGCCGGAATCCGGGGACCGGCCGCCGGCCACCTTCGCGGCCGTGCGCCTGACACCTCGACGCTGCGATCGGCTGGAGCTGGGCCCACCGCTGCGTCGCCGTATCTGGACGCTCGACGAGGACCGCTGGCGGTCGGAGGACGTGGTGCCTTGAACGGTGCGTAGCGTCCGGTCGGCCCGGCGGCGCGCTCCCGCCCTGCCATACTGGAGCCGTGGAGCTGCCCTGCCGACAGCGCCTTCTCGAAGGGCGCGGCACGCGCCTCAACGAAGGAACGCGTGCGCGCGTCGTGTCGCCGTGGACGCCCGGCCCATCATGAAGCCGCCGGCCGGCCGGCGCACCGACGAGGGGTGGCGTTTCCTGGTGCGGGTCCGCTACCCGCTGGTGCTGTTCGCTGCGGTGGTGCTCCTGGGCACGGTCGCCTTCAAGCTGACCTGGCTGCGCTTCGGCGCGTCCTGGATGGACGCGCTGTACATGACGTTCATCACCGTCACGACCGTGGGGTACGCCGAGCTCTACCCGCTCGGCACCGCCGGGCGGGCGGTGGCGATCGTAGTGGCGGTGGCCGGCATCGGCAGCCTCTTCTACCTGCTGGCGGCCGTGATGGAGTTCCTGGTGGCGCAGCAGGTACGCGACCCGCTGGGAAGGAGAACCATGAGACAACGCATCGCGGCGATGAGCGCTCACGTGGTGGTGGTCGGCTACGGCCGCATGGGTCGGCGGTCGGCCGAGGAACTGGCGCACGAGCACGTTCCGTACGTCGTCGTCGATTCCGATCCCGCCGTGGGAAGCGTTCTGCAGGACGCGGGCGTGCCCTTCGTCATCGGCGACGGCGACGAGGAGGAGGTGCTCCTCGAGGCAGGACTGGCGCGTGCTCGCGGCGTGGTGGTCGCCACCAACAGCGACGCCACCAACGCCTTCGTGGTGATGACGGCTCGCTCGCTCAACGCCGATCTGACCATCGTGGCTCGCGCCGACGACGCCGCCGCCGTCCGTAAGCTCGAGCGGGCGGGCGCCGATCGAGCCATCGACCTGTACACGCTGGGCGGGCGACGCCTCGCCAATACGGTGGTGCGTCCCGCCACCGTCGACTTCCTGCACGGCACGCTGCGCGAGCGCCGCGGTGAGCTCGCCATCGAGGAGGAGCCGGTGACCGAGGGCAGCGAGCTCGCCGGCCGCACGCTGCGTCAGCTCGACTTGCGACGGCGCACCGGAGCCAGCGTTCTGGCCGTGTTCCGGGGCAACGAGACGCATCCGAACCCGGAGTCGGAGTTCGTTCTCGAAGCCGGCGACCGGCTCCTGGTGATGGCGACCGTGGAGCAGATCAGCGCGCTGCGGCAGCTGTCTCGCCCCTGACGGCCGGCGCCGGGCGCTCGGCGCTGTCCCGTCCGATGGCGCGCCGACCGCCGCGGTTGGGTACACTCGCGCCATGACGCTTGGATCCGATGCCGGTCGCGACACCGGCCCGCACGACGCAGCAGCCGAGGACGCCGCCCCGGGAGACCGGGCACCGCTCGCCAGCGGCGAGGGCATGGACGGTGGCGCCACCGAGGATTCGAACGGCCCCGCCGAGCTGACCGCCATCGTCGGCGATCAGCCTTTCGTGGAAGTGGACGCCCACGGCGTGCGCTTCACGCTGCTGGGGACCGCCCACGTATCTCGGTCGAGCGCGGAGGTGGTGGCGAGGCTGACCCGTAGCGGGCACTTCGACGCCGTGGCCATCGAGCTCGATGCGGGCCGTTTCGCGGCGTTGACCGATGCCGATCGCTGGGCCAAGATGGACCTCTTCCGCGTCTTCCGTGAAGGCAAGGCGGGGATGGTCGCGGCCAACCTGGCTCTCGGCGCGTTCCAGCAACGGCTCGCCGATCAGCTCGACATCGAACCCGGCGCCGAGATGAAGGCCGCCATCGAAGGCGCGCGCGAGGCCGGACTGCCGCTCCAGCTGGTGGACCGCGACATCGGCGTGACGCTGCGCCGCGTCTACGCCAACGTTCCCTGGTGGCAACGGCTGACGATCCTGGCAGGACTGGCGGCCAGCGTGCTGAGTCGCGAGGAGATCAGCGAGGAGGAGATCGAGCGTCTCAAGGAGGGAGATATGCTCGAGGCGACCTTCACCGAGTTCGCCGAACGCAGCGAGCGCCTCTACCTGCCGCTCATCGCCGAGCGCGACCGCTACATCGCTGCACGGCTCGAGCAGGAGGCCGCCGCCCTCGCCGGAGCCGAGACGCGCCCGAACGTGCTGGTCGTGCTGGGAGCGGGACACCTCCAGGGCGTAGCGGAGACCTTGCGCCAGCCGCAAGATCCGGGTCCCGCCGAGCGCATCGCCGCGCTGTCCCAGGTGCCCCGCGGACGCCGTTGGGGGAAGATCGTTCCCTGGCTCATCGTGGCCGTGGTGTTGGTCGGGTTCGTGCTCGGTTTCGCGCGGAGCCCTGCGTTGGGCCTGTCACTGCTGGCAGACTGGGTGGTGATCAACGGGGGCCTCGCAGCCATCGGCGCCCTCATCGCGCTGGCCCACCCCATCACCATCCTGGCGACGGCGCTGGCGGCTCCCCTCACCTCGCTCAACCCGCTGGTGGGGGCCGGCTTCGTCGCGGCCGGCGTCGAGCTGTGGCTGCGCAGGCCCAACGTCGGCGACTTCTCGACGCTCCGGCAGGACGTCACCAGCGTCCGTGGTTGGTGGCGCAACCGGGTCGCGAGAACGTTCCTGGTGTTCCTCCTCGCCACACTCGGCTCGGCGATCGGCACCTACCTGGCCGGCTTCCGCATCTTCGGCCGGCTGCTCGGCTGAGCCACCGCCGCAGCACCAACGATCGACCCTCCTGTGTGAACGGGCGGCTCCCTACGTGGGGAGCCGCCCGTTCACGCTGCCACCGGACCGCTACTGGGAGTTCGGCTTGGGCTCGGCCGGCGTCCCGTCGAGCACCCACTGTGCGTAGGCATCGACGAAGGTGAAGCTGGTGTTCCGCGCACCCGACGCCAGCAGGTAGTGGAGGAAGTCGGTCACGTCCTGCGTCGTGCTCCGCTGGAAGATCTCGGATCCCGACAGCCCCTTGAACCGTCCCGTGGTCGCCTTGGGGAGGGCCTGTTCGGCCTCGTTGGCCGTGGCTCTCAGTTCCTGCACGAGGATGCCCGGGAGCGCACCGGGATGTTGCAGATCGCCACCGTCGTAGAGCTTGGCACCGGTATCGAGCGAGGTCATGCTGATGCCCCGTCCGAGGAGCTGGCGCAGCGCCTCCGGCGCACCGGCCACGTCGAGCGTGGTCTGTCCCGTGACGTTACGGCCGTCGCTCGACCGGGCGGCGATCTCGAGCCGGAAGCTGCCGGGGCTGAGGTCGGTGGGCAGCGTCAACGCCAGGTCGTCGACCACGAAGCCGACGGCGTTGCTGGGAACGGTGACCTGTTCCGTGGCCGTGGCGATGGCGCCGCCATCGCCACCGAGCAGGCGGTAGCTCACGCTCACCTGCCCGGGTAGAGCATCACCGGGCGTGCTGAGCTCGAAGCTCGGGTAGACCGCATCGCCCGGGTGGTATGGCGCAGCGTCGGGACCGCGTTGCCCGAGCGTGAGCTTCACCGCCCCGTTCAGCTCCATGGGCGGCGGCGGAGCGCTCAACACCGTGACGCGGTGTTCGGCCTCGGATCGGAGCGGCGCGCCCGCGGTAGTGGCGTCGAGATAGGCCTGGTAGGCCTGGCGCGCTTCCGTCCGCTGTCCGTTGGCCTCGTACAACCGCGCCAGCGCGAAGTGCACGCCCGTCGCATCGGGGAAGCGCGTACGGGCACGTTCGAGATCGTGGATCGCTTCCTGGTCCACCTTGGGGTCGACGCGCAGGGCGGCGCTGTAATCGGACAGGCCGGCCTCCAGGTGGCCGGTCACCACCTTCACCAACCCCAGGTTGTACGCAGCGATCGACTCCCTCGCGTCGAGGTCGAGCGCCTTCTGGGACGCCTGCTGGCTGCGGTCGAAGAACCCGAGGAGGTAGTACGACCACCCCAGGTTGGTCCAGTACAGAGCGTTGGACGGAGCGAGCTCGACCGCCACCCGTAGGGCTTCCGCCGCGGCGAGCGGCTGGTCCTGGTCGAACGCGATGTAGGACAGTCGCTCGAAGCTGTAGGTGAGGAAGGGCGCGGCGTGGCTGAGCGCCCGGAGCGCGCTCTTCTCGCGATCGACCAGCTTCGCCTGCTGGGCCGCCACGGAAGCGCCGAGCAACGAGGCCGGGCCCGCCGTATCGTTCGAGGCGCGCGTCAGCACCGCATCGATGTCGGCCGACACACCGTCGATGCCGCGATCGTTGCGATAGGCCGCACGCGCAGCCAGGCCGAACGGGTAGCTCTGCGCGGCACGGTCGAAGGCCGCCGTCGCGCCCTGCTTGTCGTTGACGCTGCTGTCGAGCGCGCCGATCCACACTTGCGCGACCGGCAGGCCGGTAGCGTCGAGTGCCTTCTGGAACAACTCCACGCTGCGCGTCACGACGAGCTGGGACAGGCTGAGTGAGATCACCGCCATGCGGAGCGGGTCCTTGCCTTCACCGCTGCCGAGCACGGCGTCGAGATCGTCGGCCAGACGCTGCGCCCGAGCCGACAGCCGCCCCTGCTGCGCCAGTTGCGACAGCAGGTTGCCCGCGTCCTGCGGCAGGCCGGCGGACACCAGCGCGAGGGCCCGCACGTACTGCCCGTACGCGCCGGACAGATCGAGGGTCGTGTCGACCTTGGGGACGCCGAGGCCCAACGCCGATGCCACCGAGCCCGCGGCCTCCCGCGCCAGCAGACCGGGCGCGTCCTTGGGCGCATCGAGAGTGACGCGCCGCAAACCCGATCTCGAGGCGATCTCGAGCGACAGCCGGTAGCCCTGGTCGGTGATGGCGATGCTGCCTGTGACGCCGACATCGGCGCCCGTCGCGCCACGGATCAGGCTCGCGCCACTGGGACCGGTCATGGCGCCGGAACCCACGAGCGTGACCAGATTGATGAAGCCGCCCTGTGCGACGAGCGGGGGCAGGAGCCCAGGGGCTACCTCGGGACCGACCACCGTAGCTCGACCGTCGAACGCTGCGGCCACGCGATCGGCCACGGCAACGCCCAGCAAC
Organism: uncultured bacterium; assembly: GCA_964616005.1. GTDB lineage: Bacteria > Deinococcota > Deinococci > Deinococcales > Trueperaceae > JASBRS01. The sequence goes on along the minus strand of CAZTTB010000024.1, from coordinate 10,651 downwards.
GTGTCCTGGCTGTCGAAGGGGTACACCACCACGCTCGACGCCAGCGCGCCGGCGCTCAGAAGCAGGGTCGAGAGGACGAGCAACCACCTGCGCATGCGGGCCTCCTATGGGCGCTCAGGCTAGCACGCGTGCCCACGGCACCGTGGCGTCCCAGCGTCCATCCGCCGGGCACGCGCCGGACCTCGACAGCGTCACTCCAGAAGGGCTTCGAACTCCTCGAGCAGGTGGACGGCGCGCTCTTCGCTGCGGGCGATCACCAGGATGGTGTTCTGTCCGGCGAGCGTCCCAACGATCTCCTCGCGGTCGAGTTTGTCGAGGACGAAGGCGATCCCCGACGCGTGGCCCTCGTCGGTCCTGATGACCAGGATGTTCCCTCCCCGGTCGAGGTCGCGCACGAACAGCCGGAAGCGCTGGCTGAGCTCGCCCACCACGTCTTCCTGGGCGGTCAGCGGCGTCGACCGGTAGCGGTGCTGGCCGTTGCCCGCGGGCAGGCGGACCAGCCTGAGCTCATTGACGTCACGGCTGATGGTGGCCTGCGTGACCTTGATGCCTCGCTTCGCCAGGTGCTCGGCGATCTCGGACTGTGTCGAGATGAACTCGTTCTCGACCAGCTCCGCGATGAGGCGTTGTCTGTACTCTTTACTCGGCATATTTATTCAGTATACCTTCTGCCGAGCCACGTTGCGCGTCTCCTACCCCACGTCCTCGGCGAGCCGTGCCGCGGCACGATCGAGGATCGCGTCGGCCAGGTCGCGTTTCGACATCCGCGGCCACGCCTCCGACGAGCCGTCCGGGCGCACCAGGGTGACCTCGTTCTCCGCGGTGCCGAACCCGACACCGGGACGCGCAGGGTAGTTCAGCATGATGAACGCGAGCCCCTTGTCACGCGCCTTGCGGGCCGCCCGTTCGACCCCCTCGTGCGTCTCCATCGCGAAGCCGACGACCACCTGATGCCGCCGCCGCGTCGCCAGCGTCGCCAGGATGTCCGTCGTGCGCACCAGCCGGAGCGAACGCTCCCCTTCCGTCTTGGGCTCCTTGCGTTCCGAACGGTCCGCCGGTCGCCAGTCGCCGACCGCGGCACTCATCACCAGCAGGTCGCTATCGTCGAAGCGTTCGGCCAGCGCGGCCAGCATCCCGGCGGCGTCCTCGACGCGCACGACGTGCACGCCCGGCGGATCGGAGAGGGCGGAGGGCCCACTCACCAGCGTGACGGCGGCGCCGCGCGCCCGCGCGGCCTCCGCCAAAGCGAACCCCGTCCTCCCGCTCGACGGGTTGCTGATGAAGCGCACCGGATCGAGGTACTCGCGGGTCGGTCCGGCCGACACCAGCACCCGGACGTCGCGCAGGTCACGATCGAAGCGGAGCCCCAGCGCCGCGGACACGATCGCGTCCGGTTCGGCCATGCGCCCCACCCCCTCACCCTCCTCGGCGCTCGCCAACGGTCCCTGCACCGGCCCGACGAAGTCGTGGCCCAACCCGGCCAGCGTCTCCACGTTGTGCTGCACCCGTGCATGGCCCCACATCGACGGGTTCATGGCAGGCGCCCAGAGCACCCGCGGCACGCCGGCGACGATCAGCGCCGAGATCACGTCATGGGCCCTTCCCGCTGCAGCGTTCGCCAGTGCATCGGCGGTCGCCGGAGCGACGATCAAGCCATCGGCCCAACGCGACCACTCCAGGTGCCGTACCCGTCCGTCCGCGGCGAACCAGCGATCCCGGTCGAAGACCTCGCCGCCCGACGCGACCGCGAGCGAGAGAGGCGTCACGAACGCGTAGGCATCGGGCGTCGCCGCCACCCGCACCTCGCAGCCCGCCTGACGGAGCCGCCGAACGAGCGTGGGCGTCTTGATCGCCGCCACGCCACCACTCGCAGCGACGATGAGACGGGGTCTACTCCTCGTCGGCCGGCTCGGGTCGGACAACACCGAAGCTCGGTTCCTCCGGGCGCCGCTCCACCAGCCTCCGCAGATCGTCGGCGCTGGGAAGCTCATCGCCCCACACGATGTCGTGGGTCGTCTCGAGCTCCTTCATGGCGATGCTCACGGTGTTGCTGGTATGCGGCGCGGCATCGCTGTCGAGCGTCGTCGGGATGCCGGCCTTGAGCTGCGCGGCGCGGCGCGCCACGATCATCGACAGCCGGTATCGCGAATCGGTCAACGCCATCAGGGTGTCGTAGCCTTCCTGGGCCACCGGAACCTCCTCCGCAGGCCGTAGCCCGCCGGCAACGCCCCGAAGGGCGCGCATCCTCGAGATCGGGTCGCCGATCCCCACCGGGGCGACCTCCGAACAGGTGATTCTACACGACAGTGGCGCTCCCCGGCGTGCGCTCCGGAGCTTCTGGAGGGCGTGCGAACCCGAGGCCGGCGCGCATCGGGCGCTACTCGGGCCGGGCCTCGGTCTCTCGCAGGAAGGCCTCGACTGCGCGCTCACTGAGATGGGCGGCACGCGCGCGTTCGGCCTCGATGATGCTCCCGAACAACCGCACCGCGTCCTCGAGCTCGTCGTTGACGATGGCGAAATCGAACTCCCGCACCGCACGGATCTCCTCGCGGGCTCGACGCAGGCGCTTCTGGATCTTCTCCTCGCTGTCGGTTCCGCGACCGCGCAACCTGCGCTCGAGCTCGAACAGCGAAGGAGGCGCGATGAACACCATCACGGCCTCCGGCATCTTGCGCTTGACCTTGCGGGCGCCCACCAACTCCAACTCGAGCAGCACGTCGCGGCCCTCGGCCAGGCTACGGCGCACCGGCCCGGCCGGCGTGCCGTAGTAGTCGCCGACGTAGTCGGCGTATTCCAGCAGATCGTCACGGGCGATCATGTCCTCGAAGGTGTCGCGGTCATAGAAGTAGTACTGCTCGCCGTGCACCTCGCCCTGCCGGCGGGCGCGCGTGGTGGCGGAGATCGAGTAGCTGAGGTTGTCGATCCGGGGCAACGCCGCCCGTCGGATGGTGTCCTTGCCGACGCCCGACGCGCCGGTCATCACGAACAGGATGCCCTTCCTGCGAGACTGCTCTTCCACCGAAGTCTGCGCTCCCTCGAGGTGTGCGGTGTCGCCGGGCCGGGACGGGTCCAACCGTTCGACGCGGCGTCCCGGCACGGTCCCTGAAGGACCCGCCGCGTCGGGCTGGACGCGACTCTACCACGACCCACGCGTTCGCCGGCTAGCCTTCCGGTACGTCCGGCGTGGCGTGGTAGGCGTGCAACTGGAGCCGCTCGATCGTCGCCAGACGGCCCCAGCGGTCGATGGGCGCGACCTCCTGCTCGACGAAGCGCCGCAACCGTTGCGGCTCATCGACCAGCTCCACCACCAGGGGCTGCCGCTCCGGCCGGTAGAGCTGCACCGTCATCGGGTGATCGACCCCGTGACGGCCGAAACCGCTCAAGCCCGGCAGGACCGTGGCGCCGCGAAGGCCCTGCCGCCTGGCGGCGCGGACCAGCGCCTCGGCCAGACTCACCTTCCCGACCTTGTCCCCGGCCAAGGTGTAGACGCGTAGCAGCGAAGCGCCCTCCATCCCGGCACGGTGCAGCACCCTCATGGCGCCCGGTCCTCCCCTTCGACGCCCCCGCGCAGCACCGCCACGCGCTCGACCGTGATCAGCCCGCCGCCGGTCAACAACGCGCCCAGGGCCTGCACGAACGCATCGATCCGCTCCCCGTCGTCGACGACCTCCAGCACCATCGGGAGATCGCCCGACAGCCGGAAGGGCTGGGGATGGCGCACCACCGAGTTGGCTCCGAACCCGAGGCTCCCGCGGAACAGGGTCGCGCCCACGAGACCCGCATCGTGCGCGGCCGCAAGCAGCGCCTCGGAAGCGGGCCGGCCGGAGATCCGGTCGCTCTCGCCGAAGTAGACACGCAGCAGCGAGGCGTCGCCGTGAGCGATCGCCCGGCCCGCGCTCACGGCGCCCCCGCCAGGCGCAGGGCGGCTGCCCGCCCCGCCAGGATGGCGAGGTAACCGACCGCCAGATTGGCCATCACGTAGGCACCGGCACGCACGAGTTCGCCCTCGCGCACCAGCAACTGGCTCTCCAGCTCGAAGGTCGAGAAGGTGGTGAGCGCGCCCAGGAAGCCGGTGCCCACGGCGACACGTGCGGCCGGCGACACCAGGCCGCGAAGACCGAGCTCCGTGACGAAGGCGAGCAGGAACGAGCCGGTCACGTTGACCAGCAGCGTAGCCAGCGGGAATCCGGCGTAGCCGGTCCCCTGCAGGGCTCCCTGTACGACGTTGGTGACCAGGTAGCGTGACAGCGCGCCGAGGGCGCCCCCCAGCATGACTCCGAGGATGAGCATGAGGACTCCGAAGCGTTCCTGGAGTGGTGGATAGGCGTCATCAGCCGAACGCGGAGCGGTTCATGGAAAGGGTGAACGCCATCACCCCCGCGGAGTGTATCATCCAACGCGATCGCTCCCCGGCCCCGACCTCTGTCGGAGGACGGGGGGGTGGTAGCATGGAATCCCGGGAAGGTGAGGCATGGAGCGCAAGTACATCTTCGTCACGGGTGGGGTGGTATCGAGCCTCGGCAAAGGCATCGCCACCTCGAGTATCGGCGCCCTGCTGCGGGCACGCGGTTACGCTGTCACCGCCGTCAAGATCGATCCCTACATCAACGTGGACGCCGGCACCATGCGTCCCTACGAGCACGGTGAGGTCTTCGTCACCGACGACGGCGCCGAGACCGATCTGGACATCGGCACCTACGAACGCTTCCTCGACGTCGACCTGGCGCGCGGGAACAACATCACGACCGGTCAGGTCTACCAGACGGTCATCGAGAAAGAGCGCCGCGGCGCCTACCTGTCTCAGACGGTCCAGGTCATCCCGCACGTGACCGATGAGATCAAGCAACGGATCATCGACGCAGGCGAGCGGGTCGCCGCGGAGTTGGTGCTGGTCGAGGTCGGCGGGACGGTCGGGGACATCGAGTCGTTGCCCTTCCTGGAAGCCATCCGCCAGCTGCGCTTCGAGATGGGCCGCGAGAACACCCTCTACCTGCACGTGACGCTGTTGCCGTACCTCGGCACCAGCGAGGAGTACAAGACCAAGCCCACCCAGCATTCCGTCGCCACCTTGCGCGGCGTCGGGATCCAGCCGGACGGCATCATCCTGCGCTCGAAGACCCCCGTCCCGGAAGAAGCCCGTCGCAAGATCGCCCTGTTCACCAACGTCGAGGCCGATGCCGTCTTCAACGCCTTCGACGCCGACTTCGTCTACGCCGTGCCGGAGATGCTGGAGCAACAGAGCATCGGCCGCTTCGTCGAGCGCATGCTGGGCCTGGAGCGCGTCACGCCCGAGTTGCGGGTGTGGCAGGAAGCGGTGCGGGTGATGCGTCAACCGGCCCGCGAGGTGGCGATCGCGGTCGTCGGCAAGTACGTCGCCATGCCCGACGCCTACCTGAGCCTGATGGAGGCCCTGAAGCACGCCGGCATCGCCAACGATGCGCGCGTCTCGATCGAGTGGGTGAACGCCGAGGCGCTGGTGGAAGCTGATCTCACGCCGCTCAAGGAGTTCGACGGCATCCTGGTGCCCGGCGGATTCGGGGTGCGCGGCATCGAGGGCAAGGTGCGGGCCGCTCAGGTGGCGCGTGAGCACCTCGTTCCCTACCTCGGCATCTGCCTGGGGATGCAGGTGGCGGTCATCGAGTTCGCCCGGCACGTCGCCGGCCTCGAAGCAGCGAACTCCACCGAGTTCGACCCGTACACGCCCCATCCGGTCATCGACCTGATGCCCGAACAGCTCGAGGTCGCCGACATGGGTGGCACCATGCGGCTGGGGAGCTGGCCCATGCGCGTCAGCGCCGGGACGCTGCTGGCGGCGCTCTACGATCCGGCACCCACCAGCCAGGGCATCGCCTACGAGCGTCATCGGCACCGCTTCGAGGTGAACCCGCGCTACGTCGAGCGGCTGAAGGCGGCGGGCCTGACCGTTTCCGGCATCACCCCCGGCATGGCCGGCCGCGGCGAGGGCCTGGTGGAGGCGATCGAGATCGCGGAGCATCCGTTCTTCCTGGGCGTCCAGTCGCACCCGGAGTTCCGCTCCCGCCTGATGCGCCCCAGCCCACCGTTCAGCGGCTTCATCCACGCCGCCGCCGAACGGGCCGAGCGGCGGCGCGCGGCATCGGCGGACGTCGCCCAGACGGTCCCGGGCGAGGCCCAGCGGTGAGCCGGAGGGTCGGCTGAGTGCGGCACCCGAAGCCGCTCGTGATCGGTCTGGCGGGCGGCACCGGGTCGGGCAAGACGACGGTCGCCGAAGCCATCGTCGACGCCGCCGGCGCCGACAACGTGACCATCCTGCCCCAGGACGCTTACTACCTCGCGCAGGCGGACATCCCGCCGGCGGCACGCGCCATGATCAACTACGACGAGCCGAGCGCCTTCGACAACGACCTGCTGGTGGAACACGTGGACACGCTGGTGCAGGGACGACCCGTCGAACGCCCCGTCTACGACTTCGAGCGCGACGACCGCTCGCTGCAGACGGTAACGCTGAACCCCGCGCCGGTGCTGGTGGTCGAGGGGATCCTGGTGCTCCACGAACCGACGCTCCGCGAGCGCTTCACGCTCAAGGTGTTCGTCGACGCTCCTCCCGACGAGCGCTTCATCCGTCGCCTGGAGCGTGACGTGCGCGAGCGAGGTCGCCGGGCCGAGAGCGTGATCGCGCAGTACCGGCGCAGCGTCAAGCCGATGCACGACCTGTTCGTCGAACCGACCAAACAGCACGCCGATCTGATCATCCCCGAGGGCGGCCGCAACCGCGTCGCCCTGGACGTGCTGGCGAGCTACGTGCGTCACTGCATCGCCATGCCGAACGGAGGCTGAACCCGTGCTCGACCCCCGGTTGCGCCGCCTGCTGTGGCTCCTGATCGTCCTCAGCCTGATCCCCGCCGGCATCCTGGTCGTCCGCCGCATCCAGGCCGAAGGCGTGAGCGAGCACGTCGCCCTGGTGATGGACGCCCAGGCGCTCACCGACCAGGCCAATCTACTCGGGCGCTCTCCGCTGGACCTGGCCAAGCACTACCGGACGCTGGGCCTCACCGGCATCGCCGTCTACGAGGACACCATCGACAGTCTGGTCGCCAAGGGCGAAGCGTCCGCGATCCTGGGCAGCGAGGCGCGCGCGCAGGCGCTGGCCGCCGGCCGGACGCCGCCCGACGTGCCCGGCGATTCCACGCTGGTGTCGGCCCTGCGGCCCGGCGCCCTCGACGCGCTCGTCGCCCATAACGTGCCGAAGCCCCGGACCCTGACCTGGAACGGCCGCTCCTGGTACGTCTACCCAGGGGACGTACGCAGCAGCCTTCCGGCAGGGCCCGACCGAGCCGAGCTGAAGGCCTGGGCCGATGCCGGCTTCGACATCGCCTACCGTCCGCGCAACGCGCCCTACCGGCTGCTGGACCCCGGTTCCGACTTCCCCAGCAACGCCCACTACCTGATCTACGCCGGCACACAAGTGGCCGGCTTCCCGGGAAGCCTCGCTGCGGTCGTGAAGGCGTCGCAACCCTACCTGACGGCGCTCATCGAAGGCACGCCACAGGCCGGTCTGGACAGTCTGCTGAACAAGGTGCCGACCGTGCGGTTGTTGTCGTTCAACCAGGACTACATCGACCGGCGCCTCAGCCCTCGCGATCTGATCGACAAGTACATGCTCGCGGTGAGCGAGCGCAACATCCGGCTGCTCTACCTTCGCCCCTACACCACCACCGACCAGGGTGACCTGCTGACGAACACCGACCGCATGGTGAGTGGACTCACCTCGGCTCTGAAGAGCGCCGGCTACCAGGTCGGCCCGCTGCAGACGCAGACCTTCCACTACCACACCAGCACCGCCCTGCGGGCGCTCGCCGGCGTCGGCGTGCTGGCAGGGGTGCTGCTCTTGATCGGCCTCTTCCCCGGCGCGTGGGGCCTCCTCGTGGCCGCGCTCGTCGCGATCCTGGGAGTGGCGGCCGGCGGGCCTCGCTGGGACGCGCTGGCGCTCATGGCGGCGCTCACGTTCCCGGTGCTGGGGTACGGGCATCTGCGAAAGAACGTGTGGAGCGTGGTGCTCGCCACGCTCATCAGCCTGGCCGGTGCGGCGCTGTTGGCGGCGGTGGGGAGCGAGCGCGACACCATGCTCGCCATCCGGCCCTTCGCGGGGGTCGGCGCCACGTTGATCGTTCCCCCGGCGCTCTTCCTGTTCCACTACGCGCTGCGCTTCCGCCGTCCGGCTGCCTGGGTGCGTGACTTCTGGCGCTCCGAGGTCCGCGTCGGTCACGTAGCCCTTGCGTTGCTGGCGCTGGCCGCCCTGGCCGTCGCCTTCATGCGTCGAGGCAACACGCCGCTCATCGGCGCCAGCCACGCCGAGTTGGCGCTCCGACAGTGGCTCTCCGACCTGTTCGTGCGGCCGCGCTTCAAGGAGCTGATCGGGCACCCGCTGGCGCTTCTGGCTCTGGCCAACCCGCGCTGGCCTTCGTGGTTCCGCGGCCTGTTGCTGACCGGGGGCGTCCTGGCGCAGGCCAGCGTGCTCAACACCTTCAGCCACTACCACACGCCGCTGCTCGTCTCCGCGGAACGCACCGCGATCGCCCTGGTCCTCGGGCTCGTCATCGGCTTCGTGCTGGTGCCGGTCCTTCGCGGTGCGGTCGCCCTGGGCCGTGCCTGGCTGGCCAGCCCGGGTGACGGCCGTGGAGCGTGATGCCGGGGTCCGCCCAGCGCGCGCCGTCCTGAGTGGCTACTACGGTTTCGGCAACCTGGGGGACGAAGCGCTTCTGGCGGGGCTGGTAGAGGGCCTGCGCGCACGCGGCATCGAACCCCAGGTGCTCTCCGGAAACCCGGCGGCCACCCGGGCGCTCCACGGAGTGGCCGCAGCGCACCGTTATGCGGGCCTGGTGCCGACGCTCCTGCGCTCCGACGTTGTCGTCTCCGGAGGCGGCGGCCTGTTGCAGGACGGCACCAGCCGACGCAGCCTGGCGTACTACCTGACGGTCATCGGGCTGGCGCGCAAGCTCGGCAAACGCGTGGTGGTCTACGGGCAATCGGTGGGACCGCTCAGCGACGAAGGCCGACGGCGCGTCGGCCGTGCCTTGAAGGGCCTGCCTGTGGCGGTGCGCGACGCCACCTCCGTGGCTCTGCTGGCCGAGCTCGGTCTATCCGCCGAGCGGGTAGCGGACTCTGCCCTGCTGCTGCCGGCGCCGGCGCGCTCGGAAGCAGGCGGGCCCGTAGTGCTGGTGCCCCGCTCGGGCCACGACGACCTCAACGACGCCCTGGCCGCTGCGGGGAGACTGCTGCGCGAAGCCGGTCTGGAGGTCGCGACGCTGAGCCTTCATGAGCGGGAGGACGCTACCGCCGCACAGCGGGTCGCGCAGGCAACGCAGGCCACCCGGCTGTTCGCCGCGAATCCGACCGAAGCGCTGGCGCATCTCGCGGCCGCGCGCTACGTGCTGTCCGTCCGCCTCCACGGCCTCATCCTGGCCGCGCGGGTGGGCGTCGGCTTCGCCGGCCTGGTGTACGACCCCAAGGTCGCCGGCTTCCTCGCCGATGTGCGCGCCCCCGCCTTCTCCGCTCCGGTGGATGCGCAGCGGCTGGCGGAGCTCGCTCGGGAGGCGGTGCCGCCCGATCTCGATGCCGTTGCTGCCCTGAGGCGGCGGGCCGATGCCGGGCTGGACTGGTTGGCGCTCCACATCGGCGGCTAAGCATTCCTCATTCGCCCGCGCTATCGTGGATACGTGCTTCGGTTCGCACCCATCCTCGTCGTGTTGCTGCTGCCCCTGGCGCTGGCGCAGAGCGCGTTCAACCAGATGCAGGACCTGCTCGACCGCGGGTACTACAACTCCGCGGCGCAACTCAACGGGCCGGAACTCGTCAAGACGTATCCGGATCAGTCGAACGCGCACTACCTCTACGGCGAGGCGCTCTACCTGACGGGCAACGTGGCCGCCGCACAGACGCAACTCGACCTGGCCACCAAGCTGACCAAGGGTGAGCCCGATCCCCGGTACCTGCACCTGGGCGGCCTGCTGAAGGCGGCCGAAGGCGACCCCGCCGCCGCCATCACGCCACTGAAGACCGCGTTCCAAAGCACGCACGACTACACCTACGCCATGGACTGGGGACGCGCCGCCTGGCAGGCCGGCTCCTTCGACGTGGCCCTGCAGGCGTTCCAAGCGGCGACCGGTACCGATGCCGGCAAGGCATCGATGTGGCCGCTGCTCGACCAAGGGCGCATCCTGATCTACCTCGGACGGTACCAGGATGCGATCCAGAAGCTGAACGACGCCATCGACGTCTTCGAAGCGACCGACCCGGGCGGTGCGCGCCCGGGTTCGCCGGCCTACGTCGAAGCGTTCTACCGCCTCGGCCAGGTGTACGAGAAGCTCGGGAACGTGAGTCAGGCCGAGACCAACTACCGGTCCGCGCGTACCGCCGACCCCAACTATGCACCGGCGATCGACGCCCTCGACCGCCTGTCGCGCAGCTTCCCGTAGCGCGACCCCACGGTTCCGGCCGGTCTGTCCCCCTCGACCCTCGAGGGATGTGGCAACCGGCGAAGGGAGGCCCCATGTCGACCCTCAAAGCCCAAACCCTCCATCCATCGGCCTGCGAACCCGCGGCTCCGGTTCCCGAAACGCTGGCCCTGCCGACGCGTACGTTGGAGCCTGGGCAGGTGTTGTTCGAGGCGGAG